>VBFG01000109.1 GCA_005882635.1 Chloroflexota bacterium | reverse complement strand
GAGAATCCTTCGGGCAGGCGGAGGCCGACCTCCCGACGGCCGTGATCGACGCCCGCGGCGAGGGCCTGACCACCGCGATCCTGGCCGACGGCACGCTCGCGATCGAGTGCCTGGCCCGGCTCGACGAGACCGGCGCGACGGTCGACGCCGTCGACCGGCTGGCGTCCACGAGCTTCGATGCCGTGGACGGTTCGCGGATCGCCGTCACCGAGATGGCCCGCGAGGACGACCGCGCCGGGGGCCGGACGATCGCCTTCGGGCGCATCGGACCGGACGCGGCCGCCATCCGGATCGGCCTTGCGGACGGATCGACGGTCGCAGCCGCCACGGGCGCCGGCTGGTGGGTCGCGTGGTGGCCGGGCGCCCAGCTGGCAAGAGGGATCGAGGCGGTCGACCAGGCGAGCGCCGTCACCGGCTCGGCCGAGGCGCCGAAGGACGTCGTCGAAGCGCGCGTCGGGCCGGCCGCGTGGT
>VBFG01000108.1:58366-62341 GCA_005882635.1 Chloroflexota bacterium | reverse complement strand
CTTCGGCTACACGATCCTTCTCCCGGAGCCGCTCGACGACCGGACGCTGTTCGATGGCAGCGAGACGCCACCCCGCGAGGCCGCGAAGCCACCGACCGGCTGACGGGTCGGCGGGCGGGCGATCAGTCTCGGAAGACCCCGAGGACCTCCACGAGGCCGTCGGCGAGGCGGTCGATGTCGTCGCGGGTCGTGTAGACGCTGAAGCTCGCCCGGGCGGTCGCCGCGAGATCGAGGCGCTCGTGGAGCGGCATCGTGCAGTGGTGGCCGGCCCGGACCGCGATCCCGAACCGGTCGAGGACCTGCGCGACGTCGTGGGGGTGGATCCCGGGCAGGTTGAACGGCACGACCCCGCCGCGTGCATCGGGGGACAGCGGGCCATAGAGCTGGATCTCCGGCACGCGCGCGGGGAGCACCTCCAGTGCGTAGGCGACGAGCTCCCGCTCGTGCTCGCGGACGGCGTCCATCCCGATCTCCATCAGGTAGTCCGCCGCGACGCCCAGGCCGATGGCATCGCCGACCGCCGGCGTTCCGGCCTCGAACTTCCACGGGATGTCGTTCCAGTCCGACCTGCGCAGGTGGACTTCGCGGATCATCTCGCCGCCGGCGAGGAACGGCGGCATGGCCTCGAGCAGCTCGCGGCGGGCCCACAGTGCTCCTGAGCCCATCGGCGCCAGCATCTTGTGACCGCTGAACGCGTAGAAGTCCGCGCCGAGCTCCTGGACGTCGACCGGGACGTGGGGCACGGCCTGGGCGCCGTCGACGAGGACGAGGGCGCCGACGTCGTGGGCCATGTCGACCATCTGGCGGACCGGGTTGATCGTGCCGAGGGTGTTCGAGACGTGGGTGAAGGCGACCAGCTTCGGGCGGAGTCTGAGGAGGACTTCGTAGATCTCGAGCCGGAGGACGCCGTCGTCGGTGATCGGGATGAACTCCAGGTCGCCGTCCTTCTCCTGGACGAGGAGCTGCCACGGGACGAGGTTCGCGTGGTGCTCCATCTCGGTCAGGACGATCGCGTCGCCGCGGGCGATGTTCCGCCGGCCCCATGAGTAGGCCACGAGGTTGATCGCCTCGGTCGCGTTGCGGGTGAAGACGATCTCGTGCGCTTCGGGGGCGTTGATGAACCGGGCGACCTTGGCTCGGGCCCGCTCGTACTCGGCCGTCGACTTCTCGCCGATCGTGTAGATCCCGCGGTGGACGTTGGCGTTGTACTCGCGGTAGTAGGCGTCGAGGGCGTCGATGACGACCTGGGGCTTCTGGCTCGATGAGGCCGAGTCGAGATAGACGAGCGGGTGCCCGTGAATCTCCTGGCGGAGGATCGGGAAGTCGCCGCGGAGCGCGACCGGATCCGGCCGCCGCGGCTCCGGGTCGAGGGTGACCGTCAGGTCCGTCAGCGCATCTCCGCGATGGCCGAGGCGGATCGTTCCCGTCTGACCCGTCCGGTGCCAGGCGAACCGCGCGACGATCGTCCGAGCGTCCGGCTCCGTGGTGGAGATGACGTCGATCTCATCGTCCGGCGGGTGGTCGCGGTACCCCTGCTCGATCTCGGCGCGACCGTGGAACGGCCCGATCGGCAGGGTCTCGAAGGTCGCCGTCGCGTCGTCGGTGAAGTGATCGATCATCGGTCCGAAGTCGCTCGACCGGACCCCGGCATTGAACCGCTCGATGTGGGCGGCGAAGAGCGGCGCGATTGACGCGCCGGTCCGGGTCTCGGACCGTCCGTCGGCCGCCCGCGTCTCGACCGCCATGATCGAGCCCGCCTTAGCGGGCGACTCCCGCCGGCTCGTGCCGGACGCCGGTGCCATCCGACTCGTCGGACCCGGCCGGGGCCTGTGGCACGAGAAGCGCGTCGTCCGAGACGGTCGTCTCGAGACCGGCCTCGCGGAGGATCGGGCCGTAGCCCTCGTCCTCGAGGCGCAGGGCGAGGTCCTTGCCGCCGCTCTTGACGATCCGGCCCTGGGCGAGGACGTGGACGAAGTCGGGGGTGATGTAGTTCAGCAGGCGCTGGTAGTGCGTGATCAGGAGAACGCCGAGCTCCGGGTTCAGCATCGCGTTCACACTCTCGGCGACGATCCGCAACGCGTCGATGTCGAGGCCCGAGTCGGTCTCGTCGAGGATCGCGATCTGCGGCTCGAGGACGGCCAGCTGGAGCATCTCGAGTCGCTTCTTCTCGCCGCCGCTGAAGCCCTCGTTGACGTACCGCGTCGCGAAGGCCTCGTCCATCTTCAGCAGCGCCATCTTCTCGCGCATCTTCGTCCGGAAGTCACGCATCGAGACGCCGCCCTTCATCGGGTCGGTCGGATCGACGTCGCCGGTCTTGTCGATGCCCTGGAGCTTGGCGTTGAGGGCGCTGCGGATGAAGCTCGCGACGCTCAGGCCGGGGATCGCGGTGGGGTACTGGAAGGCGAGGAACATCCCGAGGCGCGCGCGCTTGTCGGGGGTCAGCTTCAGGACGTTCCGGCCCTGCCACGTCACGGTCCCGCCCGTCACGACGTAGGCCGGGTGGCCCATCAGCGCATAGGCGAGGGTCGTCTTGCCGGACCCGTTCGGGCCCATGATGGCGTGGACCTCGCCCTTGCCGATCTCGAGGTCGATCCCCTGGAGGATCTCCTGATCGCGGCTCGCGATGGGAGCCACCCGGAGGCCGCGGATGATGAGTCGATCGTCGGCCGCGTCGGTGGCCGCCGCGGTTGGGGTCGTGGTCGGATCGGTCACGAAGAGATCAGGGCTCCCTGCAGGTCGTCGGAGCCGACCAGGCGCGGGGGCACCAGGTCGGCGAGGGTCATCGAGTCGAGCGCCCCCGAGATCGCGTCGCGGACCCGGACCCACAGGACGTTGACCGTGCAGCGCGAGCTGCGGTCGCAGACGAGGGCGTGCTCCGGATCGTCGGTGGCACAGAGCATCGGCGCGATCGGGCCTTCGAGGGCGCGAAGGACCTCGCTCATCCGGATCTCCTGTGGCGTCCGGGTGAGCTCGTAGCCGCCGTGGGCGCCGCGGGTGCTGGCGACGAGGCCGGCATCGCGGAGGCTCATGACGAGCTGCTCGAGATAGGCCCGGGGGAGGTCCTCGTCGGCGGCCATCTCGGCGAGGCTCGCCGGACCGGTGCCGAACCGCCGACCGAGCTGGACCATGAGCCGGACCCCGTACTCGCCCTTCGTGCTGAAGGCGACCGCGCCCGAGCCGTGGAACGGCAGGCGCGTGTGCGGGGCGGGTGTGGCCGTGATCTCGCTCGTCAGGGGAAGGTCCTCAATCCCGAGTGATTTCGTCGGGATTAGTGTAGGCGGGCCGCTCGCGGAGCGTCAACGAGCCTCGGCCGGTCCCGTCGGCCGCCCAAGGCTGCGGCGCCTGCCAGGCGCACGTCCGCGACGGCCATGAACAGGTCGCCCGGAATCTCGACACCGTCTGCTCGGTTTCGGCCGAGGCCCCGCACGACTGTCACCAAGACGCGCCCGCCAGGCGCGCGATGCAGTCGTCCCTGCACGGAGATCCCTCGGATCGCGCCTGCCAGGCGCGCGTCGTCGGGCGACAAACAGACGACACGGATTCGGGACGAACGAAGGCCGGAGCTCGAGATCGTGAGCCCCGGCCCTTCGGATGATTCCCCGGCGGTGTCCGCCGACGCGCGCAATCTACGAGCGATTCCCGTCGGCGTCCAGACCCGGTTCCGGGTTCACGGTGCCTCGATGCTGCGCGGTGAGGAAGGCTCTCCGCCGTCGGACCACCTACGATTCCGCGAGAACACCACCGCATTCAGGGAGCCCGCCATGGTCGACAAGATGTCCGAGGACGAGGTCTGGGCGTTCCTGCGGGATGGCAGCCGTACGGCGACCTTCGCATCAGTCCGTCCCGACGGGCGGCCGCACGCCACTCCGACCTGGTATGCGGTCGATGGCGACGAGATCGTGTTCACGACCTGGCACGAGACCGTGAAGGCGGCCAACATCCGGGCCCATCCGGCCGTCGTCGTGCTCGTCCAGG
>VBFG01000108.1:57825-58330 GCA_005882635.1 Chloroflexota bacterium | reverse complement strand
CAGTGCCGCAATATCTCGACCCTGCTCGGCGCGAAGTACATGGGCGCCGACCGAGCGGAGGAGTTCGGCAAGCGGAACGGCGTCGAAGGCGAGCTGGTCGTGCGAGTTCGGCCGACGAAGGTCCATGGAAAGTCGAAGGTCGCCGGCTGACTGCCATTCCTGCCGCGAGGTGACCAGATCGGGCCTCAGGATCACGCCGTGATCGACGAGCTCCCGGTCGAGGTGTTCCTCGAGGACTTCCCGCCCGCCATCCGCGATACGGGACTTCGCCTGCGGGAGCTGATCCGGATCGCCGTGCCCGATGCCGTCGAGGGGATCCGGAGCGGCTGGCGCTGGATCGGCTACGGCCTCCCCGATCGACGCCGCCGGCGAACCTTCGCCTGGATCGGCCCGGAGCGGAAGCACATCCACCTCGGCTTCGAGCATGGCGTGCTTCTGGCGGATCCGGACCGTGTCCTCCACGGCGCCGAGGAACGCCTGAAGCAGTTCCGCTACTTCACGTTTG
>VBFG01000108.1:0-57732 GCA_005882635.1 Chloroflexota bacterium | reverse complement strand
ACTGACCCTCAGCGCCCAGCGAGGAGGCGCTCCACGAGGGTCCAGCCTTCAGCCGTTCCCCGCCATCGTTCACGGAGCGCCTCCGCGCCGAGCCGCCTCCGCACGTAGCGGAGCACGAGGACCGCGACGATAACGTCGTCGATCGGACCCAGAACCGGGATGAACTCCGGGATGAGGTCGATCGGGCTCACGAGCCAGGCCGCGAGGACGACCAGTGCCACGCGAACGCGACCCGGTGTCGTCCGGTCGAACAGCAGGTCACGGGCGAGACGGAGGACATCGGGCACGACTCGGGCCAGCTCGACGAGGCCGACGTCACGCGGGCGGATCAGCCACAGGACGAGGATCAGGAGCAGCCAGGCGGCGACGAGCGCCAGGATGACCGCCCCGACCAGCCCGACCACATCCACGTTCGGAGTATCGGGGTGCAAGGCCGGGTCGAGGCGATTTGCCTACCCTAGCCGGCATGGATGACATCGCGAAACAGGCCGTCGAGGCGGCCCTCGCCGCCGGCGCGACGTACGCCGACGCCCGGGTGATGGAGATCCGGACCGAGGCGATGAGCGCCCGCAACGGGATCACCGAGGCGCTCGATCGCGAGGAGCGGGCCGGCGTCGGCGTGCGGGTTCTGATCGGCAGCAGCTGGGGGTTCTACGCGGTCCCGGACATCGGCTCGAAGGCCGCCCGGCGCGCCGGGGAGCAGGCCGCTGCGGTCGCTCGCGCGTCGACGCGCGTCGCGGGCAAGGACCTCCGCCTCGCGCCGGAGAAGCCAGTCACGGGCCACTGGGAAAGCGATTGCCGAGAAGATCCCTGGTCGGTCGGCCTGGCCGAGAAGGGTGACCTCCTCGAGGGCCTCACCCGGACGATGCTCGACCACGGGGCCGATCTCGCCGAGGCGAGCCACCACGTCTGGGACACCCGGAAGTGGCTGGTGTCATCCGAGGGCACGTCGGTCGACCAGCACATCGTCGAGACGGGCGCCCTGATCCAGGCGACGGCCGTCGCTGAGGGCGAGACCCAGCGACGAAGCTTCCCGGGGGTGCGCGGCCAGTACGGGACGCGTGGCTGGGAGCTCATCCGCGAGTTGGACCTGCCGGGGAACGCCGCCCGAATCGCCGAGGAGGCTCGCGCCCTCCTCGCGGCCGACCAGTGCCCATCGCTCGATGCGACGGACCTCATTCTCGGCAGCGAGCAGATGGGACTCCAGATCCACGAATCCGTGGGGCACGCGACGGAGCTCGACCGGATCCTCGGCTGGGAAGCCGCCTTCGCCGGCACATCCTGGCTGGAGCTCGGCATGCTGGGGAGCCTCCGGTTCGGGTCGGAGCTCATGAACGTCACCGCCGACGCGACGCTGCCCGGAGCCCTCGGCAGCTTCGGTTACGACGATGAAGGCACGCCGGCCCACCCGGTCGACATCGTCAAGGACGGCATCTGGGTCGGGACGCTGAGCGGCCGCGACTCGGCGGCCCTTGCCGGGATCGAGCGGTCCGGCGGCGCCGTCCGCGCCGACGGCTTCGACCGGATGCCGATGGTCCGGATGACGAACATCGGCCTCCTGCCCGGGGACGACTCCCTCGAGGCCATGATCGCCGCGACCGACGACGGGATCGCGATGGACACGAACCGCTCGTGGTCGATCGACGACAAACGGCTGAACTTCCAGTTCGGCTGCGAGATCGGCTGGGAGATCAAGAACGGCAAGCGCGGCCGGCTGCTCAAGAACCCAACCTACACCGCGATCAGCCCGCAGTTCTGGGGCTCGATGGACATGCTCGGCAACCGCGACGAGTGGACCTTCTGGGGCACACCGAACTGCGGCAAGGGCCAGCCCCAGCAGATCGGCCACACCGGCCACCCATCCGTACCGGCCCGCTTCCGAGGCGTCCGGGTCGGGGTCCGGGGGTAGCGACGATGACGACGACCGAACGCCGCCGATCGATGGCGACGGCCGACCGGGACGCCGCGCGCGGCCTCGACCTCGCCGACCACGTGGTCGACCTCGTCCGCGCGCGAGCGCCGGATGCTGAGGTGGAGGTCTCCGTCCGC
The DNA here is from genome assembly GCA_005882635.1 of Chloroflexota bacterium. Classification (GTDB taxonomy): domain Bacteria; phylum Chloroflexota; class Limnocylindria; order Limnocylindrales; family CSP1-4; genus CF-46. The sequence continues at coordinate 55,683 of VBFG01000108.1, read as the reverse complement.
CGGGGCAGCGAGGCGCTGACCCGGTTCGCGACGGGGTTCATCCACCAGAACGTCGCGTCCGAGATCAACCATGTCCTGATCCGTGTCGCCGTTGACGACGGCCGCAACGCATCCACGTCGGTCGACGGGCCCGCCGACGACGAGAGTCTCGGTCGAGCGATCGACGGCGTCCTCGAGGCGGCTCGCGTCCGACCGCCCGATCCGGACTGGCCTGGCCTCGCCCCACGAGGCGATGCGCCGGCGGTGGACCACTGGGACGAGGCGACCGCGGCCGCGACGCCGGACGAGCGAGCGTCCAGGGTCCGCGAGTTCGTCGACGCCGCCGACGGCCTCGAAACCGCCGGCTTCTGCTCGACGACCGTCGTTCGGCTGGCGTTCGCGAACAGTGCCGGGCAGCGCCTGACGGGCCGCGGCACGGCGGCGATCCTCGACGGGATCGCGCGGACGCCGACGGCCGATGGGAGCGGTCGGCAGGGCTCCCTTCGTCTGGCCGACCTCGACGGCAGGGTCATCGGCGACCGGGCGGCCCGCAAGGCGCGCGACGCGTCGGAGCCGACCGACCTGGAACCGGGGCGCTACGAGGTCGTCCTCGAGCCCGACTGCGTCGCGAACATCCTGTCGTTCCTCCTGGTGGCGGGCTTCAACGGGAAGGCCGTCGAGGAAGGCCGTTCGTTCGCCCGCGTCGGCGAGGTGCAGTTCGACCGCTCGATCGTCCTCCGAGAGGACGTGACCGATCCCGCCACGATCGGGATCCCATTCGACATCGAGGGCACGCCGAAGCAGCCGCTCGATCTCGTTCGCGACGGGATCACGAGCGCACTCCTCCACACGCGACGGACCGCGAAGGCAGCCCGGACGTTCAGCACCGGCCACGCCGTCGAGGGCGGTTCGTCGTGGGGCGCGCTGGGGGCGAACCTCGTCGTCGAGCCTGGCCGGAAGTCGACCGACGAGCTCGTCGCGGGCGTCGAGCGCGGCGTCCTCGTGACCGACTTCTGGTACACGCGGATCCTCGATCCGAAGACGCAGGTCGTGACCGGGCTCACCCGCAACGGCGTGTGGCTGATCGAGGACGGCAGGATCGTCCGGCCGGTGACCAACCTGCGGTTCACGCAGTCGTTCCTGGACGCGCTCGGCCCGGGTGCCGTCCGAGGAATCTCGGCGGACCAGGCACTGCTTCTTGGCGGCTGGGACTCGATCTACCTCGTCCCGAGCCTGCACCTGGCGAGCTGGCACTTCACCGGAGGAGCCCGCGGCTGACGGCGACCTCAGTCGCCGGATTCACCACCATCATCGTGCTCGGCGGCGTCGCCGGAGTCGTGCTCGCCCTGGTCGTTGGCGTCCTCGCCCTGGTGGTTCGCATCCTCACCCTGATCGTTGGCGTCCTCGCCTTGATCGTCCTGCTCCGTGTCGGCAGGCTCGGTCTCGGGCGCCTCGGGCGGCTCGGGAGTGTCGGCGGCCTCCGGCGTGTCCTTGGGTTCGGGCGTCTCCACCTCGGGAGGCTCGGCCACCTCCTGGTCGTCCGCCTGGATCCCGCCGTCCAGCTCGTCGAGCTCTCCGGCTTCGGCCCCGCCGATCTCCGCGGCGAGTAGCCGCATCCGGGGGCCATCCCCCTGGCCAGCGCCGCCGGCGACGGCCCCGGATGGCTGGCTTCGCGCAGCGAACGCTGAGCCAAGGGAGACCGCAGCGAGAGCCGTGCAGCTGATGGCGACCGCCACGAAGCGACGGCCGCTGGGGCGCTTCAGTCGTGTCATGTTGCTGACCTCCGATCCTCCCCCGTGCGCCCGACCATGGTCGACCCACAGGTCAACCCTGACCAGTCCGACCATCGGCGGCCCTCGGCGACCCGAATGGTCCCGTTGCGCGGCGTCCACGTCCGGCAGGCGACGCCGCCACTGCCGGACAATTCCGTTGTGACGGATCTCGACTTCGACGCCTTCGACGCGCTGACCTTCGACTGCTACGGCACCCTGATCGACTGGGAGGCCGGCATCACCGTCGGGCTCCGGCGGATCCTGGACCGTCACGCGGTCGACGCGACCGACGACCAGTTGCTCGAGGCGTTCGCCGCGGCCGAGTCCCGGCTCGAGGCCAGACCTTACCTTCCCTATCGAACCATCCTGGCCGCGGCGGCGCGAGCGGTCGGTCAGGGCCTGGGCATCGAGGTCGACGACGACGAGGCGTCGGAGTTCGGTGGCTCCGTCGGCGACTGGCCGGCGTTCGAGGACTCGACGCGGTCACTCAAGATCCTCCGGCGGCGCTTCAAGCTCGGCGTCCTGACCAACTGCGACGACGACCTGTTCGCGGCGTCGAATCGCCGGCTCGGCGTCGATTTCGACTGGGTCGTCACCGCGCAGCAGGTCGGCAGCTACAAGCCGAACCCGCACAACTTCGAGACACTCAGGGAGCGGCTCCACGGCAGCGGGATCGCGGCCGCGCGGATCCTCCATGTTGCCCAGAGCCTGTATCACGACCACGTCCCGGCCAAACGGCTGGGCTTCCACACGGTCTGGATCGATCGCCGTCACGATCGGCCCGGTTCGGGCGCGACGCTGCCGGCCGTCGTCCAGCCCGATGCCACCTACCCCTCGATGGCCGCGTTCGCGGAGGCCGCGGCGCGAGGCTGAGTCCCGGCGCCGAGTCGAGCCCGCCTGTCGAGCCCCCGTCCGCGCCTGTTGAGCCACCCCGTCCGCGCCTGTCAGGCGCAGTTTTCGCACGGTCGTGCAGAGGTCGGCGGCAAGATCGACACACGGCGCACGATTTCGGTGGCAGCCTCGCTCACCCGTCGCGGTTCCGCGCCTGAGGGGCGCGCCCGGCTCGCAGGCGTGCGGGCATCCTCTGCCTGGTGCGCCTTTGGGGCGCACGCTGGGCTGGTGGCCGGGCCGGTGCGCCTGTCGGGCTGGTGCGCCTGCGAGGCGCGCCGCGGTAAGCGAGGAGGCCGGCGCGGTACCCTAGCGCGTCCCCACCCGAGGTTCCCTGATTCCGTGCCCGAACCCGCCATCCACGTCGCCGACCTCCGCAAGACGTTCACCGTCCCGGTCCGCGAGGGCGGGTTCCTGGCCGCCGTTCGCAGCTTCGTCCGGCGCCAGCATCGCGAGGTCCACGCGGTCAGCGGCGTGAGCTTCGAGATCGCGCCGGGCGAGGTCGTCGGGTTCCTCGGGCCGAACGGCGCCGGCAAGACGACGACCCTCAAGATGCTCAGCGGGCTGCTCTACCCGACGTCCGGCGAGGTCCGCGTCCTGGGCCACGTCCCGTCGCGCCGCGAGGCTGCCTACCTCCGCCAGATCACGATGGTCATGGGCAACCGGAACCAGCTCCAGTGGGACCTGCCGGCGCTCGATTCCTACGAGCTCCTCCGCGCGATCTACCGCCTCCACCCGGACGACTTCCGGAAGACCCGCGACGAGTTCATCGAGCTCCTCGACCTCGGCGACCTCGTCCGGAAGCCGGTCCGCAACCTGTCGCTCGGCGAGCGGATGAAGGTCGAGACGGCGGCCGCCCTCCTTCATCGACCGCAGGTTCTCTTTCTCGACGAGCCGACGATCGGGCTCGACGTCACCATGCAGAAGCGGATCCGGTCGTTCGTCGCCGAATACAACCGCCGCTGCGGGGCCACGGTGCTGCTGACGAGCCACTACATGGCCGACGTCCAGGCGCTGTGCAAGCGGGTCATCGTGATCCACCACGGGCGGATCCTGTTCGACGGCGAGCTCGCGACCCTGGCGGCCGACTTCAGCGCCGACAAGACGATCGCGGTGACGCTGAAGGAGGGAGCGCCCGAGCGGATCGACTTCGCGCCATACGGTGAGGTCCTCGGCTCCGAGGACGGCAAGGTCAGCATCCGGGTTGGACGAGGCCGGGCACCGGACGTCGCCGGGCGACTCCTCCACGACCTGCCGGTCGCGGACCTGACGATCGAGGACCCGCCGATCGAGGACGTGATCGAGTCGGTCTTCGCCGGGGCGAGCGCCGAAGCTCCGGAGCGGACCCCGGAGCCAGCGGCGACGCGATGAACGCCACTCCGATCCGGCTGGTCTCGCCGCTCCGCGGCCTGGTCGACGTCTACCTCCAGGAGATGAAGATCGCGGTCGCCCAGCAGATCCAGTACCGGGCGGCGAACTACATGTACATGCTCGGGATGGTCGCCGAGCCGGTCGTCTACCTCGTCGTCTGGCAGACCGTCGCCGCCCAACAGGGTGGCTCCGTGGCCGGCATCACCGCCGGCCAGTTCGCCGCCTACTACATCGTCTGGACGCTCGTCCGGAACATCAACATCGTCTTCACGCCATACGGCTGGGAGGAGCGGATCCGCGAGGGCCGCCTGTCGGCGCAGCTCCTGCGGCCGCTGTTCCCGATCGTCGAGGACCTCGGGTTCTTCCTCGGCTGGAAGCCGGTCGTGATGCTGCTGTGGCTGCCGATCGCGTTCTTCCTGGCGCTCATCTTCCACCCGGTCCTGAACCCGAGCCCGCTCGCGGTGGCGGTGTTCGCGGTCTCACTCCTCGGCGCGTACCTCATCCGGTCGCTGAACCAGTCGTCGCTCGGGCTCATCACGTTCTGGACCACGCGCGTCGGGCCGGTCTTCCAGCTGTACATCGCCGCGGAGCTGCTCCTCTCCGGACGGCTCGTGCCGATGCAGCTGATGCCCGCCTGGGTGCAGACCCTCGCGAACTTCCTGCCATTCCAGTGGACGTTCGGCTTCCCGATCGAGGCCCTCGTCGGGAACCTGTCGACGGCGCAACTACTTGGCGGTCTCCTCGCCCAGCTGTTCTGGATCGTGATCGGCTCGATTCTCGTCCGCGTCGTCTGGCGCTTCGCGGTCCGACGCTACAGCGCGGTCTCGGGCTAGCGGCGGGGACGACACGAGGATGCGACCCCTTCGACTCGCCTGGCTGTTCTTCCGGGTCGGCGCGCTCAACGACCTCCAGTACCGGGCCAACTTCTGGCTCCAGCTCCTGCAGTCGGCGATCCAGCTCGGGACCGGGCTCGCGGTCCTGGGCCTCATCTTCAGCCAGACGCTCGCCCTGAACGGCTGGTCGGCGCCGGCGCTGCTCGCCGTGATGGGTGTCCACATCCTGATGGGCGGCGTGATCGGAGTGCTCATCAGGCCGAGCATGGAGCGACTCCGGAGCGACATCCGCGACGGCACGTTCGATTTCGTCCTGACCAAGCCAGAAGACGTCCAGGTCCTGTCCAGCGTCCGCGAGATTCGGGTCTGGCAGGGGGTCGACATCCTCGTCGGGCTCGTCGTCCTCGGGGTCGCGATCGGGCAGCTCCAGGAATCGCTTGGCCCGATCGAGGCAGTCGCCTTCGGCGTGGCGCTCGTGATCGGCGCGCTGATGATCTACTCGTTCTGGCTCGTCGTGACGACGGTCGCTTTCTGGATCGTCCGGATCGACGAGATCGCCGAGCTGTTCGAGGGCGTCTACCAGTCCGGACGCTGGCCGGTCACGATCTACCCCGAGTGGCTCCGGGTCAGCCTGACGTTCCTCGTCCCGATCGCGTTCGCGGTCACGGTCCCGGCTCAGGCGTTGACGCAGCGGCTGACGCCGGAAACGCTGGCGCTGGCCGCCGGCTTCGGCGTCGTGGCGCTCCTCGTGAGCCGTGCCTTCTTCCGGATCGGGCTGCGTCGCTACTCCGGGGCGTCAGCCTGACCCTGCGGTCGGAGCAGGCGCAGCGGCACGACCGTTCCGAGGTAGATCGCGAGGATTCCGGCCGCGATCAGGCTTCCGAACAGGACCGGCACCCAGGCCGACGCCCACGGCCCTTCGCGGATCGCGTGCCACCCGTCGTACGCGCCCGCGACCGCGACCGCGAGGACGACCCCGAACCACAGCCTGTGGCGACGGGGGCTGACCGGCGATCCGTCCAGGAACCGCTCGAGCGCAGACGCCAGTCGTTCGACGGGTCGGCGGAGCCCGACCACGGTAGCGACCTCCTCGGCGAGGCCGAGGACGTCGTCGACGATGTCCGGCTCGACCGCGCCGTCGGCAAGAGCCGGCGAACCGGCGATCGCGGAAGCGCGGATCGTCAGCGCGAGGCCGACGCCCGCCAACGCCGCGGAGGCGGCGACGAGGCAGACGAGCACGGTCGCACCCGTGCCCGCGCGGTCTCCGAAACCGATCGAGACGATCGCCTGAACGTCGATGACAGCGGCCACGAGGACGATCCCGGCCGCCAGACCGGAGCCCCGGCGGATCCGCGCCGCTGTCGATGGCGCGAGAACGGGCGACCGGTGGCGGAGGCTCCGGATCCACGTCGCGCCGGCGACGAACGGGAGGAAGATCGCGGAGTACGTTGCGACCGCGTCCCACGGATCGTCGGCGAAGGGCGAGATCGTGCGGATTGTCGCGACCTGCGTGGAGAGCAGCCAGAGCAGCGCGTAGACGACCACGGCGACGGCGGACACGTTGGCCGCGTCGCGCGTCGCGCGGGTCGATCGGTCGGTCGAGCGAGGCATCGGCGTCACCGCCTGAGGCTGGCGAGGTGCTCGTCGTCGTGGTCGGCGGCCACGGTCATGAGGCCGGCGACGTCGAGAACGCCAAAGGTGTCGTGCGTTCCGGTCCTGACCCAGACGTCTGGCCCCAGGTCATCGAGGATCGCCAGCGTCGACGCCCGAAGGTCGGCGTACGTGGCGAGGACGTCATCGAGAGTCGCACCCGGCGCACCGAGCCACTGGCCTGGCTCGACCCATCGCCAGCGGGGATGCTCCTCGGTCTGGAGCTGACCGAGCCGACGGTGCCAGACCTCCTCCTCGACCGCGATCAGGTGGCGGACGATCTCGGTCGGCGTCCATTCGCCCGGAGCGGGCGGCTCCTGGGGCGCGGCGTGGGCAGCTGACGCGAGCGCTGCGGGCGCCGCGGCGAGTCGATCGCGGACGGACGGGTGGTCGACCATCGAGCGCATTGTCGTCCGCGACGACCCCGATGCGATACTGCCGCGCGGAGACTCGGGAGGACGGTGGATGGGGATCGTCTACAACCAGATCGCGAACCGGAGCCTGGAGCGCATCGGCGCCCTGAGCGATGGGCTGTTCGCGATCGCGATGACCCTGATCGTCCTCGAGATCCGCGTGCCGGAGCTCGCACCCGGAGCCGGCGACCGCGACCTCGCCCAGGCCCTCGTCGACCTGGCGCCCCGGTTCGTGACCTATCTGCTCAGCTTCCTGACGCTCGGCATCTTCTGGAACGGCCAGCAGACGCAGCTCAGCTACATGGATCGGGGCAATCGCGACCTCGCCTGGCTCGAGCTGCTGTTCCTCGCGGTCATCGCCCTCTTCCCGTTCACGACGTCCCTGCTCGCCGACCACATCGAGCTGCGGCTGGCCCTCGGGCTGTACTGGCTCAACATCTTCCTGGCGGGAGTGATCCTGTGGGGGATCTGGACGTACGCCGAGCGGGCCAGGATCGTGCGCGAGGGCACGGGGCCGGAGGTCGGCGCGGCGATCCGGCGGCGGATCGGGCTTGCCCAGCTCCTGTACGGGATCGGCTTCGTCATCAGCCTCCTGCCGACCGGCACCTACCCGGCAATCGCCTGGATCGTGCTCGTCCAGCTGAACTTCGCCGTCGCACCTCGGCTCTGGTTCCTGCACAAGATCTGAATCGGAGGCGTTGCCTCGCGGGCCAGGCGCGTGGGTCCGATGCGTGAGTCGCTTGAGACTCTCGGGGTCGCTACCCGGCGGCGTGCCCTTTCGTGACGTGACCGGCCGTCAGATGGCGGATCGCGACCGCCGTGTACAGGGCGACGCCGACCGGCAGCGCGTCCTCGTCGAAGACGACCAGGTTCGAGTGGTTCCGCGGAGCGGTCTTCTCGTCGACCCCCGGCAGGCGACCGCCGAGGAACGCCATCGCGCCCGGCACGTTCTGGAGCACGTACGAGAAGTCCTCGCCGCCCATGATCGGCGCCGGCAGCTCCTTGACCCGCTCGTCGCCGATCAGCGACCGGGCGGTGTCGGCCACGAATGACGTGTACTCCGGGTCGTTGATCGTCACCGGGTAGCCAGGCTCGAGATCGACATCGGCCGTCGCGCCGTGAGCCGACGCGATCCCTTCGGCGACGCGCCGGACCCCGGCGCGGACCTCCTCGCGCGTCTCCTCGGACACCGTCCGGATCGTCCCGAAGAGGAAGGCCGACTCCGGGATGATGTTGTTCGTCGTCCCCGCGGTGATCTGGGCGATCGTGACGACCGCCGGATCGAAGACGTCGACGCGGCGCGTCACCATCGTCTGGAGGCCCAGCACGATCTCGGCGGCCACGGCGATCGGGTCGAGGGCGGCGTGCGGCGCGGACGCATGGCCACCGCGACCGTGGACGGTGATCCGGATCACGTCGGTGGAGGCCAGCTCCGGCCCCGGCCGGAGATGGATCTCCCCGGACGGGTACTCGGTCGCGATGTGGATGGCGAGGGCGCCGGCGGGACGCTCGCCGCCGGCCGAGGCGGCGGCCTCGAGCAGCCCCTCGTCGATCATCACCTGCGCTCCGCCGAAGCCCTCCTCGCCCGGCTGGAACATCAGGATCACCCGGCCGGGCAGGTCCGCCCGGCGCTCGAGGAGGAGCCGTCCGGCGCCGAGCAGCATCGCGACGTGCGTGTCGTGGCCACAGGCATGCATCGCCCCGTCGATGTCGGAGGCGAAGTCCAGGCCAGTGTCCTCGTGGAGCGGCAGCGCGTCCATGTCACCGCGAAGCAGGACCGTCCGACCCGGCCGACCGCCCTCGATGACTGCGACGACCGAGGTCAACGCCGTCCCGCGATGTCCCTCGAGTCCGAGCCTCGCCAGCTCATCGACGATGAGCTGCTGTGTGACCGGCAGGTCCGTCCCGATCTCGGGATGGCGATGGATCCGCCGCCGGATCGCGACGACGTCCGGCTGGATCGCCCGCGCTGCCTCCAGGAGATCGTCGATGCCGAGCGACGGGTCGGGCGCAAGTTCAGTCGTCGTCATCGGCCGAGGATACGCCGGCGGTATGGAATGGCCTTCATGAGCAGTGGAACTGCCCGCGCGTTCGTTCGACGAGCTCGAGGAGAGATCGGATGCGACTCCTCAACCCACCAATTGACTGCGGATTGCGGCTCATCGCGGAGATGGCGGACGCGATCTTCCTGAGAGTCGGCAAGGCCTCGGTCAGGACCGAGTGATCCCCCGGCTCCGCGGTTGACGCCGCTGATATCGCCTCGAGCGACGCCTTGGCTCGGGCCTCGATCGAGTCGAGAACCCAGGGCTGCTCATTCGCTTGCGACGCGTCGAGGCCATCGAGGCGATCCAGGTCGCCCGAGAGCGACGTAAGGACTCCGCACCCGACCGCCTCGAACTCGCCGGCACGCGCCCCGTTCGCCGTCGAGAGCCGGACGATTTCGTCGGCGACGATGGGCGACTCAGGTGAGCACATCGACTCGCCGACCACATCTCCGGGACCAGTCACCTCGATCCAGTCCCCGGATCGCGCGACGACCTTGCCGACGTTGTCAATCAGGGCAACCGGATCGGTCGCAAGCTGCCATCGATTGGGTGCCGACAGGTCGAGCTGCCCGCGCGTCGTGAGAATCCACGGACATTCGAACCCTCCAGCGAACGCCCCGCCGGCGAAAAGACCACGGGTCACGGAGATAGCCGGACTCGAATTGACCTCATATCCGGACACACACCCCGCGAGTAAGAAGCCGAGGATGCCGGCGGCAAGCATCCGCACTGAGCAATACTTGCTACTCACAAGTATCATGATACCCGTCGACGTCAACCGCCTTGGGAGCTAGGCAGGCCTCAGTCCATTGAGCATCGACTGCCGCCAGGCCTCGGTCGCCTCGACCGCGTTGAACGTGTAGAGGTGGAGGCCGGTCACGCGGGCCGTCGGGTCGGCGACCAACGGGCCGAGGGCCTCCACGAACGACGTCGGCTTGTAGAAGCCGCCACTCTTCGCCAGACCGGTCACGAAGCGGACGTTCTTGAGCAGGAACCGCTTCGCGTCTTTCACGCCGATCCGCGCCGCGATCGACAGCAGCTTCTGCGGGTCGGCGACGCCGGGCACCCCGATGACGACATCGGGCCCTAAGCCCTCGGCCCGTCGCGCCCGGACCCAGCGGGCGACGGCATCGGCCGAGAAGTCCATCTGCGTCGTGACGTGGTCGACGTACGGCGCCTTGTCGCGGAGCGCCTGCGCGAGCGCGGCGTCCGGGATGTCGGGATGGCCCTGCGGGTAGCCGGGGCAGCCGAGGGTCGTGAATGGATGCCCCAGCTCGGCCATCGCCTGCAGGAGCGACAGGCCATCGAGATACGCGCCGGGCTCGTCGGCGTCGCCACCCACGACGAACGCATGCGTGAGCCCGGCCGCCCGAGCGCGGTCCAGCAACCCAGCAAGCGCCGCCCGTGACGCGATCATCCGGGCCGACAGGTGGGGGATCGCCCGGAAGCCGTCTGCCTGGAGGCGCGCCGCCCAGTCGAGCGTCGCGTCGATGCCCTTCGCCGGCGACGCCGTCACCGACACGCGGGCGCCCGGCGGCAACGCCGGAATCTGGTCCGCGATCGACTTCAGCGGCAGCAGCTCGAAGATCGGATCGGCGAGGACGCCGCGCAGGGCCTCGCGCTCGGCCTCCGCCAGCCCGCCCGCGACCCGCCCGCGGAGGCGGTCGACGAGGCCGGCCATCAGACCTCCGAGTCCGGCATCGACGCCTTGCGCTTGGCGATGAACTCCTGCAGCGCCTCGTCCACTCCCTCGTCGATCGGCGGCGCCTCGTACTCCGTGAGCATCCGCTTCCAGATCCTGTTGGCCCGCTGGGCGGCGTCGAGCGAGCCGTCCTCCTGCCACTGTTCGAAGCTGTTGTTGTCGGCGATCTCGCTGCGGTAGAAGGCGGACTCGAAGTTCGCGAGGGTGTGGGCCGAGCCGAGGTAGTGCTGGCCCGGCGCGTTCTGGAGGATCGCCTCGAGCGCCTGGCCGTTGTCCGACATGTCGACGCCCTTGACGAAGACCGCGGCCATCCCGCACTGGTCGGCATCGAGGATGAACTTCTCGTAGCCGATCGCGAGGCCGCCCTCCAGCCAGCCCGCGGCATGGAGGACGAAGTTCACCCCGGAGAGGATCGTCGGGACGAAGGTCGCGGCCGACTCGTAGGCTGCCTGAGCGTCCGGGATCTTCGACGCGCAGAGGTTGCCGCCCGACCGGAATGGGACGCCGAGCCGCCGGGCGAGCGCTGCCATCGTGTACAGGACGAGCGCCGGCTCGGGCGTGCCGAACGTCGGCGCGCCGGACTGCATCGAGATCGAGCTCGCGAAGCTCCCAAGAACCACGGGAGCGCCAGGCCGGACGAGCTGCACGAAGGCCATCCCGCCCATCGCCTCGGCGAGAGTCTGGGCACAGACACCGGCGGCGGTGACTGGCGCCATCGCGCCGGCAAGGATGAACGGGGTGATCAGCGTTCCCTGGTTGGCCTCGGCGTAGGCCCGGGCAGCCCCGAGCATCGTCGAGTCCCAGACGAGCGGGCTGTTCGCGTTGATCAAGGACAGGATCACCGGGTGGTCTTCGAGGTAGTCGGCCCCGAACGTGATCCGCGCCAGCTCGACGGTGTCGTGGGCACGCTCCGGCGCGGTCACGGATCCCATGAACGGCTTGTCGCTGTAGCGGATGTGCGAATAGACCATGTCGAGATGGCGCTTGTTCACCGGCACATCGACCGGCTCGCAGATCGTCCCGCCGCTGTGGTGGAGGTGCGGGCTCATGTAGGCGAGCTTCACGAAGTTCCGGAAGTCCTCGATCGTGCCGTAGCGCCGCCCCCGATCGAGGTCGCGGACGAACGGCGACCCATAGTTCGGAGCGAGGACGGTGTGCATCCCGCCGATCTCGACGCTGTTGGCCTCGTTCCGGGCGTACTGGGTGAACTCGCGCGGCGCCGTCGCCTGGACCAGCTGTCGGGCGAGCCCGCGCGGGAAGCGGACGCGTTCGCCGTCGACGTCGGCACCGCCGTCGCGCAGGATCCGGAGCGCGTCCGGGTCGCCGCGGAACTCGAGACCGACGTCCTGGAGGATCGTGTCCGCGTTCTCCTCGAGCGTCGCGAGGCCGTCCTCGCTGAGGACCTCGAACGGGGCGAGCGTCCGGGTCAGGAACGGCTGCCGCGCGACGTGGGCGTGGAGGCGCGCGGCGCGACGGGCGTCTCGCCCGCCTGCCCGCCGGGGACTGCTGTCGACCGTCATCGCTCCTCCTTCGCGGCCACGCCGACCGGCCGTCGTCGTCGTCCGCCCCGATCGGCCCGGGTGGCTCCGGAATGGGCCGCCGGGCGGGCGGGCAGCTCGGTGACCTGGGCGAGATGGGTCGACGGCGCGGTCCGGTGGGGGAACGCCATCGCCTCGACGAAGTGCTCCTGGAACCGCGGCTCGACCGCTGTCTCGATCTTCTCGACCCGGCGGACGACGCCCTCGATCTCGCGGCGGGCGGCGCCGCTCAGCAACGCGATCAGCGCCCCGGTACCGGCGGCGTTGCCGGCCGCCTTGACGCGGTCCAGCGGCGCGTCGGGGATCAGGCCGAGGACCATCGCGTGGAACGGGTCGATCTGGCTGCCGAACGCTCCGGCGAGACGCACCTCGTCGACCGTGTCGATCGCGGCGTGGTCCATCAGGAGCCGCGCCCCGGCGTACAGGGCCGCCTTCGCGAGCTGGATCGCGCGGACGTCGTTCTGGGTCACCGCGATCCGCGGCCGGCCCGTCTCCGCCTGGTCGTGGAGGACGTAGCTGAACGTCCGGCCCTCCTCGACGACGCGTGGGGTCCGCGCGGCGAGGGACCCGTCGATGATCCCGTCCGGCGTGATGACTCCGGCGAGGAACAGCTCGGCGATCACCTCGACGATGCCGGACCCGCAGATCCCGGTGATGCCCGTCTCGGCGGTCGCCTCGGCGAAGCCCGGCTCGTCCGACCACAGCTCGGAACCGATGACCCGGAACCGCGGCTCGAGGGTGGCGCGGTCGATCCGGACCCGCTCGATGGCCCCCGGCGCGGCGCGCTGGCCGCTCGAGATCTGGGCGCCCTCGAAGGCCGGCCCCGTGGGAGACGATGCCGCCAGGAGGAAGTCGCGATTCCCGAGCACGATCTCGGCATTGGTCCCGACGTCGACGACGAGCTCGACCGCCGTCGACCGATGAGGCGCCTCGGCCAGGATCACCCCGGCCGTGTCGGCGCCGACGTGCCCGGCGATGCACGGCAAGACGTAGGCCCGCGCTCCGGGATTCGTCACGAGATCGAGCTCGCCTGCCCGAACGGTGACCGCGCGGTCGGTCGCCAGCGCGAACGGCGCCGAGCCGAGGGGGATCGGGTCGATGCCCAGGAGGAGATGGTGCATGATCGGGTTGCCGACGATCGCCAGCTCGAGGATCGCGTCGCGCTTGATCCCGGCCTTGTTCGCGAGCTGGGCGAGGAGCCCGTTGAGCGCCGAGCGCACCGCGGTCGTCATCTCGCCGGATCCGCCCGGGTTCATCATCGCGTAGCTGACCCGGCTCATCAGGTCCTCGCCGAACCGGATCTGCGGGTTCATCACCCCGGCGCTGGCGAGGATCGAGCCGTCGCCGAGATCGGCCAGGTGGCCCGCGATCGTCGTCGAGCCCACGTCGATCGCGACGCCGTAGATGCGTTCGTGGAGACCCGGCCAGACCGCGGTGATCGTGCGCCGGTCGTGGACGGCGACCGTGACGCCGTATTTGCCGGCCTCGAGCGCCGGCTGGAGGGCCCGGATCAGCGCAAGGTCGGCGTCGAGATCGTGGAGATCCCACTCGCGCTCGAGCGCCTCCTGGAGCCGCGCGAGGTCGCCCGAGGGTGAGGCGAGCCGCGGCGGCTCGACCTCGACGTAGTGGAGCCGGACGACGGGATCGAGATGGAAGTCGCGGATGTCGAGGCCCTTCCGGACCACCTGGCGGTAGACCTGGCTCTCGGGCGGGACGTCGATGACGACGTCGCCCCGGACATGCGCGACGCAGCTCAGGCGGCGGTCCTCGGCGAGGCCCTTCTCCACGCGGTACTCGCTCTCGGTGCTGCCGATCGGCGACAGATGGTCGGGCGCCGACACGATCCCGTGCTTCGCGAACTCACCGATGCTCTGCTGGATCTGGCAGCGGCCGCAGATCCCGCGGCCGCCACAGACCGAGTCGATGTCGACGCCCAGCTTGCGAGCCGCGTCGAGAACGGTCGTCCCCTCCGCGAACCGGCCGCGCCGGCCCGAAGGAGTGAAGATGACGAGCGGTTCCGCGGTCATCGCCGGCTCGGCGCCGATCAGCCGCGGCCCGCCGCGACGGCCTCGGTCCCCGCGATCCGCTGCGGCGGCTCGAGCCCGGCCCGCCGCCGGTTGATCCGCCGGCCCCCGATCTCGCCTTCGGGCGGGGCGACGCGGAACTGGCGGATCCACCGAGCGGCGTCCTGGTCGTTGCCCTGGAGGACGTCGGCGGCCATGACCGCGGTCCGGACGCCCTCCGCGATCGGGTTCGTGATCGCGCTCGTGAGCCCGGAGGCGATCGCCATCGCCAGGAATGCGCCGTTGATCCCCTCGCGATTCGGCAGCCCGAAGCTGACGTTGCTGGCGCCGCAGGTCGAGTTGACGCCGAGCTCGTCGCGGAGGCGGCCGAGGATCCGGTAGACCTGCCGGCCTGCCGTCGGCATCGCCCCGATGGGCATGAGCAGCGGGTCAACCACGACGTCCTCCCGGGCGATCCCGTGGTCGGCCGCGCGCTCGACGATGCGCTTCGCGACGGCGAACCGGACGTCAGGGTCCTCGCTGATCCCGGTCTCGTCGTTGCTGATCGCGACGACCGCTGCGCCGTACTTCTTCACGAGCGGCAGGACCCGCTCGAGGCGCTCGTCCTCGCCGGTCACGCTGTTGACGAGCGCCTTGCCCTGGTAGACGGCGAGACCGGCCTCGAGGGCTTCGACGATCGAGCTGTCGATCGACAGCGGGAGGTCTGTCAGCGACTGGACGAGCTGGATCGTCCGGGCGAGGATCGCCGGCTCGTCGGCCAGTGGGATGCCGGCGTTGACGTCGAGCATGTGGGCGCCGGCGTCGACCTGGGCAAGGGCATCGCGCTCGACCCGGCTGAAGTCGCCGTTCTTCATCTCTTCGGCGAGGAGCTTCCGGCCGGTCGGGTTGATCCGCTCGCCGATGACGACGAACGGCCGGTCGTCACCGATGACGACCTCGCGCTTGGCCGAGCCGACGACGGTCCAGGTCACGCCGGCGTCCCCTCGGCGGCGTCGGCCGCCGGACCGTTCGCGCGCCCGTTCGATCGGGG
Source organism: Chloroflexota bacterium (assembly GCA_005882635.1). Taxonomy (GTDB): domain Bacteria; phylum Chloroflexota; class Limnocylindria; order Limnocylindrales; family CSP1-4; genus CF-46. The sequence goes on along the minus strand of VBFG01000108.1, from coordinate 40,438 downwards.
GCGGGGCGTCTCGTCGTGGGCCGGCGGCAGGGCGGGGCCGTCGGCGACTCCACCCGACTGGATCAGCTCGGCGAGGCGGTGCTTGTCGTACTCGGCCTCGAGCCGCTCCGACTCGGCGGTCACCTCGGCCTCGAGGTCGTCGCCGCACGCTCGGGCGACCTTCCGCCACTCCTCGATGTAGTCGTTGTAGGCGCGCTTGCCGGCGCGGCTTGCCGCCTTGTCGATCGCGACCTGGAACCGCGGGTGGAGGACGACCTTGCTCGCCCGGCGCCCGTCGCGGGCGAGGACCTGGGCCGGGATGTCGCGCCACCAGATGACGGTGAGGGTCGCCATCAATGACGCGCCCCGGAACCCGCCGGGGGCGGCTCGGCGCCGGCGAACCGGAGGATCGGGGCGGCGAGGTTGGCCGTCCCGGTCGGCCGATGCTCGAAGGCCAGCCCGAGCCGGTCCGCCGCGCGACGGGCCATCGCCAGCAGGTCCGGGTCGTCCGTCTGGGACAGGAAGACGACCCGCGTGTAGTGGGCGAAATACGTCGCCTCCAGCTCGGGGTGCCGGTCGATGCCGAGGCCGCGGATGACCAGCCGCTCGAAGTTCCGAGCCAGGAAGTCGGTCAGCCAGAATGTGCCCGGCTCGGCGTCGGCCATCTCGGCGAATGCGGCACTGCCGGCGAAGACCTCGTAGCAGTGAGCGCCGGGGAGTCGCTCCACACCCTCCTCGGCGAGGATGGGATCCAGGAGCCCCCCGGTCCCGCAGTCGGCGTAGGCGACGAAGATCCGTTCGAAGCCGTCGGCGCGGGCCTGGTGGATCCGGCGACGGACGGCGGCCGGGATTCCGCCCGGTCGGTTGTGGAGGTCGGGCGAGAGGCAGGCGACCACGAGGCCCGGGATCCGCTCGGTGACGGCGAGCAGCTCGCGCGCGAGCGCGCCACAGCCGATGACGATCGCTCGGCCTGCCGGCTCCTCCGCGCTCTTCCGTGGCTCAAGAACGACGCCATCGCTACGCCCGCGGCTGGCCGGGCCGGAAGGAGCGCTCGGACGAGCCTTGCCCGCACGGCCGAGCGCGCGGTGACCAGTCGACTCGGCGTTCCATGCGCCTTGAGTGTCTTCAAACGTCCCGCGCAGCGATGGCATCGTTATCGACTGAGCTTGGGAGTCCGCGCGGGAACGGGCGCTAGGCCGCGGCACGGCGCTCGTCGATGAGGCGGCGGGCCGTCTCGGCGGCGACGCCGGCATCCCGGCAGTACGCGTCGGCACCGACCGCCATCCCGAACTCCTCGTTCAGGGGCGCGCCGCCGACGAGGACGATGTAGTCGTCCCGCATCCCACGGTCCTTGAGGGTCTGGATGACGACCTTCATGTACGGCATCGTCGTGGTCAGGAGGGCACTCATCCCGAGGATGTCGGGCTTGTGCTGCTCGAGCGCCGCGATGAACTTGTCGGCGTCGGTGTTGATCCCGAGGTCGACGACCTCGAAGCCGGCCCCCTCGAGCATCATCCCGACCAGGTTCTTGCCGATGTCGTGGATGTCGCCCTTGACGGTCCCGATGACGACCTTGCCGACTGGTTCCGCGCCCGTCTCGGCGAGGAGCGGGCGGAGGATCTCCATGCCCGCCTTCATCGCGTTCGCGGCGAGCAGGACCTCCGGCACGAACAGGATGCCGTCGCGGAAGTCGATGCCGACGATCTTCATGCCGGCGACCAGCGCGTCGTCGAGGACCTTCGTCGCGCTGAAGCCGCGGTCGAGCAGGATCTTCGTCCCCTCGACGATCTCGTCCTTCATTCCGTCGTAGAGATCGTTGTGCATCTGCTCGACGAGCTCGTCGTCGCTCAGCGCCTTGAGGTCGATGTCTTCGTAGTCAGCCACGCGTCATGCTCCTGGCCGCCCGCCCGACAATCAGCGTTCCGGGTCCGCATTTCCCGGGGTTCCACATCGTGGAACGGTGCCGTATGATGGAACGCAGGTGCGGAATCTAGCCCACGAAGGAGCGAATTGTCCAGAGTCCAGGCGATCCAGCGGGCGTTCGCCGTGCTGGCGGCGTTGACGGAAGGCCCCGTCGGCGTGACCGAGGTCGCGGAGCGGGTCGACCTGCCCAAGTCAACGGCCGCCCGCATGCTCGCGACGCTCGCCCACGAGGGCGCGGTCGAGCAGGTTCCGGGCGGGACGCGCTACCGCCTGGGCCCGCGAATGGAGACCCTCGCGACCGGGCTCGGCACGACCCGCAGCCTCGTCGCCGTCGCGCGGCCCCACCTCGCGGAACTGGCCGCATCCCTGGGCGAGGCCGCCGGCCTGTCGATCCCCGACGGCCGCGAGGTCCACTACGTCGACCAGGTCGATTCGCCGACGCCGAACCCCGTCGGGATCCGCGACTGGACCGGCTCGCGCGTGCCGATGCACGCGGTCTCGTCCGGCCTCGTCTTCCTCGCCCATCGGCCGGCGGCGGCGATCGACCGCTACCTCGCCGAGCCGCTGACCGCCTTGACCGAGCGGACCGTGACCGATCCGACGGCCGTGCGCGACCGGCTCCGGGCCGTGGCCCTCGCCGGCTACGCGTGGGTCCACGACGAGTTCGCGATGGGCATCTCGTCCGTGGCCGCCGGGATCGCCGACGCCAGTGGCGAGGTCGTCGCGGCGGTCCACGTCCACGGCCCGTCGTATCGGTTCCCGCCGGCCGGCAGGGAGGCGGCGCTCGGGCTGGTCGTCGCGACGAGCGCGGTGCGGATCGCCAGGTCCCTCCGCCAGGCGGTCGGCTGAAGGCCATCTCGGCCCACCGCCCGCCCTCGTTCGGGCGACCTAGACAACGCCTCCGTCGCTCGGCGGTGCGGACTGCGGCAGGCGGACCATGAAGGTGGTGCCGGAGCCAACTTCCGAGCGGACGAGCAACCGGCCTTCGGCCTTGTCGGCGAAGCCGCGGACCATCGCGAGACCCAGGCCCGTGCCCTGTCGGGCCGGCTTCGTGGTGAAGAACGAATCGAAGATCTTGCCGAGGTGGTCAGCCGGCCGTGCCTCGCATCGGCTGGCCCGCCCCCATCCCTGACAGCCGCCTGAGGCGCCAGCCGAGCGACAGGGCCGCGGCGCCGCCGAGGATCGCCCAGATGCCGACGAGCGTCGCCGTCAGCAGCGCCCCGAGCGCCGGCATCGCCAGGACGATCAGGCCGGCGACGATCCGGAGGATGCCGATCAGCGCGAGGATCCACTCCCCCGTGACCTCGCGCCGGATCCGGAAGGCGGTGTAGAGCTCCATCACGCCCTGCGTCACGAGGAACGCGCCGAGCAGCAGGACGAGGGTCAGGATCGTCGGGCCAGGGATCAGCGCGGCGACGATGCCGGCAACGACCCCGAGGACGCCCATGACCGCGAACGGCCACGACCGGCCGCGGTGCTCCGCGACGCGATAGCCCTCGGCGAGGTATCCGACGCCGGTGATGAGGGCCCACGCGGCGAAGACGTAGGCGAGGGTCAGGAGGGCGATGCCCGGGACGAGGATCGCGATCACCCCGAAGACGATCCCCAGCACACCCTGGAGCAGGAGCACCCACCAGTGGCGGGCGGCGACGGTGAGCATGATCGTCCCTCCACCTGCGGATCGCCCGAGACGCACCCCGCCGCGGCGGCGATCGCCTCTCGATCCTACGCCGTCGGACCAGCCCTGCCGGGGTCTTCCAGCGGCATGGTCCCGTGTCGATAGAACGGCGTCGTCTGCGGGGGGAGCGGTGTGTTGCCGGCGATCAGGTCCGCGGCCTTCTCGGCCAGCATCATCACCGGCGCGTAGATGTTGCCGTTCGTGATGTAGGGCATCACGCTCGCGTCGACCGCTCTGAGGCCGTCGATGCCGTGGACCGCCATCGTCAGCGGGTCGGTGACCGACGCTGCGTCGGTGCCCATCCGGGCGGTGCACGACGGATGGAGCGCCGTCTCGGCATCCCGGCCGACCCAGCCCAGGATCTCCTCGTCGGTCGAGACGTCCGGCCCGGGCGAGATCTCCCCGGTGGAGTACGGCTCGAAGGCCGGCTGGCCGAGGATCGACCGGGCGACCCGGATGGCCTCGACCCACTCGCGCCGGTCCTGCGCCGTCGAGAGGTAGTTGAAGCGGATCGCGGGGTGCTGCCGGGGGTCGGTCGACACGATCTTCAGCGAGCCGCGCGCGTCGGAGTACATCGGCCCGACGTGGACCTGATAGCCGTGGCCCTTCACCCCGGCGGTGCCGTCGTAGCGGATCGCGAGCGGCAGGAAGTGGAACATCAAGTTCGGGTAGACGACGTCGTCGTTCGACCGCACGAAGCCGCCACCCTCGAAGTGGTTGGTCGCGCCGGGTCCGCTGCGGAGGAACAGCCACTGGGCGCCGATGAACGGGCGACGCCATTTCTCCACTGCGTATGGCTGCATCGAGACCGGCTGGCGCGATCCGTGCTGGACGTAGACCTCGAGATGGTCCTGGAGGTGCGCCCCGACCCCGGGCAGATCCGCGACGACCGGGATGCCGAGCGGTCGCAGGTCATCCGTCGCACCGATGCCGGCGAGCTGGAGCAGCTGCGGCGTGTTGAACGCGCCGCCGCACAGGAGCACCTCGCCGGCCCGGATGGTCTCGGTCCCGCCGCCCCGCCGCTCGATCTCGACGCCGGTCGCCCGTCGCCCGTCGAGCCGGAGGCCGGTGACGAGCGTCCGCGTCCGAATCTGGAGGTTCCGTCGGCCGCGAATCGGATGGAGATAGGCCCGCGCCGCGCTGATCCGTCGGCCGCGCCGGATGTTCCGGTCGAACGGGGCAAAGCCTTCCTGGCGGTAGCCGTTGACGTCGGTCGTGAGGTGGTAGCCGGCCTGCTGGGCGGCCTCGAACCAGGCCCGGAACAGCGGGCTGGTCGCCGGACCGCGCTCGAGCCCAAGCGGCCCGCCGTGGCCACGCCACGGATCGTCCTCGGCCGCGGCCGTGCAGTCCTCCATCCGCTTGAAGTAGGGCAGGCACTGGGCAAACGACCACGTTTCCATGCCCGGGTCGGCGGCCCAGCGCTCGTAGTCCAGCGGGTTCCCGCGCTGGAAGATCATCCCGTTGATCGAGCTCGACCCGCCGAGGACCTTGCCGCGGGCGTGGTAGACGCGCCGGCCGCTCATGAACGGCTCGGGCTCGGATTCGTACTGCCAGTCGTAGAAGCGGCTGCCGATCGGGAAGGTAAGAGCCGCGGGCATGTGGATGAACGGGTCGAGGCGATAGTCGGGTCGGCCCGCCTCGAGGACGAGGACGCGGGTCCCGGGATCGGCGCTCAGCCGATTGGCGAGGACACTCCCCGCGCTCCCTCCACCGACGATGACGTAGTCCCAGATCCGATCGGCCATTGGCGACGGATGCTAGCAGCGGGCAACTAGGTCTGAACGTCGGGTCCCGCAAGGGTCCCCTCGCAGGGCGCGCGGAGCGTCAGGCGCGAACCGGGCTCCGCCGGCGGATCTGGTCGCCGATCACGGCATAGTCGGCGACCCCCATGATCGGCGCCTCCGCATCCGTATTGATCGCGACGATGTGCTTCGCCGCCTTGCAGCCGACGATGTGCTGGATCGCCCCGCTGATGCCGCAGGCGATGTAGACGTCGGGGGCGATCCGGAGCCCCGTCTGGCCGATCTGGTCGGCGTGCGGCCGCCACCCGGCGCTCGTCACGACCCGGGAGCCGCCCACGGCGCCGCCGAGCAACGAGGCGAGCTCCTCGAGCTCGGCGAAGCCCTCGCCGCTGCCCACGCCGCGGCCGCCACCAACGACGACCTTCGCGTCGGTCAGCGAGATCTTCCCGCGCTCCGGCGCCTCGCGGCCCGTGACGTGAACGGCGAGATCCGCGTCGGTCAGGGTCACGGGAACTGACTCGACGGCCGGCGCCGCGCCGCCGTCGGGTGCGCCGGCTGCCACCGTGTTCGGCGCGATCGTCAGCACCTTGATCCGGGCAGTGAGCCGGCAGTCCTCGATCAGGCTGCCTGCCCAGCGCTGCCGCGAGATCGCCCACGTGGCCCCTGGCTCGACCGTCAGGCAGTTGGCCGCCATCGGCAGGTCCAGGCGGGCCGCGACCCGGGCGAGCAGATCGTTGCCACGCTCGGTGCCGGGACCGACGATCGCGCTCGTGGCGCGCGTTTCGGCGACCTGGGCCACCGCGGCCGCCCACCCGTCGGGGTGGTCGGGGGTCAGGCGGTCGTCCTCGACCACGATGGCGCGGGCAACACCCAGTCCTGCCAACGACGCGGCGGCCCCTCCCGCCGAGGACCTCTCGGCGACGACGATCGCCTCGACTGGGCTGCCCGTCGCGGCGGCGATCTGCCGGGCGACCGTCAGCGCCTCGAGCGAGGCCCGGTCCGGCCCACCGCCGGCGCTCGTGACGAGCGCGATCACCGGCCCGCTCACCGGCCCAGCACCCCGATCCGGGTGAGGAGATCGACGACGGCCGGCGCGGCCTCGGCGCCTCGCCCGAGGACCTCCGCCTGCGTCGTCTCGGTCGCCGGGAGGCGCAGGACCACCTTGTCCAGGCCGCCGGACTGCCAGGCCGGCGTCGATCGCTCGATCTCCTTCTTCCTGGCGCGAAGGCGCCCCGGCACCGACGGATAGCGCGGCAGGTTGATGCCCTCCTTCACCGAGACGACGGCCGGCAGGGGCAGCTCGAAGGTCTCCCACCCTCCGCCCGCCGCCTCACGGCGGGCGACGACCGAGCCCTCGCCCGGAGCCAGCGACTTGATCCCGGTCACCACCGGCCGCCCCAGCGCCGCCGCGACCCGGATCCCGACCTGGAAGCCGCCGCTGTCAGCCGACTCGTTGCCGAACAGGATCAGGTCGAACGGGCCATTGGCCGACTCCTGGGCACGGATCGCCTCGACGATCGCCCGGGCCGTCGCCACCGGGTCCCAGTCGCGCCCGTCGGTCTCGAGGAGGATCGCCCGCTCGATCCCGATCGCCATCGCGTCACGGAGCTGGTCCTCGGCGGCTGCCGGCCCGAGCGTGAGCACGGTCGTCGAGCCGCCGCGCCCCTCGACGATCCGGACCGCCTCCTCGACGGCGCACTCCTCGTGGGGGCTGACCGTGAAGCCGAGGTAGCGCGTGTCGATGTCCGTGCCGTCGGGCGTCAGGACGATCCGTCCGCCGGTCGCCGGGACGCGCTTGACGCAGACCAGGATATTCATCGCCGGATCGCGTCAGGAGCGGATCCGGCTGTTGTCCGGATCGAACAGCGGGGTGCTGCCGGCGACCGCGACGGTGACCGGGTAGCGCTCGCCGAAGTACTCGACCGCGAGCTTCGTGCCTTGCTTCGCCTGGTCCGGCGGCAGGTACGTCATGAGCAGGTGCTTCCCGACCGACGGCCCGGAACCCGCGCTCGTCACGTACGACCCGCGCCCCTTGGCGTCGACGATGCGCTGCCCGTCCGGGGTCAGGATCGGCTCGCGGCCCAGCATGTAGCGCTTGACGCCGGTCGAGGAGGTCGGGTCGTCGACGGTCAGCGTGCACAGGACCGCCGCCGGCTCGTGGGACCGCTGCTTCTCGTACGCCGCACGCCCCACGAAGTCGGCGTCCTTGAGCGTCGGCCGGGCCATGCCGGCCTCGACGAGATCGAAGTCGAGCTCGAGCTCCGCGCCGTGGGCCCGGTAGCCCTTCTCGAGCCGCGACGTGACCGCGTACGTCCCGATCCCGACCGGCGCCATGCCGTGCGGACGCCCGGCGCGCCACAGTGCGTCCCAGACACGGAGGCCCTGCTCGATCGGGACGTAGATCTCCCAGCCGAGCTCGCCGACGTAGCTGATCCGCGAGGCCAGCGTCCGGACACCGTCGATGTCGACCGTCTTCGACGTCAGGAACGGAAACCCCTTGTGGCTGATGTCGGCGCTGCCGTCCGCCGCGAGACCCAGGATGTCCCGGGCCAGCGGGCCCCACAGCCCGAAGAGCTGGGCCGAGCCATCGGCCGCCAGGGCGTCCTGGAAGATCTTCCTGTCGCGCATCCCCATACCGCCGCCGGTCACGACCCGGAAGTGGTCGTCGGCGAGCCGCATGATCGTCAGGTCGGCGAGGATCCCACCGGCGGTGTTCAGGAGCGGCGTGTAGACCGTCCGGCCGACGGCGACGTCGACCTTGTTGACGCAGAGATGCTCGAGGGCGGCCAGGGCACCGGGTCCCGTGATGTCGAAGATCGCAAAGGCCGACAGGTCCACGAGGCCCGCCCGGTCGCGCATCGCGAGGTGCTCGGCGTTGATGATCGGCGACCACCAGCGCGACTCCCACTCGGCCTGGCGGGGCATGACTCGGTCGCCGTACTCGCCCAGGAGCGACTCGTTGGTGCCGTACCAGAACGGCCGCTCCCAGCCCGCCGCCTCGAAGAACTCGGCGCCCAGCTCGACATGGCGGTCGTACGCGGGTGACAGGCGGATCGGCCGGTTCGACGCCCATTGCTCCATCGGGTGGACGATGCCGTAGGTCTTGTTGTAGCCCTCGGTCGTGCGGGCCGCGATGTGCTGGGCGGTCTTGTGGTGGTCGTAGAAGCGGGCGATGTCGGACCCGTGGGGATCGATCTCAGGGGTGCCGTGCGTCATCCACTCGGCGAGGCATTTCGCGATCCCCGGCGCTTCCTTGATCCAGATCGCTGCCGCCGACCAGAGATTCTTGACCTCAGGAGTCTCGCCGATGATCGGGTTGCCGTCAGGGGTCAGCGACAGCAGGCCGTTGATCGCGAGCTTCACCCCGGCCTTCTCGTCGCCGACGATCTCGGGAAAGAGCGCCAGCGAATCCTCGAGCTGGGGGTCGAAATCCTCCTTCGTGAACGGCAGCATCGTCGGCGACAGCGCCGACGCCGCGATCGACGGGATGTCGTCTGCGTCCATGAGGATCGCCCGGTGCGCGTACGAGCCGATCTCGAAGCCCGTCCCATGCTGCCGCTCGTACATGTTCGTGTCCATGTCGCGGATGATCGGGAAGCCGACGTCGCCGGTGGTGTGCTCGAACATCGGCACGGGGCCGATGTCGATCATCTGGTGGACCGCGGGCGTCAACGGGATCGATGCGCCGGCCATCCTGGCGATCCGCGGGCTCCACACGCCGCAGGCGATCACGACGACCTCGGCCTCGATGTCGCCGGCGTCCGTCCGGACGCGCCGGACCCGGCCACCCTCGACGTCGATGCCCGTCACCTCGACGCCGGCAGCGATCGTCAGGGCACCCAGATCCTGCGCCTTCTGGCGCATGAGCGTTCCGGCCTGGAGCGAGTCGACGATCCCGACCCCCGGCGTGTAGAAGCCGCCGAGGATCACGCTCTCGTCGATGAACGGGACCATCGCCTTGACCTCCGCCGGAGTCAGGATGCGGGCGTCCTCGACGCCCCAGGAGAGGGACGACGCCATCCGGCGCTTCAGCTCCTCCATCCGCTCCGGCGTCCGGGCGACCTCGATGCCGCCCGTTTCGGTGTACACGCCGAGCTCCCGGTACTGGTGGGCGCTGTCGATCGTGAACGCCGCCATCTCCTTGCTGTGATCGGTCAGGAAGATGAAGTTCGAGGCGTGTCCGGTGGAGCCTCCCGGGTTCGGCAGGACGCCCTTCTCGACGAGCACGATGTCGCGCCAGCCGAGGTTCGCCAGATGCCAGGCCATGCTGTTGCCGACGATGCCGGCACCGATGATGACGACGCGTGCGTGCGTCGGGACCGAACTCATCTCGCTCTCCGCCCTGCGCCCCTGGCGCGCCCGATCACTCCCTCGGGCGCGTACGGGACCGACGGTTGGGGCCGCTCGGATCCCGGGGCCGCCCATGGTAGCGTGCGGGAGGCTGTCCTCACGTCGTCCCGTGGTGTACCGTCGCCGGCACGCGCTCGCGTCGTCGTCCCGCATCTGAGGAGGCTGCGTGACCACCGTCGCCGCTCCGCCAGCGACCCGTCCCGCCGGCAAGGGGTCGCCCGCTGCCGGCGGCCCGACGATCTCCGTCCGCGGCCTGTGGAAGGTCTTCGGCCCGGCCGAGCAGCGCCTGACCCGCCGGGCCGGATCCGCGGCCCCGAGCGCCGACCAGATCGAGGCGGCCGTTCGCGACCACGGCGGGACCGTCGCCGTCGGTGACGTGTCGTTCGACGTCCGGCCGGGCGAGGTGTTCGTCGTCATGGGCCTGTCCGGCAGCGGCAAGTCGACCCTCGTCCGGTGCCTGACCCGGCTCATCGAGCCGACGTTCGGCGAGATCGATCTCGACGGCGAGAACATCCGCAAGGCGAGCCAAGAGCGCCTTCGCGAGCTGCGCCGACGGCGCTTCTCGATGGTCTTCCAGAACTTCGGGCTGCTCCCCCATCGCCGGGTCCTCGAGAACATCGCGTTCGGGCTCGAGCTGCGGGGGGAGTCGAAGGCGACCCGCCTGACCCGCGCGGACGAGATGCTGGGCCTGGTCGGGCTCGACGGGATGGCCGAGCGCTACCCGGACGAGCTGTCAGGGGGTCAGCAGCAGCGGGTCGGACTGGCCCGCGCGTTGGCGGGTGATCCGGAGGTGATGCTCCTCGACGAGCCGTTCAGCGCGCTCGACCCGCTGATCCGGCGGGACATGCAGAACGAGGTGATCCGCCTCCACCACGACCTTCGCAAGACCATGGTGTTCATCACCCACGACCTGGCGGAGGCGTTGAAGCTCGGCGACCACGTGATGATCATGCGCGCCGGGAAGATCGTCCAGATCGGCCGTCCGGAAGAGCTCGTCGCCCGGCCAGCCGACGAGTACGTCGAGGACTTCGTCCGCGACATTCCCAAGTCGCACGTCCTGACCCTGCGCTGGGTCATGCGGCCGGCCAACGCGAACGATCCGGTCGATGGACCGGTGTTCCCGGTGGACACGATCATCCGGATGGTCATCCACGCTGCGGCCGCGACCGACAAGCCGATTCGCGTGATCGAGGACGGCCAGCTCGTCGGCGTCGTCGATCGCGCCCACATCCTCGAGACGGTCGCCGGTCAGGGCAACGACGCCGAGGTAGGGCCTCCGACATGACCGACATCGCCGCGACCGTCCAGCCGCGGTTCGCCTTGAGCCTCGGCCGGGTCGGCCAGCTGCTGGCCCTTGGCGTCCTGTTCCTGATCGCGTTCGTCGTCCTCCAGGGCAACGGAACACTGCCCCACAAGGACGATTCGCAGGTCTTCCTGACGCTCAACGGCGTCCGCGACTGGGTGGACGCGAACCGGAGCACGAACCCGGTCTTCGTCTACGTCCTTGGTCCGATCCGGGCCGCGATCGACGGGCTGGACGGGATCGTCACGTCCCTCCTCAGCCAGGCGAGCTGGATCGGCCTGCTCGCGGTGGCGGGAGCCCTCGCGCTGGCGTTCGTGTCGTGGCGAACGGCCTTGCTCGTGATCGGCAGTCTGCTCGCCATCGGCCTGCTCGGACTGTGGACAGAGACACTCCAGACGCTGGTCCTGATCGCCAACTCCGTGGCACTGTCCCTGCTGATCGGCATCCCGCTCGGGATCCTCGCCGGCCGCAACGACCGCTTCCTGGCGTTCATCACGCCGATCCTCGACTTCATGCAGATCATGCCGACGTTCGCATACCTGGCGCCCCTGACCCTGATCTTCCTCATCGGGCCGGCGTCGGCGGTCATCGCCACGCTCATCTACGCGATGCCACCGGCCATCCGGATCACGTCGCTCGGCATCCGCGGGGTGCCCGTGCAGACCGTCGAGGCGGCAGAGTCGCTCGGCGCGACAGACGGCCAGGTCCTGCGGAAGGTGCAGCTCCCAATCGCCCGCCGGACGATCGGGCTCGCCGTCAACCAGACGATCATGATGGCGCTCTCGATCATCGTCATCGCCGCGCTCATCAACGCGCCGGGCCTCGGCGAATCGATCATCGTCGCGATCGAGAAGCTCAAGTTCGGGGCCGCGGTCACGGCCGGGATCGCGATCGTCCTCCTGGCCATGGTGCTCGACCGGATCACGGCCAGCGCGAGCGGGGCCGGCCTCCCCGCCGTGATCGCGATCGGCCCGCTGCGCGTCCCGCGACGGACGCTCCGGATCATCGCCCTGGCGATCGCCGTAGTCGGGCTCCTCGGCGGCGCCCTCGCGTCGGCCGGCTCGAGCTTCCCGGCCGCCTGGCACGTCTCGATCGCCAAGCCGCTGGACGACGCCGTGCGCTGGGTGGAGCTCACGTTCGCCGGCCTGACCGACGCCCTGAAGAATGGCGTGTCCGCCGGCCTGCTCGACCCGATCCAGACCGTCCTCACCACGTCGCCGTGGTGGCTCGTCATCGCCGCGGCGGCGGGGATCGCCGCGATCGTCAACAGCACTCGCGCCGCCGTCGTCGTCGCCGTCGCCCTGGTGCTGATCGTCCTGCTCCAGGTCTGGGAGCACGCGATGCAGACGCTCACGATGGTTATTGTGTCGGTGGTCCTGACGATGGCGATCGGCATCGTGCTCGGGGTCTGGGCGGCGCGCAACCGGGTGGTATCGGCGGTGCTGCGGCCGATCAACGACGCGGCCCAGACGCTGCCGTCGTTCGTCTACCTGCTGCCGGCCCTCGCGCTGTTCGGACCGACCCGCTTCACGGCCATCCTGGCCGCGGTCATCTACTCTGTTCCCGCCGTCGTCCGGCTCGTGGAAGACGGAGTCCGCGGCGTCTCCCCGACCGTCATCGAGGCAGCCACCGCGGCCGGGGCGAGCCGACTCCAGATGATCCGCAAGGTGCAGCTGCCGATGGCCCGCCGCTCGCTCCTCGTCGCAACCAATCAGGGCGTGGTGCTCGTCCTTGCGATGGTGGTGCTGGGCGGGCTCGTCGGCGCCCAGGCGCTCGGCTTCGACGTCGTGTCGGGCTTCTCGCAGCGCAACTTCTTCGGCCGCGGGGTCGCTGCGGCCATCGGGATCGTCCTTCTCGGCGTCATGCTCGATCGCATCACCCAGGGCACGGGCCAGCGCCGCTCGGTCCGCGGCGTGGTCGGTCGTCTGGGGGTCGGACTCAACTCGAACCGCGCCAGCCGGGAGGCATGATGGCGATTGGCTGACACCGTCCGGATCCGTGTCGAGGGAACGGATCCCTGTTCCGCGTCGCCCATCGAGGGCGGCGCCATCGTGAAAGGAGGAGGCATATGGGCTTGAATCGAAGGACGTTGTCGCCGACCGCGGCAATGTTGGCGACGTTCGCCATCATCCTGTCGGCCTGCGGCGGTGGAGCGACGCCAGCGCCGTCCATCTCCACCCCTGGCGCCAGCGGCGGGGAGGCATCGGCCTCGGCCGTCGCCGCGGCGAGCCTGGCGCCGTGCGGCACCGTGAACATCGCCGTCAATCCGTGGGTTGGCTACGAGGCGGACGCGGCCGTCGTCGGCTACCTGCTCCAGCAGAAGCTCGGCTGCACCGTCGTGAAGAAGAACATCGACGAGCAGACCTCGTGGCAGGGCTTCCCGACCGGCGAGGTCGACGTGATCCTCGAGAACTGGGGCCACGAGGACCTTGCGGCGAAGTACATCACCGCCGACAAGGTCGCGCAGGACCTTGGCTCGAACGGCAACGAGGGCGTCATCGGCTGGTATGTGCCGAAGTTCTTCGTTGACGCGAACCCCGACATCCTCACGGCGAAGACCGATCCGACGATCCTCAACAAGTACGCCGCGCAGTTCAAGACGTCGGAATCAGGCGACAAAGGCCAGATCCTCGACGGCGACCCCTCGTTCGTGACGAACGACCAGGGGATGATCAACGGCTTCGGCCTCAACTACAAGGTCGTCTACTCCGGCAGCGAGGCCGCCTCGAACAAGGCGATCCAAGCGGCCGTCGACGCGCAGAAGCCAATCCTCGTCTACTACTACACGCCGAACTGGTTCAGCTCCAAGGTCGATCTCGTCCACATCGAGTTCCCGGCCTGGACGCCGGGCTGTGACAAGGTCGCGACGAACATCAAGTGCGACTACCCGCCGTACCACCTGAACAAGGTGGTGTCCACGAAGTTCGCAACCAGTGGCAGTCCCGCGTTCACGTTCATCCAGAAGTTCAAATGGACGAACGACGACCAGAACGCGGTCGCGGCCGACATCACCTCCAACGGCATGTCGGATGACGACGCGGCCAAGAAGTGGGTCGACGCGAACCCGAGCGTCTGGCAGGCTTGGATGCCCTGACCCCGTTCTCGACCTGAGCCAGAAGTCGCTGCGGCCGGTGGGTCCCCCGCCGGCCGTCGTCGCATACATCGGCCGGTCGACCGGCCGATGGACCGCGCGTGGTGGTCCCGAGGGATCGCCGGCGGTGAGGGACGCCGCGAGCCGCCGGATCGTCGCCTTGCTCGCGGCGGTCTCGATCGTCGCCGGAGCCTGCACGAGCCTGGGTCCGACCGGTACGTCGAGTCCGGGGGCGTCGGGCCACGCGGGATCGCCGAGCGCCGCGACCTCGGAAGGACCGCCGCTCGGTTCCAGCGCCGTCGACAAGCTCGCCGCCGCGGCCCAGGGCGAGGGGATGCTGACCACGATCGGCTTGCCGCACGAATGGTGCAACTACGCCGAGCTGCTCGAGACGTTCAAGCGGAAATACGGGCTCGAGATCAAGGAGCTGCAGACAGACGCGGCTCCGGCGGACCAGCTCGCAGCGATCAGCGCCAATCGCGGCAGCCCGGGTCCGGACGCGCCGGACGTGATCGATGTCGGGATGTCGTTCGGCGTTCAGGCCCAGAAGGATGGCCTCGTCGCGCCGTACAAGGTGACGACCTGGGACGACATCCCCGCGGCGACGAAGGATCCAGATGGCCACTGGTACGGCGACTACTTCGGCGTCCTTGCGTTCGAGACCAACGAGACCGTGGTCCGCACGGCTCCCAGGGACTGGAAGGACCTCCTCGATGCCACGCACAAGAACCAGGTGGCGCTGGCCGGCGATCCGCGGATCGGGCTCCAGGCCAGCGCAACGGTCTTCGCCGCGGCTCTCGCCAATGGCGGGTCCCTGGATGACGCCGGTCCAGGCCTCGCCTTCTTCAAGAAGCTCAAGGACGCCGGCACGCTCCTGCCGACGATCGCCATGCCGGAGACGATCGACCAGGGCACGACGCCGATCACGGTCCGCTGGACCTACAACGCACTGGCCCATCGCGCGGCGACGAACGGCACGCCGCCACTCGATGTCACGATCCCGACGACCGGTCGTCTCGGCGGAGCAAATGTCCAGGCGATCAGCGCGTTCGCGCCACATCCCAACGCCGCGCGCCTGTGGATGGAGTTCCTGTACAGCGACGAGGGCCAGAACCTCATGTTGAAGGGGTTCTGCCTGCCGATCCGGATGGCCGCCTTGACACAGGGCAACCGGATCCCCCCGGAGCTCATGGCGAACGTCCCGGACCCGACCGGCGTGGTCTTTCCGACGGTCAAGCAGCTGGACTCGGCGACGAGCCTGATCACCCAGCGTTGGGATACCGTCGTCGGCCTGGACGTGAAATAGGCGCCGCCTGACGGCCCGCGTGACGCCCTGGACACTCGGACATCCGTGACCCTCCATCCGGCGCTCGACGGCATCGATCTCGTCGTCTTCGACAAGGACGGCACGCTGATCTCGTTCGAGGCCATGTGGAGCGGTTGGGCGCGCGAGCTCGGATCGCGCCTGGAGATCGCCACCCGCCGGCCCGTCGCCGGCGACGTCTACGCGACGATCGGCTACGACCCGGCCGCCGATCGCGTCCTCCCGGGCGGCCCGCTGGCCGTCTCGACGATGGCCGGCATCGAGGAGATCGTCGCCGCCGTGCTCCGCCGATGGTGCCCGAACGCCCCAGCGGCGCGGCGGATCCTGGCCGAGGCCTGGTACGAACCGGATCCGGTCGCGGCGGTCCCGCTGGTGGACCTCCCGCGATTGTTCGGCGCGCTCCGCGCGAGCGGCCGGCAGATCGCCATCGCGACGACGGACGACCGGCGGCCGACCGAGGCGACGCTCGCGGCACTCGGGGTCGCCGGGATGGTCGCGGCGGTCGCCTGCGGCGACGACGACGGCCCCACCAAGCCGGACCCGCGGACGATCCTCGAGCTGGCAACAGACGTGGGCGTGCCGATCGATCGTGCCGCGATGGTCGGCGACACCCCGGCCGACCTGGACATGGCCCGCGCGGCCGGCGCCGGCCGCGTGATCGGCGTGCTCAGCGGGGTCACCGATGGCGAGCAGCTGGCGCCGCACGCGGACCTTCTTCTGTCGAGCGTGGGTGGCCTGATCGGAGGGCCCGCCGGCCAGGGCGCCGCGGACTAACGTCTGCCGCCGTCCGGCGGCCGACACGCGGCGGTACCTCTGGGCTATCGCCCCTCGCCGAGCGCGCTCCTACGGTTCTTCAGGCATCCCCGGGCGGTGTCCTGCCGCGTCGTGCCCGTCCGCGTATCGAGAGGTATCGCCGCACCAGATGGCCGTCGCCTACGAGCCACCTGACCCCGACGCGCTCCTCGGCATCGGCGAAGTCGCCGCCGCCGCGGGGATCACCCGCGCGACCGCGCGCGCCTGGTGCTTCTCCGGTCGGCTGCCGTCCGTGGCGGGCGCCCGCAACGAGCCGCTCGTGCGGCGGCGCGACCTCGACCTCTGGCTCGCCCGCCGGGCGGCGCAGTCCAACTCGATCCAGGTCGCCCACGACCCGGCCGCGAGCGCGAACGCCCTCCGTCGGATCGCCGCGGAGGTCAGCGGCCAGCTCGACCTCGAGACGATCATGGCCGATCTCGTTGCCGACGCGATGGCCCTGTTCTCCCTGGCTCGGATGGGGTTCTGGCTGTACGACGAGCGCCGCTCGCACCCGTTCAGCCTCGCGGCCCAGCACGGCGTCGGCGACGAAGTCATCGAATGGGTGTCGTCGCTCCGGTCTGACGACGAGGCGGCCGGACTCGTCGCCATCCGGACCGGCGAGGTCGTCACCCTCCGCGACACGCTCGTCCACAACCTGGCCGATCCGGTGCGCGACATCTACCGGCGGAACGGGATCCGCAGCGTCTGCTTCGCGCCGATCATCTTCCGCGGGGAGCCCCTGGGGCTCCTCGTCCTGTACCACGATCGGGTCCACCAGTGGACCGCCGAGGAGACGGCGATCGCCCGCGGCTTCGCCGACCAGATGGCGACCGCCGTCAGCAACGCCCGCCTGAACCACTCCGTCCGATCGCTCGCGGCACGGCTCGAGGCCGTCCAGGAGCTCGCCGTCCGGCTGAACGGGACGCGCGACCTCGACGAGATCGCGCGGGTCCTCGTCGAGGGCACCGAGAGCCTGATCGTCACCGACTCGATCCGGCTCTACCGGGTCGACCACGACGCCGGCACCTGTGAGATCCTCGGCTTCAAGGGGTCCTTCGGCGGAACGACGTCGCCCGACCCGGCCAGCCTCCGGGTCCGGATCGGCGAGGGCGTCACGGGCTGGGTCGCGGCGAACAACCAGAGCGTCCTCCTCGGCGACGCGGAAGCGGATCCCAGGGCGATCAAGCGTTTCCTGAACGTCGGTCCGGAGTCGCTCCTCGCGGTCCCGATCAGCTTCGAAGGCCACGTCCACGGGATGATCGTGATCGCGGCCCTCGGCCGCGACCGGTTCGGCCCCGACGACGAGACGACCCTGTCGATCTTCGCCGGACACGCAGCCCAGGCGATGGTCCACCTGAACCAGCTCGATCAGCTCGACCGGCAGCGACGGGAGCTCGAGCACCGGCTCACGAGCCAGCGCCGCCTGCTCGAGGTCAACGAGCGGCTGATCTCGACGCGTGACCCGAAGGGCATCCTCGAGATGATCGCCGACTCGCTGAAGGAGATCGTCCCGTACGACTCGCTGACGATCTACCGCTGCGACTTCGAGGCCGGCGTCCGGCGGGCGGTCGTCGCCCGCGACCGGTTTGCCGACGTCATCCTCGACTACGCCGGGCCGATCGGCGCCGGGATCACTGGCTGGGTCGTCGACCACGGCGAGGGCGTGCTCGCGAACGATGCCCATCTCGATCCGCGGTCGGTCCAGATCCCCGGCACGCCGTTCGAGCCAGAGTCGATGATCGTCGTCCCCGTCCGCGTCGCGGGCGAGGTCGTCGGGACCTTGAACCTCGGCCGGATGGGCGGGACCGAGGCCTATTTCAACGAGAACGAGTTCGAGCTGGTCCAGCTCTTCGGCGGCCAGGCCTCCCTCGCCCTCGAGAACGCCGAGGTCCACGGCGCCGTCACGGTCCGGGCGGAGCACGACGCGCTGACCGGCCTGCGCAACCACGGCTCGTTCCAGCGCGAGCTCGGCCAGGCGATCACCCGGGCCGAAGGCGGCCCGTTCTCGCTGCTCATGCTCGACCTCGACTCGTTCAAGAGCTTCAACGATACGTGCGGCCATCCGGCCGGCGATGCCCTCCTGGCGAGCGTCGGCGAGTCGATGCGGGCGGCCACGCGGAGCGGCGACGGGCTCTATCGATATGGCGGGGACGAGTTCGCGGTGATCCTGCCGGGCGCGACCCGGATCGAGGCGTTCGAGGTCGTCGAGCGGATCCGCCGACTGGTCGCTGCGGTCCCGTCCCCGACCGGGCCGCGGGTCACGATCTCGGCCGGTGTCGCCTGCTACCCCGACGATGGGGGGTCGAAGGACGAGCTGGTCGCAGCGGCCGACCAGTCGCTGTACCTCGCCAAGCCGTCCTCGTCACGCGGCGAGGATGCCGACGCCGCGCGCCGCGACCCGTACCTGTCGGCCCTCGACGAGACCGCGATCGCGTTGATGAACCGGCACGACCCCGAGGACCTCCTCGAGACGATCATCGCCCGGGCCGCCGCGCTGATCGGCACGCCCCACGGGTTCATCTACTTCCTCGAGCCCGACGGCGAGACACTCGTCATCCGCCACGGGATCGGCATCTTCACCGACTTCCTCGGCTACCGGCTGCCGGCCACCGACGGGCTCAGCGGCCTCGTCGTTCGCGAGGGCCGCCCGGTCGCGACCGAGGATTACGACGCCTTCGTTGGCCGGTCGGCGGGACTGCCGGCCCACGTGTTCGGTGCCGTCGTCGCCGTGCCGTTGACCTCCGGCGGCCGGACCGTCGGCGTCATCGGGCTCGCCTCGGGAAGCTACGAGCGGACGTTCGGCAGCCGCGAGATCGGAGCGCTCAGCCGCTTCGCCCAGCTCGCCTCGATCGCGCTGGACAACGCCCACCTGTTCGAGAAGGCGCAGCGCGGCGCACTGTACGACCCCATCACGGGCCTGCCCAACCGCGACCTGCTGACCGACCGGGTCGCCCACTCCCTGACGTGGAACCGCGAGGGCGATCAGGACCCGATGGCCCTGATCCTGCTCGACCTCGACCGGTTCAAGGTAATCAACGAGAGCCTCGGTCACGCCGTCGGCGACTCGCTCCTCGTCGCCGTCGGCGAACGGCTGCTGGGCTGCGTCCGGCCGGGCGACACCGTGGCCCGCTTCGGCGGCGACGAGTTCGGGATCATCATCGACGGGATCTCCGGGGTGGACGAGGTCCGGCGGACGGCCGAGCGGATCCTGACCGAGCTCAGCGCGCCGTTCCTGCTCGGTAACCGCGACTGGTACGTCAACGCGAGCCTCGGCATCGCGATGGCCTGGCCGGGTCACGCCGAGCCGGCCGACACGTTCCGCGAGGCGGAGGTCGCGCTCGTTCGGGCGAAGGCCACCGCCGGCCCGCGTTACGTCCTGTTCGAGCCCGAGATGAGCGCCGCGACCCTCGAGCGTGTCGAGCTCGAGAACGACCTGCGACGCGCCCTCGAACGAAACCAGCTCCGGCTCCACTACCAGCCGCTGGTCGACCTCGCGACGGAGCAGGTCGTCGGCCTGGAGGCGCTGATCCGCTGGCAGCACCCGACACGCGGGCTCATCGCCCCGCTGTCGTTCATCCCGCTCGCCGAGGACACCGGCCTGATCGTCCCGATCGGGCGTTGGGTCATCGAGACCGCCTGTCGCCAGGCGCGCCAGTGGCTCGACGAGATGCCCGGCTCCGACCTGGTGATGAGCGTCAACCTGTCGGCCCGCCAGTTCGCCCAGCCGGCGCTCGTCGACGACATCCGCGAGATCCTCGCCGCGACCCGCCTTCCGGCGAACCGGCTCGAGCTCGAGATCACGGAGTCGATCCTGCTCGACGAGGGCGAGGACAGCGGGACGACCCTCCAGGCGCTCCGGGACCTCGGCGTCCGCCTCGTCCTCGACGACTTCGGGACCGGCTACTCGTCGCTGTCGTACCTCCGCCGGCTCCCGCTCGACACGATCAAGATCGACCGCTCGTTCGTCGACGGCATCGACTCGGACGGCACGAACCTGCCGATCGTCCAGGCGGTCATCGCCCTGGCCCACGGCCTCGGGATCGAAGTCGTCGCCGAGGGCATCGAGACCGCCGGCCAGGCGGCCCGCCTGCGCGAGCTCGTGTGCGACCGCGGGCAGGGCTTCTTCTATGCGCCGCCCCAGCCGCCCGAGGGAGTGGCCGCCCTGCTCGCAAGCCGTCGGGCGTTGCCGGGGTCGTAGCCAGGCGCGTCCACCGACCGGGTCAGATGCTCACCGGGGGAACGCACGCGCATGTCACGTCGCGTGTCACGTCGCGCTGCGAGCCTCGCCGGCCGGTTCTGTTAGCGGCTAGAGGCTTACTCGGGCCCGGAAACCCGGGGCAAACGACCGCAATCCTGCATGTGCGTCTGACCAGGTGTGCTCCTCAGGATCGGCTGCTCGGCCCTGTTCGTCGGCATCAGCGGCGGCTGCCCATCAGGCGGAGCAGGAACAGGAACAGGTTGACGAAGTTGATGTACAAGTGGATCGCGCCGAGGACGCTGGCCTTCTCGACCGACCCCAGGGACGCGGCGTAGTCGCCGTATGAGATCCGCTGCACGTCGTACGCGGTGTAGACCGTGAAGACGATGACGCCGATCAGCGCGATCGCCCAGCCGAACGGGCTGCTGCCGAGGAACAGGTTCACGATCGACGCGACGAGCAGGCCGACCATCCCCATGAACAGGAACCCGCCGAGGGAGTTCAGGCTGCGCTTCGTCGTGGCGCCGTAGACCGCCGCGGCGCCGAACATCGCCGACGCCGCGAGGAAGGCGGTGATGACGCTCGACACCTTGTAGAAGGTCACGATCACGCCGACGGTCACGCCCATCGTCGCCGCGAACACGAAGAAGAGCGCCAGGCCGAGCGTCGCGGTCATCCGCGGCATCAGGCCCTGGATCGCGATGCCGAGGCCGAGCTGGCCGAAGACGAACAGGAACCAGTAGCGGCCGACGGTCCGAACGATCTCCGGCTGGGTCTGAACGAGGGCGGCCACGCCGGCGGTCAGCAGGAGGCCCCCGAACATCCAGCCGAAGGCCTGCGACAGGAACCGCGTCGCCAGCTCGCTCGACGGTCGGACACCGAGCTGCGACGGCAGGGCGCCGGGTCCATTGGTCATCATCGATCGCTCCTTGTCGTGGCGGCACGCCGCCGATCTGGTCGTGAAGGTGGCGCCGATCGCGCCTCCGCCTGCTCGGCCGCTCGTGCGAGCACCCACAGCAGGTCGGCAAGACGGTTCAGGTACGGTAGCAAATGGGGTCCCGGAATCAATCCCTCCGAACCGAGCGCCACTGCCCTCCGCTCCGCCCGCCGGACGATCGTCCGGGCGAGCTCGATCGCTGCGCTGGTCGGGGTCTCGCCGGGGACGACGAACTCGGCCGGCATCGTGATGTGGGCCTCGGCCTCACGCAACATGCCTTCGAGGCCGTCGACCATCGCCTGGCTGACTCGCGAGACGCCGTCCTGCTGCCGGTCCCACGCGTCCGGCTGCGTCGCCAGCTCCGCGGCGGCGGCGAACAGCTCGCGCTGGAGCCGAAGGAGGATCGCCGGGAGCTCGCCAAACCCGACGTTGAGCGTCCCGAGCCGATCCTTGACCCCGAGCTGCGCGCGGGCCAGCCCCAGCGCCGCGACGGCCTCGTCGATCGTCCCGTAGGTCTCGGTCCTCAGGTCGTCCTTCCGGACTCGCGGGCCGCCGAACAAGAGCCCGGTCGTGCCGTCGTCGCCGCGGCGGGTCGCAACCGCGGAGTCGAACGCCGCGGACGGGGCGTCCGGAGGTTCGCCCTCCGTCACCACATCAGGCCGGCGTCGCGCGGATCCCAGCGCTCGGCCAGCAGGGTCACCTTCACGTCGTGCTCGACGACGGCTTCCGCCTGGTCCTTGACCTGCTGGATCATCGATCCGGCATACGGGCAGAACGGCGTCGTGAGGATCATCTTGATCTCCGTCGAGTCCTTGCCGAGGATGATCTGCTTGATCAGGGCGAGCTCGACGACATTCATCCCGATCTCTGGATCGACGACCGAGCGGAGCGCGTCGAGGATCGCCAGCTCGGTGGCGCGGCGCTCCGGATCGAACGAGGCCGGGGCAGAGGCGTTGTCGGTGGTCGTATCGGTCATCGGCCCGATCCTATCACCGGTCGATCGCGAACCCGACCGGCCGGCCGGGCGGGCGTCACGGCAGGTCGGCCGGGCCGGCCGTGCGGCCTGACCGGAGGCCGGCCCTCGGCGCCCGCTCCTGAGGGCGCCGCCAGGCCGCGCCGGAGGTCACGGCCGATCGGCCGGGCCGGGCGTAACGGCAGATCGGCCGGGCCGGGCGGGCGGGCGTGACCGGAGGCCGGCCCTCGGCGCCCGCTCCTGCGGGCGCCGCCAGGCCGCGCCGGAGGTCACGGCAGATCGGCCGGCCGGGCGGGCGTCACCCGCCGACACCGTCACGTCGTCGCCGGGCTCGCCTTGATGACGACGCCGGGAAGGCGGTACTGGGACGGGAGCCCGACGGCCTCGTCCTCGCTGTAGCCCGGGCCGGCGAGCGAGCCATCCCGCTCGAAGAAGTCCGCGTATCGATCGCGGTGCTCCGCCGCGTAGGCGTAGGCCGCGGCGATCCCGACGCGCTTGAGCTCCGGGTGGTCCTTGATCAATCGGCTGAGGTCGTAGCCGTTGCTGCGCAGCTCGAGCAGCTGGCGGACCGTGAGCCTCGAGCCGTAGCAGAAGGGCTCACCGTTCATCACGAGCGGGTCGACCTGGACCCACTTGATCGTCACCTCACGCGCCCTTGTAGATGGCGGCGAGCAGCCGGTTCCGCTTGCGGGCGTCGCCGGCGATCCGGCGATGCCAGCGCAATGGCTCGATCATCGCCTCGACCGCCTCGTCGACTGGCGCCATCTCGCTTGCCGGCAGGATGTTCCCGATCGCCGTGCGGATGCTCTGGAGGAGGTTGATCAGGTCGTCCATCGGGACCTTCCGCCGGCGGTACATCGGCGGAATGGCCTCGGCGAATGTTCGGGCGAGCTCCGGGCTGCCGGCGGCCATCGCATCGACGACCCGATCGACCAGGACGACCGTGTCCCGGAGGAGGCGCCGCATGGCGTACTCGTCGTGACGGTCGCGGAGGCTCGGATCGCGGTCGATCGCGATCTCCAGCGCCCGGACGGCGAGGCGCTCCCTCGCGGCGTCGACCCTGGCCGCCGCAGGCGGAAGGCCGAATGTGCGGTCGACGGCCGGCAGGCCGAGCGAAGGATGGGTCACGCCGCGGAGTCTAGCGCCCGGTTCGTGGCGGCGTTCCCGACCCGGATACGATGGCCCGATGACGACGGAGCCCGGCGAGCGGCGGCCCAAGCTCGACCGGGCGCCCGGCGAGCGCTACCTGCGCCCCGAGAGCGACGCGGCCGGGCGCGACGCCCCGCTGATGTGGCCGCCCGTCGCCGTCATGATCGGCGGAGCGATCGGCTACACGATCCTCGGCGGGATCCTGGCCGTCACCGCCGGCCTGGTCGTCCTCGCCGCGTTCCTGGGCTGGCTGCTCGGCAAGCTCGTATCGCCGCCGTCGCGGGGGGCCGCGGCCGGCCTCGCGACCATCGCCCTCGGGCTCGCCGGCATCTGGTTGTTCGGGCGGGTCGAGGGTGGCGTCCTCGACCCGATCACCTACCTCGACGATGTCCAGGGCTGGCCGCTCGTCGCGCTCCAGCTCGCGCTCGGCTCGGGTCTGGCCGCGGCATCCTCGCGGTGACGGACGGCCGGATCCGGACCGGCCTCCGTCGACCCACAGAGGCGGATCAGCCGCCGATCGCGGCCGTCGTCGACCACTGGTTCGCCGGCCGCAAGGTGTGGCCGCTCGTCGCCCGTGCCTGGTTCCGACACTTCGCCGGGACGTCCTGGATCGCCGAGGATGACGCCGGCCGGCCGCGCGGCTTCCTGATCGGCTACCGCAGTCCCGAGCGGCCGGCGGAGGCCATCCTCCACCTTGTCGCGGTCGACCCGAATCATCGCCGGCACGGCCTGGGACGGACGCTGGTCGAGGCGTTCCTCGTGGATGCCATGGCGGGCGGCGCCGCCGTCGCGCGCGCCGTCGCCTGGCCGGACGACCCGATCGCGATCGCCTTCTTCCACTCGCTCGGCTTCGAGCCCGAGGAGGGTCCCGGCAGCCAGCGGCTGTACGGCGTGCCCGCCTGGCCGGACTACGAGTTGCCCGGCGAGGACCGCGCCGTGCTCGTTCGGAGGCTCGCCCCCGGGGACGAAGGGGCGGTCGAGAACCGGACGATCGACTGACGGCGGGCGCTTGCACCCGTTCCGTACCATGGCCCGAGCGCCGAGCGGGAAGCCCATCGAGCCGGTCGGCGCACGAGGGAGGTACCGCTCAGTGCGCGGCTGGATCATCCGTATCGGAATCATCGCCGTCATCGCGATCGGCGCGTTCATCTTCCGTGACCGCATTGGCGGCGGCGCCCGCGATCTCCAGGTTGGCGACTGCTTCGACCGTCCCGCGTCGGCCAACCAGACCGTCAGGGACGTCCAGCACCACCCCTGCACGGAGGCGCACACCGCCGAGGCGTTCTTCGTCGGCAAGAACCCGGCCGCGCCGGGCGCGCCGCCCCCGAGCGACAACGAGTGGTACGCCTACCTCGGCTCGGCCTGCCTGCCCGCCTATACGACGTACACGGGCACGGACATCGCCGCCACTCAGGTCATGGACGTCGGGGCGATCCTGCCGCCCGACGATGACTGGAAGAGCGGCGATCGGGACGTCACGTGCTACGCCTATCGCGTCGACGGCGGGGCGATGACTTCGTCGATCAAGAAGTCGCCCTAGCGCCGGTCTCCAGCTCCGTCGCGATCGTCGCCGGAGCCAGCTGCTCATGGAAGAGCCGCTCGAACCGGGCGGCTCGTTCCATGTCCGGGACCCCATCCATCCAGCGGCGGAGCAGGGCCTCGCCCTCGTGGTAGACGAAGACGTACGTCCGCCACAGCGGATGCTCGATGAACTCCAGGCGTTTGGCGGCGGTCGCCGGGGCGTACCGCCCGACGCGCTCGAGCCAGGCCAGGACCGCCTCGTGGGATGCGCCGTCGGCGTGCCGCATGAGCGCGGCGTTCACTCGAGCCTCGCTCAGCCGGCGGAGGTGCGGAGCCAGGGCGACGGTCCGCGCCGCCGCGTCCCGGGCAGCCTCGGCGTCGACGGCGATCGCCAGCCCGGCCCGCCCGTACAGCTCGATGAGCAGGTCGGCTTCGTCCGCCTCCGGCGAGACGAACTGGTGGCCGAGATCGGCGAGGCCTTCGCTGATCAGGCACTCCGGCGTGTTGATCAGCAGGATGCCGGCCTCGAGCCGCCGCCGGCCATCGACGAGTTCCGCCTCGCGCCAGGCATGCTCGAGGTGGTGGCCGGGGTAGGCCTCGTGCGCGGCGACACGGAGCAGCTCCGCGGCGCGCACGGGAAGGTCGGTGTTGAGGTCGAACCGCGAGCGCCGGCCGCCCTCGTACCAGTTGTAGCCGGTCCACGGCTGGTTCCGGACCAGCTTGATCCGAATCGCCTCATCGTCGGGCAGGCCGAATGTCGTCGCCGCCCGCTCGCGGAACAGTCCGACGAGCCAGTCCGCGATCGCGGTGAGGCGGTCGACCGGGAGGATGAAGCCGTCGTTGAACGCTGCCAGCCGATCGGCCAGCGGTCCCGGTCCGGGCAGCAGGCGATCGATCTCGGCGGCCGCCTGCTCGAACACCGCCGGATCGCGCCGGACCGGCGTCCACGCGAAAGAGCGGGTCGCGAGCTCGACGTACGGCAGGTCGCTGCCGGCGAGGCCTTCGGCATGCGTCCGGAGGGCGGTCACCTGGCCGGTGAGCCACGATCGCCGGTCGGACTCGGGGACGTCAGCGTCGATTCGGCGCAGCAGCTCGGAGGCATCCGCCACGAGCGCGGAGGGCGGACGCAGCTGCTCGATGTCGACCTGGGCCTTGATGTCTGCCGGGCCGAAGTAGCCGTCGACGAGGCCCGGGATGTGCTGGTCCAGCCGCAGCGCGAGGACGAGGTAGTCGCGGGCGACTCTGTCCGGGACCGGGACCCGGCGCCGGCCGCCGACGGCCGCCGTCGTTTCGGCGGTCACCTCCGGTCGTCGCCCGGAACCGATCCCATCCCCTGGCCCGGCGCGATCCCGCGTTCCTCGCCGACGAACGGCATCCCCTGCCGTTCGACGGCGTCGAGGCTCATCCGCAGCGCCGACGTCTTCGCCTCAGCGACCTCGCGGACGTAGGCCGATTCCTCGTCCGGCGTCATCGGCCGGCCGCGGACCATGTCCTTCGGCTTGCCGACCATGAGCCAGGCGAGGTGGTAGCGATCCATCGAACCCCACGCCGCCACGAGCAGGTCGTCGGAGAGTTGGAGCCACGTCTGGAGACCACGCATCGTCGGCTGGACCTGCAGGCGATCACCTTCCTCGACCAGCTGGCGGGTTCGCGCGATGAGCTCGTCGCGGGTCACGAGTCGCTCTCGCCGGACCGGATGAATGCCTCTCGGTCGGTTCGGGCTCGCAGCGTCCACGGGCCCGGCCGGCCGGTCCCGATCGGCTCACCGGCGAACCTGGTGACCGGCAGGATCCCGGCGACGGAGCTCGACAGGAACGCCTCGTCGGCCTCGGCCAGGTCGCGGACCGTCAACCACCCCTCGACCGCCCGGAGCCCGACGCCCGACGCCCAGCGCAGGATCCAATCGCGCGTGGTGCCGGCCAGGATCGCGCACGCCAGCGCAGGTGTCGCCAGCTCGTCCCCGCGGACCAGGAACACGTTCGCCGACGTCGCCTCCGACAGGTGGCCGTCGATGGTGAGGAACAACGCGTCGTCGGCGCCGGCCGACCGGGCTTCGATCCGGGCATGGACGTAGTCCGCCCGCGACGTCGTCTTGACGCCGATGAGCGGGTTCTCCGGGTCGCGTCGCACGGAGCTCGTCACGAGATGGAGCCCGGTCTCGAGATGCGCCGCGGGGACAGGCGGGACCGGCCAGGCCTGGACGACGATCGTCGGCTCGGGGTGCTCGTCGGGCGGCAGGAGGCCACGGCCGAAGAACGCCCCGCGCGAGACGGTGATCCGAACGCTCGCGTCCCCGTCGGGGCCGCCAAGGCCCTCCGCCGTCAGGAGCTCGTCGATCGCCCGGACGAGGGCCGCCTCGACGTCGCCGGAGAGCGGGATCGCGAGCCCAGCCGCCGACCGGCGCAGCCGCGCTGCGTGCTCGGGCAGCTCCGTCGGGCGTCCCCCGCGGGCCCGCAGCGTCTCGAATACGCCGTCTCCGAGCTGGAATCCGCGATCGAACGCCGTCAGGACCGGCTCCGTCGCCTCGACGACGCGACCGTCCACCCAGACGTGACGTGGCGCCGTGCCCATCACCGGGGTCGACTGAACCGCGGGCCGACCACCGGGCGCCACGCGGTCCCCGCCGCCGCCCGTCACGCGACGCGATCTCCGGCGCCGGTCACGCGAACCCCACCTCGTGACCGCCGATCGCGTCGAGCGGGCCGCGCGCCTTCGCCACTGTCTCGGCCCACTCTGCTGCCGGATCGCTCCCGTAGGTGATCCCGCCA
Organism: Chloroflexota bacterium; assembly: GCA_005882635.1. Classification (GTDB taxonomy): domain Bacteria; phylum Chloroflexota; class Limnocylindria; order Limnocylindrales; family CSP1-4; genus CF-46. The sequence continues at coordinate 12,710 of VBFG01000108.1, read as the reverse complement.
CCGACATGGAGGCTCAGGTGCGTCCCGTCGGCGACGAACGTCCGGATCAGGATCGAGGTCGCCATCGCGCCGTCGGGGCCGATCCAGCCCAGCGCGCCCGTGTACGGTCCGCGCCGCGTCGGCTCCAGCGAGCGGAGGATCTCCTGTGCCCGGATCTTCGGGGCGCCCGTGATCGAGCCGCCCGGGAACGCGGCGCGGAGCAGGTCGAACGGGTCGTGGCCCTCCGCCAGCCGCCCCGTCACGGTCGAGACGAGATGCTGAACGGCGGCGGTCCGCTCGAGGCGGCACAGCCGTGGGACCCGCACGCTGCCCGGTCGGCAGACGCGGCCGAGATCGTTCCGGAGGACGTCGACGATCATCACGTTCTCGGCGCGATCCTTCGACGACGCCAGCAGCTCGCGCGCGAGGGCGCGATCCTCGGCCGCGGTGCGACCGCGCGGCCGGGTCCCCTTGATCGGGTCCGTTGAGACGCGACCGTCCGAGGTGACGGCGAGGAACGGCTCGGGCGAGGCCGACAGGATCGCCCGTGGACGCGCGGGGGCGGCTCCCAGCGGGGTGGCATGACCGGGCGCGCCTTCGCCGAGATCGAGCCATGCCGAAAAGAGGGACGGATCGCCGGTTCGCAGGCGGCGGTACAGCGGCCAGGGTTCGTCGTCGAACGGCGTGGACAGCCGGCGGGTCAAGTTCGCCTGGTAGATCGCGCCACGGGCAATGTGGTCGCGGATGGCCTCGACGCCGGTTTCGAACGCCGTCCGGTCGAGCGACGAGATGAAGGCGAGCTCGCCCGGGTCGCGGTCGGCCGCGGCCCGGCCGCGATCCTCCGTCAGCCGCGCGCGGACCTCCGCCAGGCGACGCTCGAGGCGCTTCGTGTCGCCGTCGACCGCGCGGCCGGCAAGCCACGCCCGCTCCGTCCGCCGATCCCAGGCGATCACCCAGTCATGAAGCGCGAGTCGGAGCGGCGGCAGGCCCTGGTCGTCGGGCGGCGGATCCGGGAGGCGCTCCAGGGCGTCGCCGAGCTCGTACCCCAGGTATCCGACGAGCCCGCCGAGGAACGGGGGCGCCTCAGCGGCAGCGTCGTCGAGGGCGGGACGATCCGCCGCGAGGCGGGCGAGGAGGACGCGTGCCGCGGCGAACGGCTGGCCGCCCGGCGCTGGCTCCGTGAGGACGGCGACGGGGTCGGCCGTCAGGTAGCTCCAGCGAGCGTTCCGGCCCGGCCGGGCGCTCTCGAGCAGCGCCATGCCGGGCAGGTCGCGGAAGGCCTCGGCGACGTCGATCGGCCGTCGACCGCCGGTCGTGGCAAGGACCTCGAGCCGGATGGTGGCCGGCGACGCGACGGAACGCTCGCTCGGGACGTGGATCACCCGGCGATGATAGGGATCGACGGTCGGATGAGTGCGCCGGCGCGAGCCGGACGGCGCGACGGACGCCGTGGGCACTGCGAAGCCAGACCAGCGAGGTGGACGTGCGCGCGAGGGATCTCGGGATCGTCATCGGGCGCGGCCGACCGGGACCGAACAATGCGATCACGGACGTGGCCGGCGTCCGCGTCGGGCACACGACGATCATCCGCGGCGAGGGCAGGCTCGCCGTCGGCGAGGGCCCGGTCCGCACCGGCGTGACGGTCGTCGTCCCCCACGACGGCGACATCTGGATCGAGCCGATCTACGCCGGGTGCCACCGCCTGAACGGGAACGGTGAGCTGACCGGGCTCGAGTGGATCCGCGAAGCCGGCCATCTGACGGGCCCGATCGGCATCACCAACACGCACTCGGTCGGGGTGGTCCGTGACGCGATCATCCGGAACGCCGTGGGCGTCCTTCCGTTCGGGACCTCCTACTGGGCCCTGCCGGTCGTCGGCGAGACGTGGGACGGGCTGCTCAACGACATCGACGGCTTCCACGTCACGCCCGACCACGTCGACGCGGCGCTGGTCGCCGCGCGATCCGGCCCGGTCGATGAAGGCGGCGTGGGTGGCGGCACCGGGATGGTCTGCCACGAGTTCAAGGGCGGGATCGGGACGGCGTCGCGCGTCGTCGGCGACGAGTCGGGCGGGTTCACCGTCGGCGTCCTCGTCCAGGCGAACTACGGCCGGCGCGACTGGCTGCGAGTCGATGGCGTGCCGGTCGGGGAGGCAATCCCGATCGAGAACGTGCCCAGCCCGTTTGCCGGCACCGCGGCGGACGACGAGGCACCGCCGCCTGCCGGCTCGGGCTCGATCATCGCCATCGTCGCGACCGACGCGCCGCTCCTTCCCCACCAGTGCGAACGGCTGGCCCAGCGGGCCGGTCTCGGGATCGCCCGGATGGGCGGCACGGGCGCCCATTCGAGCGGCGACCTGTTCCTGTGCTTCGCGACCGGCAACCGATCGATCCCGAGGACGTCATTCCGCGCCGACCCGCGAGTCGTCGCCGACATCCACGTCCTGAACGACTTCGTGATCGGCGCGCTGTTCGATGCGACGATCGAGGCGACCGAGGAGGCAATCCTCAACGCGCTCGTGGCCGCGGAGACGATGACCGGCCGCGACGGGATCACCGCCTACGCCCTGCCGCACGACCGGCTGCTGGAGACGATGACCCGGTTCGGGCGGCCGGCACGGACGGTCGCCTGACGACGGCCGGGGGTCCATCGGTGGAGATCCGCGTCCCGACCGACGACGACCTCCCGGCGATCCGCGAGATCCTGACCGCCCACGGCAACGATGGCGCGATCGTCACCGCCGACGTCGTCGGACCGTACCTCCGCCACCTGATCGCGCGGGGCGGCGCGCGGGTGGCGGTCGACGACGGCCGCGTCGTGGCGTTCGGGGCGACGATCGACACGGGCAACGCCGTTCACCTGGCCGACCTCTTCGTCCGGCCAGAGCTCGTCGGCCGAGGGATCGGCCGGCCCCTCCCCGACGCGGTCTTCGGCGACGCGGAGCGGCGGACGACGTTCGCCTCGGATGACCCCCGGGCGATGCCGATCTACGTCCGGGCGGGGCTGCGACCGCTCTGGGCGAGCCTCTACGTCGAGGGTCCGTCGGAGCGGATCGCGGGCCTGCCGCAGTCGCTGTCGTGCGAGCCGGCGACGCCCGACGAGCTGGCCGCGGTCGAGCGGCGCTGGACCGGCGCGGACCGCCTCGCTGACTACGCCTTCTGGGCCGGGAGCCCGGAAGGTGACCTGTTCACGGTCCGCGAGGGCGGCGCGGTCGTCGCGCTCGGCACGGCTCGCGTCCGGCAGGCGAGCCCGGTCCGGGTCCTGGACCGGCTCGTCGTGGATCCCGACCCGGCCGTGGAGCCCCTTCCGGTCATGCTCGCGGCGATCGTCCGGGCCGGCCGCGGCGGCGTGGTCCTCGTCACGGTCCAGGGCCCAAATCCGCTGCTCGGGGCGTTGCTCGACCTCGGCTTCCGCATCGCCGACCGCGATCAGTTCATGGCGAGCGGGCCGGATCTGATCGATCCGGCCCGCTTGATTCCCAATCCAGGAATGCTCTAGACGGCCGTGAGCACCGGCTTCTCGATCGGCACGCCGACCATCGAGCCCCATTCGGTCCAGGAGCCGTCGTAGTTGCGAACCCGGCGGTAGCCGAGCAGCTCGTGCAGGACGAACCACGAGTGGCTGGAACGCTCGCCGATGCGGCAGTAGGCGATGACGTCCTTGTCGGGCGTGATGCCCTTCGCCTCGTAGAGGCTCTCCAGCTCGTCGCGGCTCTTGAACGTCCCGTCCTCGCGGACCGTCTGGGCCCACGGGATCGATGCCGCCCCGGGAATGTGCCCGGCGCGCTGGGCGGTCTCGGTCATGCCCGGAGGGGCGATGACCTCGCCGTTGAACTCGGCCGGTGAGCGGACGTCGACGAGAGCGAGATCGCCCTGGCCGAGCCGCGGCAGGATGTCGTCGCGGAAGGCACGGAGCGCGAAGTCGGGCTCGGGCAGGTCGTAGCGAGTCGGCTCGTAGGTCTCGATGTCGGTCGACAGGGGCAGCCCGTTGTCGAGCCAGTACTTGCGGCCGCCATTCAGGATTCGCACGTCGCGGCGGCCGAACAGCTTCAGCTGCCAGTACGCCCAGGCGGCGAACCAGTTGTTGTTGTCGCCGTACAGCACGATCGTCGTGTCCGGGCCGATGCCGCTGTCGCTCAGGAGCTTGCTGAACTCCTCGCGACTGGCGATGTCGCGCCGGACACCGTCCGACAGCTGGCTCGTCCAGTTCCAGCCGACGGCGCCAGGGATATGGCTCTGTTCGAAGGCGGTCGTGTCGACGTCGACCTCCACGAAACGGACCGACGGATCGTCGAGGTGGGCCTTCGCCCAGTCGGCATCGACAAGGACGTCATTGGCATAGCCGGGAACGGTCACGGGACATCTCCTCTCCAGCGTGCGTGGCGGAAACCGTGGGGTCGCGGGCGACGATCAGCGCGATCGAGCCCGCCGGAGACACGGACAGACCATGGCTAACCCTCCCCGCCGGCTCGATCGAGCCGGCTGAATGCCTCGAGACGATCGTGACACGCGGCGCGCTGGCGCTCGGCCTGACGCACGATCCACGGGTCCACGCGGCTCGAGTCCTCGATCGTGATCGTCGGGCCGTACGCTCCGTCCTGGATCTCGATCCCGGAGCCGTTGCGGTAGTCGGCCATCCAGTTGGCCTGCAGGCCGACCGCGACATCGGCGACGACCGACGCTGGGAAGATCCAGTCGAGGTGGCTGGCGTTGAGCCGGTCGACGATGTCGGCCAGCCGGATGGGACGCCCGCGCTCGATCCGGGCCAGGAGATGGATCACCCGCAGCGCGGTGAACGGATCGCGGGATTCGGCCACCACGGGCGGGGCGAGATCCGCCTCGGGCAGGCCCGCGGGCGCGGCGCGCAGCGTCCCGAGGCCGGGTGTGGCGGGCGTCGTCGGGCTGTCCGCGGGCATCGGCGGATCGGATCTCCGAGGAATCTACTAGGGATTGCGAAGACTACCCCAAGGCACCGCCCGACGCCACCTTCGGACCGGCCGACGACCGTCCGACGGGATGGTCGTGCAGGACTCGGGCGGGTCTAGAATCAGCTCGTGGGCGATCGCCACGATCCGATCGAGACCCGGATGTCGGGACGAGCCCGGTTCGCGCGCCTCGTCGCCCGGCCGGAGCCGGAGATCGACCTGGCCCTCGGCGCCCTCGTGGTCGCCGGTCATGGCCGGCCACCGATCGACGAGGAAGCTGCGCTTGCCCAGCTCGACGGCCTCGCCGAGCGGGTTCGCGTTCGGCTGGACGTCGGCGACCCCGAGTCCACGGTCGCGGCCCGGCTCCACGACGTGCTGTACCGGGAGATCGGCTTCCGCGCGCCGTCCGCGGCCGAGTACGGCGACCCGGCGAACAGCCGCCTCGACGCGGTCCTCGCCCGCCGTGTCGGCCTGCCGATCAGTGTCGCGATCGTCGAGCTCGAGACCGCATGGCGCCTCGGCCTGTCGCTGGTCGGCGTCGGGCTCCCGGGCCACTTCATCGTTGGCGGTCCCGACGGGATGCTCTTCGATCCGGCCGGCGGCGGCCGCGAGCTCACGCCCGACGACTGCCAGGCCCTGATCCGTCGATCGGTGGGGGACGGCGTCCTCCTCCACGCCGGGATGCTGCGGCCAGTCGGCCGGCGCCAGATCCTCGCCCGCGTCCTGCGCAACCTGCGGACCGCGCATCTGGCCCGGCGGGACTGGCCGGCCGCCGTCGACGCGATCGACCTGCTCCTGGTCCTGGAACCGACCGATCCGGAGCACGGCCGCGATCGCGGGTTGCTCCTCGGGCGGATGGGCCGGTTCAGCGAGGCGGTCGCGGCTCTCCGCCAGTACCTCGACGAGCGGCCGGACGCCCACGACGTGCCGGACGTCCGCCAGGTGATCGGGATCTTCGCCGGCCGCCTGAACTAGGGGTCAGGCCTGCGGCACGTCGGCTGGGACGGGCACCGGCGTTCGTTCGGAGCCTGGCGACCCGATGCGCCGGCGGAGCCGATCGGCGGCGAACCCGACGCCGAGCAGGATCACGCCTTCGATGACGAGACCGACGTCTCGCGACTCGGACAGGTAGCTGAAGTTGAAGTCGGTCAACGCGGTCACGAGCCCGATCGCCGCGGCGATCATGAACGCCGCGCTGTCGCGGCGGAGCGCCCGCTCCAGGAGGATCGCCGCGAGGACGATCACGACGACGTCCGCGACCCACGGCTCGACCAGCCGGTCGTACGTGCCGTCGCCCAGGCTGCCCGAGCGGAAGGCCGAGGTGGCCAGCCCGAGCACCGCCAGGATCCCCGCCCAGAATCGCGTGACCGTCGCCCGACGGCGGCCGAGATCGTCGGTCGAGCGTGCCTCGGCGAGGCCGACCAGCCCGATGGCGAAGGCGACGACGAGCCAGGCGATGGCGGGCAGGACGACTCGGACCAGGATGCTGTCGGCCGGCTGCTGCTGCGAGAAGTCGATCGACGCCGGGGCGGCCGAGATCATCGGCTCGAGGTAGGCGAGGATCGCCGCGCCGAATGCGGTCACGGCGCCGAGCAGCGCGATCTGGGTCGTCACGGAGGGGAGCAGGCGGCGGCCGGCCCAGGCGACCGCGACCGCCGCGACCGCGTCGAGGAGCTGCTGGAGGGGCCCACTGTCTACGTGCAGCAACCGACCCAGGAAGTCCATGCCGAGGGCCCCACCCATCGTCGCGACGAGGATCGCGACGCCGGCACCCCGTTGCCGGCGGGCGTCGCCGCCGCGGAGGAACAGGCCGAGGCCGAACAGGACGGCGGACGCCAGCCACGATCCGGCGGTCATGATCCCCTCGCCGCCGGTCCCGCCAGTCGCGCCAGTGCCGGCGAGCCGGACGACGAACGCCGACCAGGCGCCGAGGAAGAACCCGGCCCCGAGGTAGGCGAAGACCTCGACGATCGTCGGGGTCGGACCGAAGAATGAGCTCGCCACGGAGGCCGCGGACCGAGCCCGATCGCCTGACGGCTCGTCGCTGGTCGTCGTCTCGGTCGTGCTGGCTTCCGCGGCGCGTAGTCGGTCGGCGGTCGAGGCGTCGATCAGACCCGTCGACTGCCACGCGTCGATCCGATCCAGAACGGTGTTCATTTGGGCCCCTCCGCCGGACGGTCGCGGCGATGATGACGCCGCTGCGTCATCCCGACGTCTCCGACCGCGAGGCGTTACCGGCGGCGCGGAGGCGTCACTGCCGGATTGACGCCGGCCGCTTCCGCCAATATCGTGCTACCGATGGATAGCACGTTGTCCCACGAGGGGGCGGACGCGCCCCTGCCGGACGACCGATCGCTGCCGGCGGTCCTCGTCGGCGACGGGCGACCGCTGCTCGGCCTGTTCGCGGTGGGACTCGCCCTGGCCGGTTTCTTCGCCTGGTTCCTGTCGGCTGTCGGCGACGCCCTGCCTCATGAGCTCCGGTTCCTCGGCATGACCCTCGACGAGCTGCACCGCCTCGCGGGGGGCCGGGTCGCCGACTTCATGACCCACGACCGGGTGGCGTTCGGCGGGACGCTGATCGCGATGGCGATCCTCTATCTGTGGCTCATCGCCGTCCCGCTCGGCCGCGGTGAGCGATGGGCGTGGTGGGTGATCGCGGCAACGGGCTCGTTCGGTTTCGCGAGCTTCGTCGCGTACGTCGGCTCCGGCTATCTCGACAGCTGGCATCTCACGGCCGCGACCTGCCTGCTCGCCGTGTTCCTGCCGGGCCTGGCGATCAGTCGGCGCCGCCTGGTCGACGGGCCGCGGGACGAACGTCGCGGCTCGCAGGCGTGGCCGTCGTGGCGGACCATCGACGGGCTCGGTCGCCGCCTCGTCGTCCTGACGGGCGTCGGGATGGTCGTGGCCGGGACGACGATCCTCGCGCTCGGCTCGATCGTCGTGTTCGTGCCCCAGGACCTCATCTACATCGGCTTCGATCGCGCCGCGCTCGACGCGCTCAATCCGCACCTCGTCCCGCTCATCTCCCACGACCGGACCGGGTTCGGCGGGGGCGTGGCGACGATCGGGCTGCTGATCCTCGGCTGCCTCCGCTGGGGCACCTGGTCACGGAGCCTGTGGCAGGCGCTCGCCGCCGCCGGCACGCTCGGGTTCGGCGCGGCGATCGGGATCCACGGGATCGTCGGCTATCTCGACGCGACGCACGTCGGGCCGGCCGTCGCGGGTGCCCTCGTGTTCGCCTGCGGGATGATCCTGGCTCAGCCGCGGAGGCGGACGGCCGTGAGCCTGGAGCCCCCGACGTCGGCCCAGATGATCCCCGCCTCGGCGGGCGGCTCGTCGCCGATCGTGAGCGCTCGAACCCAACCGGCCGACGACCCCTGGAACCGTGATCGGAGCACGGCCGGATAACGCCGGACGATCTCCCGGTTGGCCGCCGTGTCGACCAGCACCCAGCATGACAAGACGGGTCCCGGCACGCGGTGGCGGACCTCCGCGAGCTTCCGGTCGCTTGACCGGACGCCCGCCCCCAGGTCATCGACCCGGTTCCAGATCTCGACGAGCACGATCATGTGAGCCGTGTTGTTGAGAAGGACGTCCGTCACGAGGCGCGGGTCGGCCGGATTGCTCGGCGCCTCGAACGTCGCGTGCCATCCGCCTCGCGCGGTGAGCCGGATCAGCAGCTCCTGCGGCGCCAGGTGACCCGCGTCGTGGAGCGGCTCGACGACGTCCCGGCCGAAGCCAACAGCAACCGGGCGCTCCAGGGCAATCCCGATCGCGACCCAGGTCTCGATGGAGGTCCGCCCACCAAAGCCACGTTCCAGATAGCTGATCTCGGACTGTCCCAAGCCGACTCGCTCGCCGAGCTCAGCCTGGGTCAATCGCCGCCGACGACGAGTGGCGCGCGCGTCTCGTCCGAGATTCGCGGCGATCGCCCGGGTCTCTCGGAGACCTGTGACTGCGGCCGGCGGCCGCCTGACCCGTCGCATAGCGACGCCATCGTTACGTGAGGCTCTTCACCACGCCTTATCGGCTGCCGCGATGCTTCGGACGCTCGCCGCAAGCAGGATTCGTGCTCAGGATCGGCGTTCGTTGGGCCTTCTTGGCCGGCGTTGACCGTGGCGTAGCGATGGCGTCGCTATCGAGCCTCGGAAGGCTTGAGCGACGCCCGCGGGCACGTCCCGCCGGGCCAAGCGGCTAGAGCAGCTCCCCGTGGGCCGACCCCGTCGGCTCGCCGTCGCGCGGGCGAGGCTCCTCGCCAGGGCCGTACTCGGGCTTCGGCGGCGGAGTCGCCGCCGAAGGTGGCGCGACCGCCGGCGGAGTCGCCGCCGAGGGTGGCGCAACCGGCGGCGCCGGGTCGCCGCCCTCGAGGACACGCAGCTGCCCGGCGGCCTGGGCCTGGCCCTCGATCGCGCCGACCCCGAACGGCACCCACTTCGACGGGTCCTGCAGGCGATGGGCCTCGGTGTTGCCGCGGGTGTGGATTTCCGAGAAGCCCTTCGGCTCGATCCACATCCGCTCGCCCTCGAGCAGCCCGAGCACGCCGGACTGGCCCGGCTCGGCTCGCTGCGACTGGCAGAACCGGCACGATGCCTCGTCGTGGCGGTCGTAGGTCGGCGGCTCCTCGTAGGTCGTGATGTAGCCCTCGTAGTTGCGGAGCACGACCTTGTGGTCCGAGTAGGAGATGAGGTAGTTCGGCATCACCGGGATCTTGCCGCCGCCGCCCGGCGCGTCGATCACGTAGGTCGGGACCGCGTAGCCGGACGTGTGGCCGCGGAGGCCTTCCATGATCTCCAGGCCCTTGCCGACCGGCGTCCGGAAATGGCCGGAGCCCTCGACCAGGTCGCACTGGTAGAGGTAGTACGGTCGGATCCGGTTCTCGACGAGCCTGTGGACGAGTGCCCGCTGGATGTGGACGCAGTCATTGACGCCGGCGAGGAGCACCGACTGGTTGCCGACCGGAAGACCGGCCTTCGTGAGCTTGTCGACCGCCCGCGAGACCTCCGGCGTGATCTCGTTGGGATGGTTGAAATGGAGGTTGATCCACAGGGGGTGGTACTTCTCGAGGGTCGCGCACAGCTCGTCGTCGATCCGCTGCGGCAGGAACACGGGTACCCGCGAGCCGATCCGGATGATCTCGATGTGGCTGATCTCGCGGAGGCCGCGCAGGATCGACTCGAACAGCTTCGGCGCGAGCGTCAGCCCGTCACCGCCCGAGATCAGCACGTCGCGGACCTGCGGCGTCCGGCGGAGGTAGTCGAGCTGGGCCTCGTGGTCCTTCCGGTTGAAGTTCTGGGTCGGGTCGCCGACGATGCGCGACCGCGTGCAGTAGCGGCAGTAGCTGGCGCATTGGGTCGTGACGAGCATCAGCACCCGATCGGGGTAGCGATGCACGAGGCCGGGCACGGGGGAGTGGCGGTCCTCGGCCAGCGAGTCCTCCATCATCGCCGTGAACGCCTGCTGCTCCCGGCCCAGCGGGATCACCTGGCGGCGGATCGGGTCGTTCGGGTCGTCCGGGTCGATCAGGCTGATGAAGTACGGCGTGATGTCGACGCGGAACTTGTCGGGTGCGCTGAGACCCTCGCGCTCCTCGTCGGTCAGGTTCAGGACCTGCTCGATCTCCTCGAGGTCGTTGACCCGGTGGCTGAGCTGCCAGCGCCAGTCGTTCCAGTTCTCGTCCGGGATGTCCGCCCACAGCGGCGCCCGACGGCTGACCGCCGGACGGCCGTCCGGCCCGACCGCGAGGGCGGGATCACGCCGGTTGACGAACGGCGGCTCGGCGGCGGCGCGCTCGGCGTCCTGACGGGCGACCGCGGTCTTGATCTCCTGGGCGTCCAACCGAGCTCGCTCCTCATGCGTGCGGCAACCGTGCCCATGGAGGCTCGGCGAACGCATAAAACCTATGCAGCCTGAAACTTTCGGGATCATAGCGCGGCTTGGAAGCTGCGGTCCAGACGCTGAAGGTCCGCGACGGGGCGGGACCCGGGCACGCTCAGGGATGGCGGCGAGCTCGGGCCAGTTTCGCGGCCGCCCGACGGTCGACCTATTCGCCGATCACCGACCAGAGGAAGCCCATCATGATGAAGAACCCGACGAACAGCGCGATCAGGCCGAGCCCGCCGTAGGGCGAGTTCGCGCCTTCGTGCGGGACGAGCTGGAGGCCGATCCCGAACACGACCGCCCAGGCCAGGAACAGGAACCCGAAGACGAACTTCGAGGTCGGGCGCGTCATCGTCCGGGCGAGCCGCGACGGACCCTCGGCCGTGCGGGCCGCGCCGAGCAGGATCAGCAGCATCACGATCGAGATCGTGGCGGCAGCACCGAACTCGATCGGTCGCGAGAAGAAGATCGTGAAGAGCTGCACCGAAGGCCTCGCTGCGGCTGGCGTACGTGCACCGCGATGCTAGCAGAGGCCCCCTGGCGCGCGGGGTCCGGGCGGGCCACCTAGCATTGCGATCGTCATGGCGCCTTCCCCAACGCGACGCGCCTCGGGCGAGGCTGCCTCCGATCGATTCGCGCGGCTCGGTCGATTTGTTGTCCGCCGACGGTGGGCGGTCGTCGCGACCTGGGCGGTCCTGCTGCTCGTCGCGTTGCCCCTCGCGCCGCGGGTCGTCGGTGCGCTGCGAGCCGGCGGGTTCATCCTCGACGACCTCGAATCGGCGCGGGCGAAGGCCATCCTCCAGGCGGAGCTCGCCACGCCGCCGTCGGCCGTCGTGGTCGTCCTCCACAGCGACGTCGCGACGGCCGGGAGCCCGGCGTTCGAGGGTCCGGCGGCAGCCGCGATCGAGCATGTCGGCGAGGCACCCGGCGTCGTCCGCATCCTCGCCCACACGCTCAGCCCGCGCCAGGTCTCGACCGACGGCCACACCGCCTACGACATCGTGTTCCTGTCGATCGCGCCGGACGACTCGCCCGAGGCACTGCCCGGGATCCGGGATCGCCTGGCTCATCCGCCCGGGATCGACGTCGAGCTCGCCGGCGGACCGGCTTTCTACGGCGACGTCCAGGCCGTCACGGAGTCGGACCTCCGACGCAGCGAGGTGGTCTCGCTGCCGCTCGCCGCGGTCGCCCTGCTCGTCGTGTTCGGGTCGGTCGTCGCGGCGGCGGTCCCGCTGATCGTCGGCGGCACCGCGGTGATCGTCGCCCTGGCCGGGATCTTCATCGCCGCGAGCCTGACCCCGATGAGCATCTTCGTGCTCAACCTTGCGACCCTGCTCGGCCTCGGCCTCGGCGTCGACTACTCGCTCCTGCTGACGAGCCGCTTCCGCGAGGAGCTCGCTGCGCGACCGCCCGAACCAGGATCACCCGACGACGCCAGCGGCCGCGTCGCCGCGGCGGTCGCGGCGACCGTCGCGACCGCCGGGCGAGCCGTCTTCTTCTCGGGTCTGACCGTGCTGCTGGGGCTCGCCGGGCTGGTCCTCTTCGAGTTCATGATCCTGCGCTCCGTCGGGATCGCCGGCGCGATCGTCGTGCTGCTCGCCGCCTCGTCCGCCCTCACCCTCCTCCCGGCCCTCCTCGCGATCATCGGCCCGCGGATCGACGCGCTCGCGATCCGCCCGGTCGCGCCGCGAGACGATCCGAACGGCCCCTGGGCGCGCCTCGCCCGGCGGGTCATGCGGCAGCCGGTCGCCGTCCTCGTCCCGACCCTCGCGGTCCTCATCCTGCTCGGCCTGCCGTTCCTGCATGTCCGCTTCAACGCCCCCGACTCGACGATCCTCCCCGAGACGGTTCCGTCCCGGGCCGCGTTCGATCGCCTGGCCGCCGCCTTCGGCGAGGGCGAGTTCGCGCCGATCGTGCTGGCCATCCGGAC
>VBFG01000142.1 GCA_005882635.1 Chloroflexota bacterium | reverse complement strand
GGTCGAGATCCTCGGGTTCGGGCTGCTCCAGCTCCTCGCCTTCGTCGGCGCCATCGCTGCGGTCACGCTGGTCTATCGGCTGTCACGCGTGACGGGCGGATCGCCACTCACGAGCCTCCTGCTCACGGGCTACGCGCTCGGATCGCTGCTGGCCGCCGCGCTGGCCATGGCGATGTACCTGTCGGGGGCCGCACTCCGCCAGATCTTCTCGTACCTGCTCGGCAGCTTCGACAACGCGTCGTGGAGCGAGCTGGGCGGGGCCCTGCCGATCATCCTGATCGCATCCTCGCTGATCCTCCTCCGGTCGCGGTCCCTCAACGGGCTGCTGCTGGGCGAGGACGCGGCGGCGCACCTCGGGGTGGACGTCCGCCGCGAGCGGGCGATCCTGCTCGGCCTCGCGTCGCTAATCACGGCGGCCGCGGTCTCGGTCAGCGGGCTGATCGGCTTCGTCGGTCTCGTGATCCCCCACCTCGTGCGGATGCTGGTCGGGCCGAACGCCCGGGTTGTCCTGCCCCTCGCCGCGATCGGCGGGGCCATCCTGATGATCGTCGCCGACCTCGTCGCGCGGACGCTGGGTGAGATCCCGGTCGGCGTCATCACCGCCGTGATCGGCGCGCCGTTCTTCCTCGTCCTGCTGCGGCGGGCCCAGCGCGGCTACGAGCTGTGACCGATCCGATCCTTGCCCTGTGGGGCGTATCGGCCGGCTACGGGCCGCGGGCCGTGATCCGTGACGTCGACCTGGAGATCGGGCGGGGCGAATGGATCGGCATCCTCGGGCCGAATGGCGCCGGGAAGTCGACGCTCCTCCGGCTGATGACCGGCCTCCTCGAGCCGACCGGGGGCGTGGTCGAGGTCGACGGGCGACCCATTCGGTCGCTGGACCGCGCGGCGATCGCCCGACGGATCGCGGTCGTGCCGCAGCCCTCGAGCCTGCCGTTCGCGGCCACGGTCGAGGCGGTCGTGTCGCTGGGCCGCCTGCCGCACGAGGACCGGTTCCGCGGGCTCCGACCGGCAGACCGGGCCGCCGTCGCGGCGGCCATCGACCGGGTCGGGCTTGGGCGGCTCGTCGGACGCGACGTCCGCGAGCTGTCGCTCGGCGAGCGCCAGCTCGTGCTGCTCGCCGTGGCGATCGCCCAGGCGGCGCCGATCGTCATGCTCGACGAGCCGACGGTCCATCTCGATGTCCGCCACCAGTTCGACGTCATGGACCTCCTGGCGGACCTCCACGACCGGGACGGCCGGACGATCGTCACGGTCATCCACGATCTCCATCTCGCCGCCACCCGGATCCCGCGCGTGGCAGTGGTGGCGGGCGGCAGGCTCGTCGCCGACGGCCGACCCAGCGAGACCCTCGACGGAGAGCTGATCCGGACCGTGTTCGGCGTCGACCCCAGCCTGCTGCCGGACGGTCCTTGGAGCGAGCGAAGGGTCGGTGGGGCGGTGGGGCATGGCTGAGTCGGCGACCCGCTCCGGGGCGCCCGAGCGAGCTGCGCAACCGGCACCGGCCGCCGCCGCGGCCGAGCTCCTGGCCGCAATCGGGTTCCTGACCCGGCTGCCCCTTCGGCCCGGGTGGGTCCACGGCGATCGGACGGGCGGTGCGGCGTACGGGCTCGTCGGGGCCGGCCTCGGCCTGGCTGCCGGCGTCCCGGTGCTGATCGCCGGCGCGGCCCACCCGGTGCTCGCCTCTCTCGCGGCGCTGGCCCTGCTGGCGGTCCTCGACGGGGGGCTCCATCTCGACGGGCTCGCCGACACGGTCGACGCCCTCGCGGCGCCGCCGGGCTCGGCGAACCGAGCCCGGACCGACCCGCGCGCGGGCACGGCCGGCGTCGTCGCCGTCGTCCTCGCCCTCGGGCTGGACGCCGCCGCCCTCGCCGATCTCGCCGGACGCGGTGGCTTCGCTGCCCTCGCAGCCGTCGTCGCGGCGGCCGCTGCATCGAGAGCCATCGCCCCCGCCTGGGCGGTGCTCGTCGGGCGCCGGCGCACACCGGCCGAGGGTCTCGGGTCGTGGTTCGCCGAGACGACCACTGGATTCGCGGCGACGATCGCGCTCGTGACCGCCGCGATCTTCGTCGGGGTCGCAGTCGAGCTCGGCGGCGTGTCGATCGGGATCGGCGCACTCGTCGGCACCATCGCCGCGGCCTTCGTCGGAGGCGCGGTGATCCGCTGGCGCCGCCAGCTCGACGGCGACGGTTACGGGGCGGTGATCGAGATGACGTTTACGGCGATCGTCGTCGCCTCGGCCGCGGCCGCAGTCGGATGAGCCGGCCGCTCGTCGTGATCCTCGGCGGGACGCGGAGCGGCAAGAGCCGCATCGGCCGCGACCGCGCGGCGACCCTCGCCGGAGGCGGTCCGGTGACCTACGTCGGGACGGCACTTTCCGGCGATCCCGAGCTCGACGCGCGGATCGCCCTGCACCGCCGCGACCGCCCGGCCGAGTGGACGACGGTCGAGCCCGGCCGCGAGGTCGTCGCGGCGATCGGGTCGATCGAGCCCGATGCCACGATCCTCCTCGACGGGCTGTCACTGTGGGTGAGCCTCCTCGTCGGCGACGGGCCGGCCGACGTCGCCGCGATCGTGGACGGTCCGATCGCGGAGCTCCGGCGTGCCCTGGCCGCGCACGCCGGCCCGGTGGTCGTCGTCAGCGATGAGGTCGGCCTGGGCCTGGTGCCAATGGATCCCGTCGCCCGTGGCTTCCGGGACATCCTCGGGATCGCCCACCAGCGCCTGGTCGACGACGCCGACGAAGCCTGGTTCACGATCGCCGGCCGCGCGATCCGCCTCGAGTCGGGGCTTCCGTCGTGAACGCCACCGTCTGGCTGATCCGCCATGCCCCGACGGCCTGGACCGGCCGACGGTGGTGCGGCCTCGCCGATCCACCGCTCAGTCGGGACGGCCGGGCCGTCGCCCGGACCCTCGCCCGAGCGCTCGTCGACGAGCTGCCTGCCGAGGCCCTCGTCCGCACGAGCCCGGCCCACCGCGCGCGATCGACCGCTGCGGAGATCGCCCGCGCCGCCCGGCTCCCCGTGACCGTCGACGCCTCGCTCCGCGAGGTCGATGTCGGCCGTGCCCAGGGCCTCACCTGGGAGCAGCTCGAAGCCCGCGAGCCGGCCGTAGCGGCGGCGATCCGTGGGGGCCGCCCGGTCGACTGGCCGGGCGGTGAGCCCTCGACGGCGACGGCGGAGCGGGCGGCACGCGTCGCGTCGGCGCTCGAGGCGACCAGCGGACGACCCCTCGTGGTCGTCTCGCACGGGGCGTTCCTCCACGCGCTGATCGCCACGCTCCTCGGGACGGGGCGGTTCGAGCGGATCGCCGGCCAGGCTACCGAGCCGCTCCGCGCCGCCGAAGTCGTGCGGCTTACCCGCGCGTGGCCCCAATGACGACCGCGCCAGGCGTCGTCGGCTCGACGGCCCTCGCGGAGCTGGCTGGGTCGATCCGCCCGCTCGACGACGGAGCCATGCAGGCCGCCCGCGAGCGACTGGATCGGCTGACGAAGCCGCCCGGCAGCCTCGGCCGGCTCGAAGCCCTGGCGGTCCAGCTCGCCGGGATCCGTGCTCGACTCGTCACGGCCGTCGAGCGCCCCGCGATCGTGGTCTTCGCCGGCGATCACGGCGTCACCCGTCAGGGCGTCTCGCCCTATCCCTCGGACGTCACGCGCCAGATGGTCGCCAACTTCGTGGCCGGCGGGGCGGCGATCAACGCCCTGGCACGCGCCGCGGGCGCCGACCTCGTCGTGGTCGACGTCGGCGTGGCCGGCGAACCGATCCCGGCTCCGGCCATCGACGAGCGCCGGTTCACCCTTGTGACCGCCCGGGTCGCCGACGGGACGCGGGACTTCGCGGCCGAGCCGGCGATGACGATGTCGCAGACGCTCGCCGCGCTCGACGTGGGAAGTCGCTCCGCCGCGGATCTCGCCGGCGCCGGCTGTGACCTGCTCGGCGTCGGCGAGATGGGGATCGGCAACACGACGTCGTCGAGCGCCATCGTCGCGGCGCTGACGGGCCGGCCGGCGGCCGACGTCACCGGGCGTGGGACCGGCCTGGACGACGCGGGTGTCCGCCACAAGGTGGCCGTGATCGACGCGGCCCTCGCCCGCCACGCGCCAGATGCGGGCCGGCCGCTCGACGTCCTCGCCGCCGTCGGCGGTCTCGAGATCGCCGCGCTCGTCGGCGCGATCCTGACGGCGGCCGGCCAGGGGATCCCGGTCGTCCTCGATGGGTTCATCACCGCGGCCGCGGCTCTCGTCGCCGCGCGCCTGGCGCCGAACCTGCCGGGGCGCCTGGTCGCGAGCCACCGCTCCGCGGAGCCGGGTCACCGGGTCGTGCTCGAGACGCTCGGCCTGGAGCCGATCCTCGACCTCGGTCTCCGTCTCGGCGAAGGCACCGGCGCGGCCCTCGCGATGCCGCTGATCGGGTCGGCCGCCCGAGTCCTCGGCGAGATGGCGACGTTCGAGGACGCCGGCGTCAGTGGGCCGGCCTGACCGGCCGACCCGGAACCCTGCGCGCGACTCCGTCGATCGACGATCATCGCGCCGTGCGCATCGCGGAATTCGGCCTCGAGCGGTACTTCGCCCGCTGGGAGTTCGCGGTCCGCCATCTGCTGTGCGCCTCGGACGTCGAGGCCTGGCGCCTGGACGACCTCCTGGCCCTCGCCGACGACGAGACGGCCCGGCTGTGGAACGACCTCCGCCTCGGCTACACGGAGTCGACCGGCCATCCCCTCCTCCGGGCGGAGATTGCCACGCTGTACGACTCGATCGGCCCCGAGGACGTCCTCGTGTTCGCGGGCGCCGAGGAGGCGATCTTCTGCCTGTCGAACGTCCTGCTCGGGCCCGGCGACCATGCGGTGGTCACCT
>VBFG01000141.1 GCA_005882635.1 Chloroflexota bacterium | reverse complement strand
GAGCTCCGCGAGGCCGACGGCTGGGGCCTGGATCCGGACCGCCTGATCGGGTCGCTCCGGGACGAGACCCGGCTCGTCGTCGTCAATGCGCCGCACAACCCGACCGGGATGATGCCGACTCATGCCGAGTGGCGGCGGCTGACCGAGGAGCTCGCGGAGCGGGGCATCCATCTCCTGGCCGACGAGGTGTATCGGTTCCTCGAGTTCGACGCCGCCGATCGTCTGACGGCCGGCGCGGACGCCATCGACCGGGGCGTCTCGCTGGGCGTGATGTCGAAATCGTTCGCGCTCGCCGG
>VBFG01000151.1 GCA_005882635.1 Chloroflexota bacterium | reverse complement strand
GCCTCTCGAAGCGCGACCGCGATGCGGCCGAAGATCATGTACAGGCCGACAAGGATGAATGGGATGCCCCAGAGCCAGAAGAAGATCGGGGCTCCCGACCGGATGACGCTGACCTCCCAGAAGATCGCGAACCCGCCCCACAGCACCGAGAACGGGATCAGGAACCAGGCTCCGGTGAGGGCGTAGGCTCGAGCCTCCGGTTGGCCGGTCCAGAGCACACGCTCCCCGGGATCGAGCCGGCTGCGAACGATCGCGTCTGGGGAGTCCACGTCCACCGGCCTACGGTGCAGGGAGAGTCGCCGGTCCGCAAGGGTACGGAAGGACTGATGGTCAGCGAGCTGCCTTCAGCTTGCGCCAGCCGCCGGCACGGTTGTCCGCGATGATCGCCCTGAAGATGGCCGTCAGGGCTCGTCGGTTGATGGACTCGCCCTGGTGGATCGCGATCATCCGGCCGGTCTCGTTGCCGTGGCCGCCGGTGATGATCCCCTCCGGGTCAGGCGCCAGCCCGCCGTCGTACAGGAACACGGTGATGTGGTCCTTGGCGGCGAGCAACGCGGCGACGTTGCCCTCGAGGACGAAGTACGGCTGAACGGTCCGCTTGATTGTCTCGGCGATCTCGGGGTCGGCCTCGTGGAGGAGGTCACGAACCTCGTGGCAGATCGCCTGTTGCCACTCGGGCAACGCGTCGATGTAGTTGTCGACCCGGGGATCCCTGGCGGATGTCATCGCGCCGGCTCATAGCGGGCGATCACGACGCCGGTCGACGTCGGTGTCGACTCGATCAGTCGGAGCGTCGCCGTTGCCCGTTCGTCTCGGAAGAGCCGCTTGCCAATGCCCATCACGATCGGGTGGATCATCAGCAGGTATTCGTCGATCAGGTCCTCGGCGATCAGCGTCTGGACGAGCTCGCCGCTGCCGATCAGCTGGATGTCCTTCGCCTGCCCTGCCTTCAGATCGGCGACCGCTCGCGGCACGTCGCCGGAGATCACCGTCGAGTTCTGCCACGGGAGCGGTTCGTGGAGCGTCGTCGAGACGACCCACTTCGGCAGCTCGTTGAATGTCCCGGCGAGCGGATCCTCGGGCGGCTGCTTCGGCCAGTGGGCGGCGAAGATCTCGTACGTTCGACGGCCGAGCAGGAGCCCACCGGCGGAGGAGAGGCCGCCCATGATCGCGTTGCCGAGCGCGTCGTCGACGTAGTCGAGCTGCCAGCCGCCCCGGTCGAAGCCGCCGCTGCGGTCCTCGTTCGGGTCGCCTGGCGCCTGCATGACGCCGTCGAGTGTCAGGAACTCGACCACCACCAGCTTGCCCATCCGGTCCTCCTTCGATCGTTGTCTCCATTGTGAAGACGACCGTCAGAACCGGAACTCATCGAGCTGGTGGGCCGCCCGACCTGGACGGCCCACCCAGTTTGAATCGCGGTTCAAGGCTCAGAACCCGCAGTACGGGTTCGGAGCGGCGAGCTCCGAGCGGAACGCGGCGCCGACCGGAGCCATGATCACGCTGATGTCGACCGCCGGCTGACCCGACTCGTTCCGACCGATGTGGCCGCGGCCGGAGTCGACGTAGCCATGGCCGGCGGAGACGACGATCGGCGTGCAGGTCGGGTCGTCGTACTCGTAGAACGTCACCGAGCCGGTGATGACGGTGATGAACACGGGGTACGGATGGGCGTGCCAACCGGTCGTCGCGCCGACGGCGTACTCGTGGCGTCGGACGACGACGTCGATCGGGCCCTTGGCCTCGGCCTTGAAGAGGCCGCCGTTGTCCGGGTTCGACATGACCTTGAAGCTGTCGAAGGTGCCTCGGGCCAGGACGGTCGGGGTGACTCCCGAGGCGGGCGAGGCGATGGCAATCGCGGCGCCGATCGCCATGAGCGCCAACGAGGCCGCCAGGACTGCCGTCGGGAAGCGCAGTCGCCGTGAAGAGAGTGCGCGCGGGGTCTTCATCGATGTTCCTTTCGCCGGGCGACGTCGGCCAGGGCCGGCTCGCCCCGTATTGTTCTCAGGGATTGGAGACGTGGTCGGTCGGCGTTCAGGGTGACTTCCGCGGTCAGGGCGCCAGCCGTTGCCAGGTTGGGTCGCCGATCGCGGCCCACGGCGCCGGGCGGACAGGGCCGCCGGCGACATCGAGGATCAGGGAGTGTGGGCCGACACCGAGACCCGCGGGTCTGCCGAGGATCTTCGAGTCGTCCGGAGACCACTCCCAGGCCGCACAGCAAACCGTCTCGACGGCCGGAGCGATCTCGACGCCGAAACCGCTGCCGTCGGCCGGGACCACGACGCCGCGGACGTCTTCGAAGCCCGCGGTGTAGGCCCGGGCGATGAACAGTCGAGTCCCGTCGTTCGACCAGGTCGCATGGGCGTTCCAGATGGCACCCGGCGGCGACGGAAGCTCGCGGTCGCCCGTCCCGTCGGCAGCCACGACGTGCGTCTTCGCGTTCAGGCCCGAGCTCAGCCCGCCCCACATCCAGTAGGCGATCCGGGACCCGTCTGGTGACCAGCTGGGGCCGGCCAGGTCGTACCCCGGGTCGAGCTGGACGATCTGCCTGATCTTGCCGCTGGATAGGTCGACCGAAAAGAGCCCGCGGCTGGTGGGCCCTGTGCCGCTGAAGAGGATCTCGCCCCCGTCGGGTGGTCGATAGGACGGCTCGGTCGCCGCCATCCCGACGTCCAGCTCGCGAGCGCCGCTGCCGTCGGTCATCGCGATGGTGATGCTCGATGCGGTGGCGATCAGGAGTGCCCGTCCATCCGGCGAGAATTTGTATCGTTCCCACGCCCTGCCTGAATCGCCGACGGCGAGGCTCACGGGAGTGGGGGTCACGAGGGTGAGATCGCTCCCGTCGGAGCGGGCCACGTAGATCTGGCTGCGACCGCCGCCAGCCTCGCGCTCGAACGCGAGATGGCTGCCGTCGAGCGAGAAGCGCGGCGCCTGGTCGGCTGCCGGTCCCGCCACGATGGCCGTGGCGGCGCCGGTCCCCGGATCGACGGTGTAGATGTCGCCGTCGGCGGCATAGGCGACCAGGCCGTTGCGCGCCGGCCCGAACGGCGCCGGGATGCGCTGCTGGCCGCCGATGTAGACGGCGGCGGCGGCGAGGAGCAGGAGAAGGACCACGATCGCCAGGGCGATGGACCGCCATGGCAGGCGTGGCACCAGGATCGGCTGACGAACGATGTCAACCATCGGGAGCCACCTTTCGGGGAACGTCCAGGCCGGCCGTTGCCGGATGGTGGCGCTGGTGGCCAGGACGTCATCGATGTAATCGGGATATGACCCCGTCGCGAGATCGCCGAGGATCTCGGGCAGGTCGCGCGTGAGCCGACCTTCGGTCGTCATGCGATCTGCCCTCCCGCGATTGAGGGGGTCGACGTCGGTTCGGCGTCGATCGCGATGCGCATCGTCGTCAACGCGCGATGCAGCCGGGACTTGACCGTTCCGACGGGGATGGCGAGGGTCGCCGCGACGTCGGTCAACGGCATCCCGATGTAGTAGTGCAGGACGACGATCGCGCGGCCTTGTTCGTCCAACTCGCGGAGCACCTCGTCCACGAGTTGACGGTCGGCATGAGCGGACGAGCTGTCCGGCATGGCCAAAGCGTGAAGTGGCGTGAGCTCGACCTCGACGACCCGCCGACGCCTTTGGCGGGCGAGATCGAGGCAGGCATTGACGGTGAGGCGATAGAGCCAGGCATCGAACCGGTCGGGATCTCGAAGCTTCCGGAGATCCCGCCAGGCCCGGATCAGCCCTTCCTGGACCGCGTCGCGTGCGAGCTCGGGGTCCCGGAGGATGAGGCGAGCGGCCTGGTCCAGCCGCACGACGGCCGCACGGGCGAGCTCGGCGAAGGCGTCATGATCGCCTCCCCTCGCGCGCTCCACGAGCCCTCGCTGGTCCATCGTCCCCTCGCCATCGGACACGGCCCTTGCGGCCGTGTCTCATAGCGTATGGCGTCGGGATTCGATTTCCGGTTCTTGGCCGAATCCCGTCTATCGCTCGATACCCTCCGAGATCGGGAGGATCGGGCTGGGAGCTCGTGTCTGGGCGCGCGCCAGGGAGGCCGCGCGCAGGCCGCGGACCTGGCTGAAGCCGAGCGCGAGGATGCACAGCGACGACCCGATGATCGCGAGGGTGCCCGTGCCTCCGACCGTGTCGATTAGGAGACGCGTCGCGAAGTCGCGGTTGCGACTCAGCGGCTCGTCGAAGGGGGGCTCGTTGATCGGTGGCGTGCGGCTCGTGGGCACCCGAGAAGGCTAGCGGGGCGCCCGGTAGTAGGGAGCATCTGACGGGGGCAGCGGCGAACGGCCGAGGATCCGGTCCGAGATCTTCTCGGCCATCATCATCACCGCGGCGTTGAGGTTGGCCGTGACCACCCGCGGCATGATCGAGGCGTCGACGATCCGTAACCGGCCGACAGCCCGGACCCTCCCATCTCCGTCCACGACGGCCTCGGCATCGGCGCCCATCCGACAGCTGCCGCTCGGGTGGTATGACGTGCCGACGTTCGCCCGGAGGAACCCCTCGAGGTCGGAGTCGCTCTCGACTTCGGCGCCCGGCGTGATCTCCCTCGCGCGATACCGATCCCACGCGGCCTGACGGGTCAGCGTCCGGGCCAACCGGATGCCATCGATCAGGTCGCGGATGTCCAGCCTCGCCTCGAGGTGGTTGAAGACGATCGACGGGTGATCGACCGGATCGGCCGACCGCAGCTTCACCGCGCCGCGGCTCTCCGGACGCGACAGGTCCATCCAGAACTGGAAGCCGGGAGCGGGGACGACCTTGCCGCCGCGGACCTCTCGTCGCAGCGGCAGGAACTCGTACTGCATGTTCGGGAACGTGACGTCATCGCCGGTCCGAAGGAAGGCGCCGGTCTCGAAGAAGTTCGACGCCCCGAGGCCCTTGCGCCGCAGGATCCAGTCGAGGCCGAGTCTGACCTGACCGAGGAGGCTCAGCTCCGACACGAGCGAGTCCTCGCGACGCGTCGCGAACTGGAGATCGACCCCCGGATGGTTCTGCAGGTTGCGGCCGACCTCGAGGACCTCCGCCACCGTCGCGATCCCGTGGCGACGGAGCTCCTCGGGGTCGCCGACCCCGGACATTCGCGGCGCCGGCGCAGACGACGACCTCGCGGTCGCAGGTGATCGTGCGCGAGCGGGGCCCCTCCCCCACCTCCACGCCGATCGCGGCCCCATCCTCGATGACGACCCGTCTGACGAGCGCCCCGGTCAGGACCTGCAGGTTGTCCCGCTCGAGCGCCGGGCGGAGGTACGCCCGCGCGGAGCTCCAGCGGACGCCGCCGTGGATGGACGCCTGGGCGACGTGGAAGCCCTCCTGGCGGGAGCCATTGTGGTCGGGCGTGATCTCGTGGCCGGCCTGCTCACCGGCGCGCAGGAACGCGTCGTAGAGGGGATGCTTCGCCCGGCACCGGCCGATTTACATCGGACCGTCGCCGCCGCGCCACTCATCTGCTCCGCCCTCCCACGTCTCCAGCTTCCGGAAGTACGGCAGGCAGTGGGCGTAATCCCAGTCTGCCAGGCCGTCGGCGGCCCAGCCGTCGAAGTCCATCGGGTTGCCCCGGTTCCAGATCATCGCGTTGATCGACGTGGAGCCGCCGAGGACCTTGCCCATCTTCTCGTCGATCGTTCGGCCGCCGAGCTGTGGCTCCGGGCCGGAGCGGAAGCCCCATTGGAGCTGCCTCCGCTGGTAGACGAACGGCAGCGCGCCCGGCATGGTGATGATCGGGTTCCGGTCCGATCCCCCGGCTTCGATCAGCAGGACGTTGACCGTGGGGTCCTCAGTGAGCCGGGCGGCGACGATGCAACCCGCCGCGCCGGCCCCGACGACGATGTAGTCGGGCTGCATGGGCGCCGTCAGATGATCCCTTCCTCGCGGAGTGGCTTGCTGTCAACGATCCGCTGCCAGCCGAATCGGGTCAGGTCGATCGTCTCGTACCTGCCGCGCAGGATCAGCTCCGCGAGGGCTCGGCCGACCCCAGGGGCGTGCATCAGCCCGTGCCCGGAGAAGCCGGCAGCCAGATGGAAGTTGGCCAACCCACCCACTCCCGGCCCGATGATCGCGTTGCCGTCGAAGTCGTTCTGGTCGTAGAGCCCGGCCATCGTGCTCCGACAGATCGTCCGCTCGAACTGGTCGAACCGGTGGGCCAGCGCCGGCCAGACCACGTTCTCGAAGTACTGCTGGTCGACCTCGAGGTTGTCTCCGCGCGGCTCGTCGAGGGTTGGCACGCCCCCGGAGTAGCCGCGGCCTTCGGGACGGAACGCGAGGCGCTGGGTGTCCTTCAGGTACGGCAGCGGCTCGATCGGCTCCTGCGACTCGAAGTAGTGCTCGAACCGGCGAAGGGGCTCGATGGGGACCCGCTGGCCGACCATCGCGCAGACGTCATTCGCCCAGGCCCCGGCAGCGTTGACGACATGGCTCGGCTCGAGTCGGCGGCCGGACCTCAGGATGGTGGCGGTCACGGTGGTGCCGGCCCGCTCGAGGCCGACGACCTCGTCGGCGAAGAACTCGACCCCCATCGACTGGGCCTTCTTCCGGAACCCCATCAAGAGGCTGTGCGGGTCGAGCCAGCCGTCGTCGAGTGACAGAACAGCGGCGCCGAGGTCCTCCACGTTCATCGACGGGAACCGCTGCTTCAGCTCGTCCGGCTCCACCCAGACCACGTTGACGCCCATCGCGCCCTGGCGGTCAAAGTTCCGCGTCAGCACGTCGCGGCCCGACGGCGGGACGATGAACAGATAGCCGTTCTTCTTGAGGCCGATGTCGGCGTGGACGCCATCGACC
>VBFG01000150.1 GCA_005882635.1 Chloroflexota bacterium | reverse complement strand
GGCGGCGTGATCGCGGGCGGCGGCGACGACCTCGGCTACCGGCCAGCGTCGGTTGAGCGGGACGAGCACGTCGCGCAGCGGATCGCGCGCCGCGTGGAGCGAGATCGCCAGCGTGAACTGCGGGCCGAGCGCGGTCAGGCGCCGGATGCCCGGGACCACGCCGGACGTCGAGACGGTGATGTGGCGGGCGCCGAGGCCGAAGCGCTTTCGGTCATTCAGGGCATCCACGGCCGCCAGGACCCGATCCAGGTTGAGGAGCGGCTCGCCCATCCCCATGAACACGACGTTCGTCACCCGCCGGGCGGCGGCGGCGAGGCGGCGAGCCGCGTGGCGGACCTGGTCGACGATCTCGGCGGTCTCGAGGTCGCGGGTAAAGCCGAGCTCACCGGTCGCGCAGAACGGGCAGCCGACCGCGCAGCCGGCCTGGCTCGAGATGCACAGCGTGTGGCGTTCGCGCTGCGCTCCGCGCGCCGGATAGTGCATGAGCACGGACTCGACCAGGGCCCCGTCGGACAGGCGATGGAGACCCTTCTCCGTCAGGCCCTCGTCGGACAACCGGCGCTCCGTGTCGGCGACGGTGTCGAAGCGGAATGCCGCCGCGAGCTCCGAACGGAGGGCCGAAGGGAGTGTGAGGACCTCCTCCAACGACCACGCCCCGGTCCGCCAGATCCCGTCGCCGATCTGCTTCGCCCGGTACGCCGGCTGGCCGCGCGCCACCAGCCACGCCTCGAGCTCGCCCGGAGTCAGGCCGGACAGGCCCGGCCGCGGGTCGCGGGTCGTGACGGGCAGCGCGATCGGGGTCGAGGCGGACGCCATGAGCCGAGTCTACGCGGGGTCGGCGGCCGGCCTGGAACGCTCGGCGACGTCGCTCGGATCATCGGCGTCTCGCGCGTCGGCCGCCTTCCGGATGAGCCGACCGAGGATCGATGGGTGACCCCGCAGGAACGCCTCGCCCGTCATCGGCCGGCGACCCGCGGCCTGCACTTCGTCGAGCACGAGCCGGCCGTCGACGGTGGCGAGGGCCAGTCCGGCCGGATCCGGCACGAGCCGGCCTGGCTCATCGTCGGAATCGGAGGGCGCGACCCGCCCGGCGAGGACCACGAGACGTTCGCCACCGGCTTCCAGGAACGATCCCGGCCACGGCAGGTACGCCCGGACCTGGCGCTCGAGGATCTCCGCCGGGATGGACGCATCGACCCGTCCGTCCGAGCGGCGGAGCGGCCGCGTCATCGTCGCCCCGGCCTCGCGCTGCGGCACCGCCTCCAGCTCGCCGTCGAGCCACGGGTCGAGCGATCGCGCCAACAGGCCCGCGGCGGCGATCGCCAGCCGCGCCTCGAGGGCCGGAGCCGTCTCCTCGCCGCCGAGCGTCGCGTGCTCGACGGCCACGATCGGCCCGGTGTCGATGCCGGAGTCCATCCGGATCAGGGTCACCCCGGTCGCGTGGTCGCCGGCGAGCAGCGCCGCGGGGATGGGCGTCGCACCGCGATGGCGCGGCAGGAGCGATGGGTGGAGGTTCAGCGCGCCGAACCGGCGATCGAGCAGCGCGGCCGGCACGATCTGGCCGTAGTCGGCGAGAACGACGAGGTCGGGGTCGTGGGCCAGCAGGTCGGCGAGCGCGGCGGGATCGCGCAGCCGCTCGGGCGTCCGGACGTCGAGGCCGAGGTCGCGGGCTTCCTTGTGGACCGGCGTCCGGGTCACCAGCTTGATGCGGCCGACCGGTCGCGGCGGAGCGGTGACGACGGCGACGAGATCGATCGACGGATGGGCGGCCAGCCGCCCGAGCGTCGGCTGGGCGAAATGGCCGCTACCGAGGAAGATCGTCCGGACCGGCCGCTCGGGCGGCGAGGTCACGCGAGCGCCCGCGCCGCCTTCTCGGTGTCGGCTCCCTCGACGCCGTCCTCATCGGCGCCGATCGGGATCAGCTCGTCCATCGACTCGAGGTAGTCGATGAAGAGCTTGCCATCGAGGTGGTCGAGCTCGTGCTGGAGCGCTCGACCGAGGAGCCCTGAGCCCGACACCTTGATCTTCTTGCCGTGGCGGTTCTGGGCCACGACCCAGACCTTCTCCCGGCGGGTCACGTAGGCGTAGAAGCCGGGGAGCGACAGGCAGCCTTCGAGGTCGCGGTCGTCGCCCGCCGCACGGACGATCCGCGGGTTCATCAGCTCGTAGAGCCGGTCGCCGACCTCGATGACGCACGCCTGGAGCGCCTCGCCGACCTGGGGCGCCGCGAGCCCCACGCCCGGCGCGTGGCGCATGGTCTCGGTCATGTCGTCGAGCAGGCCGTGCAGGAACCGGCCGAAGCTCTCGACGGGCAACCCTTTCAAGCGCAGCCGGGGATCACCGAGGAGGACGATGGGGCGCACGCTCATGGCGCGAGAGTATATCCGGGGGCTGTCGCGATCCGAGGGAGCCACCCGGGCGTTCGTCAGCCGACGCTAGGTGCGGGGACCCTCCGCGGGGTCGTCCTGGGCTGAGCGCTCCGTGGCGTCGTCGGCGCCCTGGACGGCGACGCTCGATCGGCTCGCCGCCTCCGGATCGTCGCTGCCGTCCGAGCCCTCGGCCTCGTGGCTTCGAAGACCGGCCGCCCACGTCCGCGAGCGCTCGGCGATCTTGACGCTCGCGTCGGCTGTCGCGTCGGCGGCTCGATGGGCGAGCGGGCCCGCGCGATCCGCCGCGATCGCCGCGAGCTCGGCGGCCTTCGCGCCGATCTGCTTGGCGACCGGCGCTGCCTGGACCGCGATCGTGTCGATCATCGACTGGAGCTGCCCGAGCATCCGCTCCGCGGTGGCGCGGGCTTCGGCGCCCCGGCCGGAGCCCTGGTCCTCGGCCGTCCAGCCGAACGTCTCGTCCGCGGCGCCGGGTGGATTCGTTCCCGTCGAGCCGCTGGTCGAGCCCCCTTCGGCCGGGTGGCCGTTAGCTTCGGATGGGTCCTGCATGTCGCTCATGGCGTCCTCCTGCTGGTCGGGCTCATTGTGGCCCGGATCGCGGCCGGGTGCGACAGGACGTTCGTCAGAGGAGGCTGTCCGGGTCGACGTCGACCGACCATGGCGGCTCGACGCCGCCGTCGAGCAGCGCCCGCGGATCGGAGCCCCGGAGGACGAGGTTCCATCGCCAGCGGTCGGCGCGGCGGGCGATGTAGGCCGGCGCCGGTCCGATGACGACGGTGTCGCTCCTGCGTGCGACGGCTGACTCACGGAGCCGCGTGGCCATCGCCTCGGCCTCTCGCTCGGCCCCGCCGCGGTCGGCCAGGCCGACCATCAGCTTGACGAGCGCGCCGAAGGGAGGCGATCCGAACCGGCGCCGCAGCTCCAGCTCGGCGTCGTAGAACGCGGCCGCGTCGTCGGTCGCCACTGCCTGGATCGCGGGATGCTCCGGTTGATACGACTGGATGATCGCGAGGCCGGGCCGGTCGCCGCGACCGGCCCGGCCCGCGGCCTGGGCGAGGAGCTGGTATGTCCGCTCGGCGGCGCGCTCGTCGGGCAGGTTCAAGGCGACGTCCGCCGAGACGACGCCGACGAGCGTCACGGCCGGGATGTCGAGGCCCTTCGTCACCAGGCTCGTGCCGACGAGGACGTCGAGATCGCCGGCGGCGAACGCGTCGATCACGCGATCGGCGGCACCTCGCTGCTCGACGACGTCGCGGTCCAGCCGTCCGACGCGGAGGCCCGGGAACCGCCGGCGGACCTCCTCCTCGACCCGCTGGGTCCCGCCGCCGAGGTAGCGGATCCGCGGCGAGCCGCAGTTCGGGCACCGCGTCGCGATCGGCGTCGCCCGGCCGCAGTGATGGCAACGGAGCGTGGTCCCGGCCTGGTGGTAGACGAGCGGGCGTTCGCACTCCGGGCACGTCTGGACGTGGCCGCAGTCGCGGCAGAGCACGACCGACGCCGTCCCGCGGCGGTTGATCGTGAGGATCGCCTGGTCACCGGCGGATCGATCGAGCGCTCCGAGTGCCGCCACCAGCCGGCCGCTGAACAGGCTCCGGTTGCCGGCCCGGAGCTCCTCGCGAAGATCGACGACCTCGATCACGGGCTTTGCGCCCGATGGCCGGGCCGGCAAGACCACGCGTTCGTAGCGGCGTTCGCGCGCCTTGCCCACGGATTCGACCGCCGGCGTCGCGCTGCCGAGCAGCACCGCGGCGCCGGCGAGCTCGGCAAGCCGGATCGCCGTGTCGCGGGCCTGGATCCGCGGCGTCCGATCGCTCTTGTACGCCCCGTCGTGCTCCTCGTCGACGGCGATCAGGCCGACATCGGCGAGCGGCGCGAGGACCGCAAGGCGCGTGCCGACGACGATGTCGACGTCCCCCGCCCGGATCCGCCGCCACTCGTCGGCGCGCTCGCCGTCGCCGAGCCCGGAGTGGAGGAGCGCGACCCGGGCCGAGAGGTCCGCCCGGAGGCGGTCGACGAGCGGCATCGCCAGGGCGATCTCGGGGACGAGGACGAGGGCCGGCCGGCCTCGCGAGAGCGAGGCGATGATCGCCTCGACGTAGATCGCGGTCTTCCCGGCGCCGGTGACGCCGTCGAGGAGGATCGGGCGTGGCTGCCCCTCCGCGACGGCACGCCGGGCGGCTGTCACGGCGAGCGCCTGGGCCTCCGTGAGCTCTGCCCCGGGCGGTCGCGCGCCGCGCAGCCCGACCGGGCGCGTCGCGAGAGGACGGCGAGGCCGTTCGCGGACGTCGATCTCGACCAGGCCGCGGCGGGCGAGGGACGCCACGGCCGCCGTCCCGTGGCGATCCCCGAGTGGCGCGCCCTCGAGGCCGCGTCCCGCCGGGTCGGGAGCGTCCCGGCGGAGCTCGGCCAGGATCGCGCGCTGTCGCTCGCCCAGCGCGCGACCATCGATCGCCTCTCCGGCCGACAGGGCATCGGCGGCGGCCCGTCCCGCCCCGGTGAGCCGAACCCAGCGCTCATACCGTGGGCCGCCCGCGGCGCCGAGCAGGGTCCAATCGAGGGTCGCCAGG
>VBFG01000152.1 GCA_005882635.1 Chloroflexota bacterium | reverse complement strand
CCAGAGCGGACACGACCCCGAGGACGGCGGCAAGGACCCACCACCGCGATCGCCCCGTGGTCTCGGCCCGTCGGGCGGCGGCGATCGCCCCGAGCGTCGGGGCGACGGCGAGGTAGTCGATGATCGAGGCACGCGACCACTCCAGTGCGAACGGCGAGAAGAGGTAGGCCACGAGGACCGGAATGGTCAGCGCCTCCTGGCCGAATTCGCGAAGCAGCCAGACGATCGCCAGAGCGGTGACCATGAAGAGGACCAGGTTGGTCAGCCGGATTGCCGGTTCGACCCCGAGGCCGACGTCCATGACGAGCGCTGCGGCTCCCTGGAACAGCGGGAACTCGAACGGGAGCTGCCAGGGCGGGCCGATGGTCGGCATCGGCGTATGCAGCAGGTCGATCCCGTCACGGTGGTAGACGACGGCGGTGATCGCGGTCTGCGTCTGGCGGAACGCATGGGCCTCGACGAGCGGGTAGCCGAGCGTCGGGAGCCGGATGACGAACGCGGCCAGGAGCAGGCCGGCCACGACCGTTCCGCGCGAGGGAGTCGTCATCGGAGCGATTCTCGGGGTTGTGGTACCGGCGCGTCAGGACCATCGGCGCGTGTTGAAGCCGCGCACCGGGCTGCTACCGTTTCGCCATGCCATCTGACCTCGATGTCGTGGTCCTGGGGGGGCTGGCCACGTCGGGCTGCCGTTGAGCCTGGCCTTCGCCGACGCCGGCCTCCGCATCGGGATCTACGACCTCAGCCAGCCGACCCTCAATCGCATCGCCTCGGGCGAGATGCCGTTCCTCGAGGCAGGCGCCGAGGAGCTCCTGGCGAATGTTCTCGAGACGGGCCGCCTGGAGATGAGCACCGACGGCTCGATCCTCGAGCGGACCCATCAGATCGTGGTCGTCATCGGCACTCCGGTGGACGAGTTCCTCGCCCCGTCGATGACGGTGTTCGAGCGGGCCGTCAACCAGATCGCGCCCCACCTGCGGTCGGGATCGCTCGTGGTCCTGCGGAGCACGGTCTACCCGGGCACCACTGCTTACGTCGGCCAGCGCCTGTCCGCGATGGCGTGCGACGCGGACGTCGCGTTCTGCCCGGAGCGCATCGCCGAGGGCCACGCGCTCGAAGAGCTCCGGACGCTGCCCCAGATCGTCGGCGCGGACAACGATCGGGCGGCGCAGCGGGCGGAGCTGCTGTTCCGCCGGCTCACGCCCACGACGATCCGGACGACCTCCAAGGAGGCCGAGCTCGCCAAGCTCTTCACGAACACATGGCGGTACATGAAGTTCGCCGTCGCCAACCAGTTCTTCATGATCGCCGACCAGGCGGGGATCGACTACACCAACGTGCTCAACGCGATCCGGACCGACTATCCGCGGGCTGCCGACCTGCCCGGCCCCGGTTTTGCCGCGGGACCCTGCCTGTTCAAGGACACGATGCAGCTCGCGGCGTTCACGAGCGACCACTTCCCGCTCGGCCAGGCCGCGATGCAGGTCAACGAAGGCCTGCCGGCCTACATCGTCTCGGCCCTCGAGCGTCGGTATGGGGGGCTGACCGGCAAGACGATCGGAATCCTCGGGATGGCCTTCAAGGCCGAATCGGACGACGTCCGCGCGTCGCTCAGCTACAAGCTCCGGAAGCTGCTCGCGTGGGCCGGCGCGCACGTCGTCTGCACCGACCCGTACGTCAGCGACGAGCGGCTCACCACGCTGGAGTGCGTGCTCGAAGAGAGCGAGATCCTGATCCTCGGCGCGCCCCACAAGGCGTACCGCGGGCTCGAGATCGGTGGCAAGGACCTCGTCGACGTGTGGGGTGCGCTGGGGCAGGGAATCGCCTTGTGACAGACGCCCGGGGGAACGGAACGAGCGAGGACATTCGAGCGATGTATGCGCACCGGTTCAGCGATGCCGATGCGCGCCGAAAGCTCGCTGTCTGGCGTGAGCTGACGCGCTGGCTTCAGCGTTACGTCCCCCTCGAGGCAGCGGTCCTGGACCTCGCCTGCGATCGCGGCGCGTTCATCAACCAGATCCGCGCCGCGGAGCGTTGGGCCGTCGACGTCCGAGACGTCCGCCAGCACCTGGACCCAGGCGTCCGGTTCGTTCAGTCGGATGGGCTGTCGCTCCGAGAGGTGATGCCGGCGAAATCGATGGACGTCGTGTTCGTCAGCAACTACCTCGAGCACCTCCCGTCGGCCGACGTCGTGATCGAGCAGCTCAAGGTCGTATTCGACCTGCTGAAGCCCGGGGGCCGGGCGATCGTGCTCCAGCCGAACATCCGTCTGACCGGGGCTGCGTATTGGGACTTCCTCGACCATCGGACGGCGCTGACCGACAAGAGCCTCGAGGAGGCGGGCCGCACAGCCGGCTTCCAGACCGAGGAGCTCGTCACGCGGTTCATCCCATACACCACCAAGAGCCGGTTCCCGCAGAATCCGTGGATCGTTCGCGCCTACCTTGCCCTTCGGCCGCTGTGGCCCGTGTTCGGACAGCAAAGCCTGTACGTCGCGCGGAAGCCGGCGGCAGCCGAATGAGAGTCCTCGTCACCGGCGCCGCCGGCTTCATCAACGGCTATCTCGTTCCTGAGCTGCTCGACGCCGGCCATGAGGTCGTCGGCGTCGACGACTTCAGCAAGTACGGCCGGCTGGCCAAGTCCTACGACGGCCATCCCGGGTATCGCTTCGTCGAAGGCGATGCGAAGGACGTCGCGCTCATGACCGAGCTGGCGGCAGACGTGGACCAGGTCGTCGCGGCAGCGGCGATGATCGGCGGGATCAGCTACTTCCACGAGTTCGCCTACGACCTGATCGCCGAGAACGAGAGGATCCTTGCCTCGACCTTCGACGCCGCGATCGCCGCTCACGAGGCGAAGCGCCTGCAGCGGATCGTCGTCATGAGCAGCTCGATGGTCTACGAGTCGGCGACCGTCTTCCCGACGCCGGAGGGCGCCCAGCTGACATCGCCGCCGCCCGTCTCGACCTACGGCTTCCAGAAGCTCGCCGCCGAGTACTTCGCCAGGGGAGCGTGGGAGCAATACCAGCTGCCGTACACGATCGTCCGGCCGTTCAACTGCGTCGGGATCGGGGAACGCCGCGCGCTCCGCGACGCCGACGTGATGTCGGGCAACATCAAGCTCGCCCTGAGCCACGTCGTGCCTGACCTCGCCCTGAAGGTGATCAAGGGCCAGGAGCCGCTCCACATCCTCGGCGACGGGTCACAGGTCCGGCACTACACCTACGGCGGCGATCTCGCCCACGGGATTCGTCTCGCGATGGAGTCGCCGAAGGCCGTCAACGACGACTTCAACCTGTCGACGGCGCGATCGACGACGGTCCTCGAGCTGGCGGAATGCATCTGGTCGAAGATCCACACCGACGGCCGGCCGTTCCGCTACGTCTCGGACCCACCGTTCGAGCACGACGTCCAGATGCGAGTCCCGGACACGCGCAAGGCGAAGGCCGTCCTCGGATTCGAGGCAACCACCTCACTCGAGTCCATGCTCGACGAGGTCGTCCCGTGGATCCGCGACGAGGTCGCGGCCGGACGTCTGTGACATCCACGGATCGCCTTCGCGAGACCTTCGCCGGCTGGAACCCGCCCGTGAGCCCGCGCATCCGGGTCGTCCTGAACGTCATGCTCGTCGGGCTGGTCGTCGCGACCGCGCTGCTGTGGGTGAACGCCAACTTCGACGTCTACAACAAGCCGGACAACGCGATGGAGCCGTTCATCGACGCCACGACCTACCTGGCCGCGGGCGAGCGACTGAACGCCGGCCACGATCTCTATCGCCTTCAGCCCGGTGACCGGCCCGTGCTCGAATGGCCCGGGCTCTACTCGGCGCCCCTCCTGTCGCCGCCGCCGATCGCCGTTCTGTGGCGGCCGCTCGCCGCTGTCGGCTGGGGCTACGTCGCCTGGGTCGCCGCGACCTGGGTCGTCCTCTGGGCAACGATCCTGTTCCTGGTGTTCCGGGCCGGCCTGTGGGCCGTGTTCCTCGCGGCGATCCTGTGCCACGCCATCGGGGAGCAGCTGGCGGTGGGCAACGCCAACGCGTTCATGCCGGCGGTCTATGTCCTGCTCTGGCGCTTCCGCGATCGGGCCTGGATCGGCGGACTGATCGCCGTTGCCGCATCCATCAAGCTCGCGCCGATCGCGATGGCCGGCTGGCTGATCGGGACGCGCCGCTGGCGGGCCCTGGCCGCGACGGTCGTCACGGGGGTCGTGGTCTTCGTCGTCGCCGGTCTCGGCGCCGGCTTCCACTCGTACGTCGAATACCTGGGCACGCTCGGGGGCAACACGCCGACGCCGCTGAGCCTGTCCGGCCAGACGGACATCCCGTGGGCCAGCTACGCGCTCCTTGCCGGCGGTGTCCTCATCGCGATCGCGATCGGTCGGCGGTATCCCACCGCGTCCTGGGCCATCGCGCTCCTGGCGTCCGTCCTCGGAACGCCGGCGCTCTACGCGTCGGGACTCGTGTCGCTCCTCGCCCTCACGGCCCCGCTCGTCGGAACGGGACGCGAGCTGCGGTTCGGCCTCGGCCGGACGGCCCCCGCCGAGGACCCGGCGACGGGCGTCGCGATCGCGCCGGCGAGATGAGGGTCTTCGCCCGAATTCTCCTCCAGCGCGTCGCGAACCTCGTCCCGTTCGATGGCCTCCGGACGTCGCTCTATCGGGCGTCCGGCGTGCGGATCGGGCAGGGCGTGTTCATCGGCGAGAGCGTCCTGTTCGACAAGCTCCACCCCGAGTACATCGAGATCGGCGATCGGACTGCGATCGGGGCCCGCACGATCATCACCGCCCACCAGGTCATCCCGACCGCGACGAGCCTGCGCCGGCTCTATCCCGAGGAGTACAAGCGGACGGTCGTGGAGCACGACGTCTGGATCATGCCGGGGGTGATCATCACCCCGGGCGTGACGGTCGGGCACCACTCGGTGCTTGCGACCGGCGCGGTGATCCACAAGGATGTGCCGCCGTATTCGCTCGTCGTCGGTGGCGGCTTCCGCGTCGCCAAGCAGCTCGATCCAGACAGCCTCGCCGAGATCCGGGCGGGACTCGATCCGCGCGGATGACGGTTCGTCCGACGTCGGTGCGGGCCGCCGCCGCCACCTACGTCCAGCTGCCACGGCCCTTGTTCAGCCGGCTCCCGTTCGACTACCGGCGCATCCCGGAGAAGGCACGCTCGGGCCTGCTCCGGCTGGCAGCAACGCGTGCGGCACCCGCCTTCCCGCGATGGCCGATCGAGACCACGATCGACGCGACCCCGTCGGGGATCGACTACGCCGGGAAGCGATTCGCCCTGCTGCTGACGCACGATATCGATTCGCGGGCCGAGCTCGACCTGATCGAGCCCATCCGGGCGCGGGAGCGGGAGCTCGGGATCAGGAGCGCCTTCGGCTTCATTCCCGAGATGACGTGGCCGACTGACCGGCTGGTCGACACGTTGCTCGGCGAGGGCTGCCAGGTCTACTGGCACGACCTGGCCCACGACGCACAGCTGCCCTGGACGACGGCCCAGGAGGTGCGGCAGCGGATCGCCGCCATCGACGCCGCGTCGACGTGGGCGCCGCGGATCACGACCTTCCGCTCAGGCCAGCTCCTGATGTCGCCGTCGCTCCTATCGGTCCTTGGGGAGCGCTTCGCCATCGATCTGTCGATCCCGGACTCCGAGCGCGGCGGGCCATATGGCACCGTCGCGGGATGTGGTTCGGTGGTGCCGTTCCGGATCGGACGGCTCCTCGAGCTGCCCATGACGATGCCGCAGGACTACTACCTAGCGCGGGTGTTCGGGCTCAACCCTCGGTCGATCTACGACGTCTGGTCCGTGAAGCTCGATCACATCGCTCGCGTTGGCGGCGTCGCCGTGCTCAACAGTCATCCGGTGTGGATCAACCCGGTGGATCGCCACGCTGCCGGGATGTGGGCCATGTACCAACGGTTCCTGGAGGTGGCGGTTGCGAGGGACGACGTCCTCGTGTCGACGCCGGACGAGGTCAGTCGGGCGATCAGCGCATCCCTGGACGGCGCCGCCTGACGGACGGCCGAGCCGCGCCCGCCGCCGTTGGTACTCGTGG
>VBFG01000107.1 GCA_005882635.1 Chloroflexota bacterium | reverse complement strand
CGCACCGCAACGATGGCGGCCGCGGCTTCGACGCAGGACGGGCGGCGACTCGGCGGCTGGCTCCGTTAGGCGGCGGCTGGCGTCGCTCGACGGCCGCTGACGTCGCCGGGTAGGGCGCGGCGGCCGTCGCCGGCCCCGTCGGGCCCGCTACCCTTGGCCGGTGAGCCTGGTCGCCGTCACCAACCTGACCAAGCGCTACGGGGGAGCCGTCACCGCTCTCGATGCGCTGACCGTCGAGATCGAGCCCGGCATCGTGGGGCTCGTCGGGTCGAACGGCGCCGGCAAGAGCACGCTGTTGAAGATCCTTCTCGGGCTGATCGCTCCCACGAGCGGGTCCGCGACCGTCTTCGACCTCGACGTCGCGACGCGCGGCATCGCGATCCGTGAGCTGGTCGGCTACATGCCCGAGCACGACTGCCTGCCGCCCGACATGTCCGCGACTGACGTCGTCTCGCACCTCGCCCGGATCTCCGGCCTGCCTCGGACGGCCGCCCGGGAACGCACCGCCGAGGTCCTCCGCCACGTCGGCCTGTACGAGGAACGCTACCGGGCGATCGGGGGCTACTCGACGGGCATGCGTCAGCGAGTCAAGCTCGCCCAGGCGCTGGTCCACGATCCGCGCCTCCTCCTGCTCGACGAGCCGACCAACGGCCTCGACCCGGCCGGCCGCGACGAGATGCTGGAGCTGATCCGGCGAACCGGCACCGAGTTCGGCATCGCGGTGATCGTCGCCTCGCACCTGCTGGGCGAGATCGAGCGGGTCTGCGACCACCTGGTGGCGATCGAGGGCGGCAAGCTCCTGCGGTCGGCCCCGCTCGGCTCGTTCACGGAGCGGACGGGGACGCTCGCCGTCGAGGTCGAGGACGGTCGCGACGCTCTGGCCGAGCGGCTCACGGCGGCTGGGCTCCAGACGATCATCGACGGGTCGGCGGTCCTGATCGACCTCCGGGACGAGCGGCCGTACGACCTCGTCCGCGACATCGTCGCGGAGCTCGGCCTGCCCCTCGTCCGCATCGAGCAGCGCCGTCATCGTCTCGAGGACCTGTTCCGCGACGGCCCCGAGCCCGAGGCCGGGATCCCTTCGCCACCGACGGCCGGCGAGCCACGATGAGCGAGACCGCCGGTCCGGCCCGCGCCGGCAGCATCTACGACCTCGGCTACCGTCGCTACGAGGGCGTCCGCCTGGGGCGAGGCGCGGCGATCCGCGCCCTAGCCGCCGACAGCTTCCGGACGACATATGGGATCGGCCACGGCGGTCGGGCCAAGGTTGCGCCGATCATCCTGGGCGTCCTGGCGATCCTGCCCGCCGTTATCGTCGTCGGAGTCCTGACCATCGCCGCCCGGCTCGGCGCGAGCGAGCCGTTCGAGAGCGCCGTCCCGCTCGGCTACGACACGTACTACCGGTCGATCTCGGTCCTCATCGCCCTGTTCTGCGCCGCGCAGGCGCCGGAGCTGTTCGCCCGGGACCAGCGCCACGGCGTTCTCGCCCTCTACTTCGCCCGGGCGCTCCGCCGCAGCGACTACGCTCTCGCCCGGCTCGCCGGGTTCGGCATCGCCTTGCTCGTCCTGCTCCTGCTGCCGATGGCGATCCTCCTCGTCGGCCGGGTCCTCCTGTCGACCGACGTCGCCGGCGCGTTCGCGGATGACCTGCCGACGCTTCCGGCGGTCGTCGCCCAGGCGCTCGTCATCGCCGGCGTGTTCGGCGGCCTCGCGATGGCGGTCTCCGCCTTCACGCCCCGACGGGCCTACGCCACGGCTGGCATCGTCGCCCTGTTCATCCTGCCCGGCATCATCGCCCAGATCGTCATCGGGCTCGGATCTGGCGGGATCGGGACGTGGCTGGTCCTCCTGAGCCCTGGCTTCATCCTCGACGGGACCGGCGCGTTCCTGTTCGGCAAGGAGCTCCCGGGCCAGCTGTTCTTCTTCGACCTGCCGGCCTGGACGTTCCTCGCGAGCGCGGCCGTCGTCACCGCGGTCGCGGTCGGGCTGGTCGTGCGGCGGTTCGTCAGGATCGCGGTCTGACGATGATGGTCGCCGTCAGCGAGCAGCCCATCCCCCAGCCCACCGTCCAGCCCACCGCGCAGCCCATCGTCCTCGACCGTGTGTCCCGCTGGTACGGCAACGTTGTCGCCGTCAACGACATCAGCTTCGGTGTCGGCGCCGGCATCACCGGCCTACTCGGCCCGAATGGGGCGGGGAAGTCGACGCTCCTCCACATGCTCGCCGGCCTGCTCCGGCCGTCGGCTGGGCAGGTCCTGATCGACGGCCGGACGGCGTGGCGGGATCCGACGATCTACCGCCGGATCGGGCTCGTCCCCGAGCGTGAGGCGGTCCACGCGTTCCTCACGGGCCGCCAGTTCGTCGAGCTCGCGGCCCACCTCCAGCGTCTCGCTCAGCCGGCGGTCGCCGCTGCCGCCGCGCTCGACACCGTCGACCTGGCGCCGGCGGCGAACCGCCCCGTCGGGACCTACTCCAAGGGGATGCGCCAGCGGATCAAGATCGCGGCTGCCCTCGTCCACGATCCATCGATTCTGCTGCTCGACGAGCCGTTCAACGGCATGGACCCCCGCCAGCGGCTGCACATGATGGACCTCCTCCGGACGATGGCCGGCGAGGGCCGGACGATCTTGTTCAGCTCGCACATCCTCGAGGAGGTCGAGCGCCTCGCCGACGGGATCCTGGTCATCCACGCCGGCCGGTTGGCCGCGTCGGGCGATTACCGCGAGATCCGGCGCCTGATGACCGACCGGCCGCACACATTCCGGGTCCGCTCATCCGACGATCGCCGTCTGGCGGGCGCGTTCATGGCCGAGCCCGCCGTGTTCGGGACGGAGCTGAGCGACGACCGGTTGACGATCCGGGTCTCGGAGTTCTCGGGCTTCACCCGGAGCGTCGCCCGCGTCGCCCGCGACGCCGGGGTCCGCCTGCTCGAGGTCGCCCCGACGGATGACTCGCTCGAGAGCGTCTTCGCCTATCTCGTGAGCCGCCGGTGACCAACCTCCGGCCGATGGCCGCGATCGCGATCGTGACGGCCCGAGCGCTGCTCGGCCGGCGTCGGACGATCCTGATGCTGCTCCTCGCCGGCGCGCCGATCCTCCTCGGGCTGCTGATCCGGTTGAGCGGGCGCGGGGCCCGGCCGGCCAACCTGGAACCGACCCTCGAGGGCCTGCTCGTGTCGACGATCCTGCCGCTGATCGCGCTCGTCTTCGGCACCGCGGCGCTCGGCTCGGAGCTGGACGACGGCACGGCCGTCCACATTCTGACCAAGCCCATCCCACGCTGGGTGATCGTCGTCCCGAAGCTCGCGGTCGCGGGCGGCCTCACCGCCGCGATGCTGATCGTCTCGACCGTCCTCGCGGGAGTCCTCCTCGGCGGCACGGCGTCGCACGAGATCGCGATCACGATCGCGTTCGCGGTCGCCATCGCGATCGGGTCGTTCGTCTACGTCGCGATCTTTCTCGCCCTCGGCGTGGCGACGAGCCGGGGGCTCGTCATCGGTCTCGGCTACGCGCTCCTGTGGGAAGGATTGCTCGCCGGCGCCCTGCCCGGGACGCAGCTGCTGAGCGTTCGCGAGTACGTCCGCGGGATCATCTCGACGCTCGCGCCGCCCGGGACGCTGACATCGGTGGTCGGCGCCCAGGGCTTCGTCGCGGCCCTCGTCGCGGTCGTGGTGATCACCGCGCTGGCGTCCTACCGGCTCGCCGTCTACGAGGTCCGAGCCTCCGAGTAGGACCAACGGGTCGTTGTCCGCGCCAGCGCCGCTCGGTGAGGATTCCGGCCATGCCCGTCGACCTGATCGTCTTCACCGCCGACCGCCGGATCCGGGGCGCGATCCCCCTCGCCGACGATCGCGTGAGCGACATGCTGAACTCCGTGCCCCGGATCGTGATCCGCGGTGCGCAGCTCGAGGACGTCGTCCACGGCGGCCCGGAGCAGGTCGCCGACGTGACGATCACCGTGGGCTCCATCGTCGCTGTGCTCGCGAGCGGCAGGCGAGGCATCGAGAACCTCCGCCGCCGGACCGACGTCCACAAGGCACGGCTCGGGCTCGTCCGCTACACCGTGACCGGCTGGTTGCACATCCCGGCCGGCGCCGACGCCAACCTCGCGTCGCACGAGCCGTCCGCCGTCCTCGCCGGACGGGACATCCTCGTCCCATTGACCGACGCGACGATCACCTACGACAAGGCCGGTGAGGCGGTGACCGAGCAGTTCGAGACGATCCTGATCAACCGCTCACAGGCCGCCTGGATCGACCTCGACGACGCGGCCGGCGGCGACGACGGCGACGCGGTCGACGAGCGGCCGAAGGTCTACCACGCCGCGATGGCGAAGGACTTCACCGGCGCCACCTGACACCAGCTTGGGCGTTCGACTTCTCGGTTGTGTGCCACAGCCACAGGTCATCGGAACAGGGCCCGTCCAGGCACACATCCAGATCGATCGGTTGACGCCGTCGTGCTTGTCGAGCTCCCGTGCCTCGACGGGGACCCTGATTTTGTGGCGGACCGCCACGAATGAGACGACCTTGGTCCGGGCGGCGCCGACGCCCCGTTCGGTTCAGTCGGCCGTCGGCACCCCGAGCACGCTGAATCCGCCGTCGACGTAGATGACCTCGCCGGTCACGGCCGACGACAGGTCCGAGGCGAGGTAGACCGCCGTCCGCCCCACGTCCTCGATCGTGATGTTCGCCCGGAGCGGGGCGACGTCGGCGAAGTCGGCGTACATCTTCTTGAAGCCACCGATCCCGGCCGCCGCCAGGGTCCGGACCGGCCCGGCGCTGATCGCGTTGACGCGGATCCCGTCGGGGCCGAGGTCGGCGGCGAGATAGCGGACGCACGCTTCGAGCGACGCCTTGGCCACGCCCATGACGTTGTAGTTCGCGACCACCTTCTCGGCGCCGTAGTACGTGAGCGTCAGGATCGACGACCCGCGGCGAAGTTGGGGCATGGCGGCCCGCGTCAGCCCCACGAGCGAGTACGCCGACACGTCCTGGGCCAGGGCGAAGCCGTCGCGCGACGTGTCGATGAACCGACCGGTGAGGTCCTCGCGCTTGGCGAAGGCAAGGGCGTGGACGAGGACGTCGAGGCCGTCGTGCGTCTCGCCCCAACGGTTGAAGACGCGGTCGATGTCCTCGTCGCGCTGGACGTCGCACGGCTCGACGAACGTCGAGCCGAGGGACTCGGCGAGCGGCCGGACGCGCTTGTCGATCAGCGACTCGACCGACGAGAAGCCGATCTCGGCGCCCTCCCCGTGGAGCGCCTGGGCGATGCCCCACGCGATCGAGTGGTCGTTGGCGACACCGAAGATCAGGACGCGCTTGCCGTCCAGGAGACCCATGCCTGTCCTCCGCCGGACGCCACATCGCGGCGTTCCTCGGAGGATAGCGGCGCGCGGCCGCCAGGAGCCGCCGGCCCTGCCCGGAGCGAGCGCGATTACTGCGGCTGCGTCACCCGGACGTCGTCGAAGCCGGCCTCGACGAGGTTGTTCGGTCCGCCATCGGTCGCCGAGAAGCGCAGCCGGATCGTCTTGCCGGCCCACGGCGTGAGATCGAGCGACGACAGGTGCCATCCGGCGTTCTGCTCGAACGGCCCGCCCTGGGCCAGGGCCACGGTGGTCATCGTGCCGCCGTCCGTGACGTCGACGACCTCGACGCGGAACTCATCGGCGCTCGTCGACGCGGTGTCGTGGGCGAAGGTCCAGCGGAACTGGAGGCGCTGGCCGGCGGCTGCCGGCAGGTCGATCGGCGGCGATTCGAGCGACGACGACCCGCCGTCGAGGTCGTTCGCGTTCGCCGACGAGCCCGCGGAGAGGCCCGTGATGAACCCGAACCGGCCCGACGTCACGCCATCCGGTTGCTTGATCCCGGCCGACGTCGCGGTTCGTTGCGGATCGCCGCGCTGCCAGCGGCCCGCGGTCGCGGTGTCGGTGCCCTCGACGTTGATCTGCCAGCCGCGGCTGACCTCGAAGTCGTCGTCGAACGCGCCACACC
Organism: Chloroflexota bacterium; assembly: GCA_005882635.1. GTDB lineage: Bacteria > Chloroflexota > Limnocylindria > Limnocylindrales > CSP1-4 > CF-46. Next base: position 11,966 of record VBFG01000107.1, on the reverse strand, counting down.
GGGCGATGCGAGTCGCCGTCCCCAGCACGCCGAGCGGGCACCAGGCCCGCTCGATGAGGTAGAGGACGGCCTCCTTGTTGCGGCCGGTCTCGGAGGGGATCAGCGCGTCGTCCGGATAGTCGACGACCGACAGCTCGAACGTGTAGGCGAAGATCCGGTACACCCCGTACTCGTAGTCGCGGGTCGTCCCCGACGTGATGTACAGGTCGCTCGCCTGCTCCGGCCTGTAGCCGTTCGTCGCGGCCATGTGCTTGCCCATGATCACCAGGGCGTTGTGGTCCGTCGCGGTCATGTCGACCGGGACGTTCGCGTACGTATAGCCGTACGGCCACATCACGAGCCGGCCGGCCTCGTGGAAGGTGATCGCGGTGCGGATCTGCTGGCGGCCGTTCACCACTCGGCTCTTGAGGAAGTCCCGGATGTTCCGCGTCTCCGGCGCCGAGAACGCGAACGGGCCGCGATACGTGATCGCCGCCGGGTTCGTGCTCGTTCGGCCGCCGCCGCCCCAGCGATAGCCGAAGTTCCGGTTGAGGTCGGTCCCGATATACGGCGTCCCGGGGGTCGGCTGGCGGTTCTTCCGCCAGAAGTGGAACTTGCCGCCCGAGATGTCGTACTCGGCGCCGTCCGGGTTGACGGCGAGCACGATCCACACCTCGCGGGTGTCGACGATCTTCGTGATGCGGAGGTCGTGACCGTAGCCGTCGACGAGCCAGTGCATGATGTGGAGGGTCATCTCGAGACCCATGTGCTCGTCGCTGTGGGTCAATCCGTCGAAGAGGACCTCGGGCTCGTTCTCGTCGACGTTGACGTTGTCCGAGATCTTGACCGCCCAGATCGTCCGCCCCTGGTAGCTCGTGCCGATCGAGAAGCGCCGGACGATGTTCGGATGCGCGGCCGCAATCGCGGCGACATCGGCGGCCATCTCGGCGTAGGTGTGGTAACCGGTGTAGCCCGCCGGGAAGTCGGCCGCCGTAGCCGACGCCGGGGCGGCGAGCGAGGCGAGGAGCAGGGTGGTCAGGCCGGCGACGCCGACCCCACGACGAGCGCGCAGCGAAGCGGTCATGACCGCAGGATGGCGCCTCCCGTCAACGCCGCCAACCCGCCGAAGGGTCCTGTCGGCGCCCCGGACCGACGATTGGCCCGCCCGGCCGTCAGAAGGACCGCCCGCGCTAGACTGGCGGCAACATTCCGACCTGCCTGGCCAGGCCCGATCGCTCCGAGGTTTCCGACCGATGGCCACCGAGACCCAACCGCGTCTCAAGATCACCTACGCGACGCTTCGCGCAGACAACGAGCAGCTCCACCGCGAGTACGAGGCGGGCCTGGCCGAGGCAAAGACGCTCCTCGACGGCCACCACCGCAACTGGGTCGACGGCACGGAGCGCGACGGCCAGGGCGAGTTCACGGTCCGATCACCGATCGACCGCGACATCGTCCTCGGTCACTTCGCGACCGGGACCCGCCAGGACGTCAAGGACGCGATCGCGGCGGCGCGGCGCGCCCAGCCGGCGTGGTTCGCCCTCGGCTGGGAGAAGAGGCTCGAGATCCTCAAGAGGGCGGCCGAGCTGATCAGCCGGCGCCAGATGGTCTATGGCGGGCTGATGGCGATCGAGGTCGGCAAGAACCGGCTGGAGGCCCTCGGCGAGGTCGAGGAGGCGGCCGACCTCATCCGCTACTACAGCAAGACCGCCGAGGACAACCGGTTCTACGAGCATCCGATGGACAGCCTCGGCGACGCGGCCGTCCACACCCGGTCGATCCTCCGGCCGCACGGCGTGTTCGCCGTGATCAGCCCGTTCAACTTCCCGATGGCGCTGGCGGCCGGGCCGAGCGGGGCGGCGCTGATGGCGGGCAACACGGTCGTCTTCAAGCCGTCGTCGGCCGCCCCGATCTCGGGCGTCAAGCTCGTGGAGGCGTATCGCGAGGCGGGCATCCCGGACGGCGTGATCAACCTCGTCATGGGTCCCGGCGAGACCGTCGGCGCGGAGCTGCGCGAGAATCCCGGCATCGACGGGATCGTCTTCACCGGCTCGTACGCGGTCGGGATGGACCTCTTCCGGACGTTCTCCAAGGACTTCCCGAAGCCGACGATCGTCGAGATGGGCGGAAAGAACCCCGCGGTCGTATCCCGCAAGGCGGACCTCGAGGAGGCGGCCGAGGGGATCCTGCGGAGCGCCTTCGGTTTCGGTGGCCAGAAGTGCTCGGCGAACAGCCGGGTCTACGTCGAGAAGCCCGTCCACGACGAGCTGATCCGGCTCCTCGTGGAGAAGACCGAGGCGATCACGATCGGCGACCCGCTCCTCCGCGAGAACTGGCTGGGTCCGATCGTCGACCAGCGGGCGGTCGACCGGCATCAGCAGGCCGTCGGCGAGGCGCGCCGGGACGGACGCGTGTTCGTCGGCGGGGAGCGGCTCTCGGATCGGGGAATGGACCGCGGGTTCTACGTCGAGCCGACCGTGGTCGGCGACCTCCCGGCCGACCACCGCCTGTTCCGCGATGAGCTCTTCGCCCCATTCACGGCCGTCCATGCGGTCGACTCGTTCGATGAGGCGATCCGCCTCGCCAACGATTCGGTCTACGGTCTGACCGCGGGCGTGTACAGCGAGGACACGTCAGAGGTCCAGAAGTTCCTCGACACGGTCGAGGCCGGCGTGCTCTATGTGAACCGCCGAGCCGGCGCGACGACAGGCGCCTGGCCGGGCGTGCAGGCGTTCGGTGGCTGGAAGGGCTCCGGATCGACTGGCAAGGCCGGACTCTCGATGTACTACGTCGCGCAGTTCCTCCGGGAGCAGAGCCACACCGTCGTCGACTGACGGAGCGAAACGGCCGGTCGAGCGCCCCTCGGCCAAGCCGGGCGCGCTCCGGCCCGTTGCAGATCTGTCGCGCCAAGGCGGGAACGGGCTGCCGCTCGCGGGTGTAGTCCCGTCGACACGACCCGCTTCGGAGGCAGCCGCCGTGCGTGCACTCAGACTGTTCGCGGCCCTGAGCCTGGTGATCGGTTCGTTCGCCTTCGCGACGCCGGTCGCCGCGGGCGATCCCTGCTACCACGGTTTCGACGAGCCACCACTCTCGGAAGGGACCGACCCACAGGTCAAGATGATGCCCTGCGCCTTCGCGCCGACCGTCGTCCGCGTCGCGGCGGGCACGACCGTCGAGTGGTTCAGCGGGCCGGGCTTCGTCCATCTCCTGACGGGAGCGAACCAGGAGTGGGGATCGCGCGATGAGGAGGTCCAACCCGAATCCGTCGTCGCCTATCGCTTCGACAAGCCGGGGACCTACCCGTATGCCTGCGCGCTGCATCGCGGGATGTCCGGGGCGATCGTCGTCGGGGACGGGGTCGCGGTCGCGGGCGCGACGGGATCCGCGACGGTGGCCGTCGTCAGGGTCACGCCGAAGGACGCGCCGGCTGCGACGTCGGCTGCCGCCGCGGCGTCGGCCACGGCCGCCCCGACGGTCGCCGCCGCTGCCGGCGGTCAACCCGCATCGGCATCGAATCCGGCGCCTGCCGCCGATCGGCTGCCACTCGGGCCCCTGGCGATCGTCGGCGGCGTCGGGGTCCTCGTGGCGGTCCTCGTCGGCTGGTTCGCCGCGGGAGGCCGACGGCGTCCGGAGCTCCCGATCCAGCGCTGACCGATCCAGTCGATCCATCGGGCGGGCCCGGTCCGGTCGGACCGGGCCCCTCTGCTATCCTCGGCCGCGGATTATCCAGCCTGCATACTCCGTATGCGTTCGGCGCGTGTTCGTCGTCGTTCAGAGGTGCTCCGTGTCCGCGTCCAACCGCCTCGCCGGGGATCGGCCCGTCCCGGATCTCGTCACCGAGCTGCCGGGCCCGAAGGCGCGGGCGCACGTCGCGTACGACGAGACGTGGACCTCGCCCAGCCTTCCGCGGGCGTATCCGATCGTCCCGGTTCGCGGTGACGGGCTGACCCTCGAGGACATCGACGGCAACCTCTTCCTCGATTTCGCCGCCGGGATCGCGGTCAATTCGACCGGCCACGCCCATCCCGCGGTCGTCGCTGCGATCAAGGAGCAGGCCGGCGAGCTCCTCCACTTCAGCGCGAGCGACTTCTACCTGCCGATCTACGCCGAGACCTGCCAGCGGATCGCCGAGATCACGCCAGTCGCCGGCGGCCGGGCTCGGGCGTATCTCGGCAACTCCGGGACGGAGGTCGTCGAGACGGCGATCAAGCTGGCCCGGTTCGCGACGAAGCGGCCGTACGTGGTCGCATTCCTCGGGGCGTTCCACGGTCGGAGCTACGGCTCGGTCAGCCTGACGGCCTCGAAGTCGAAGTACCACGCGGGCTTCGGCCCGCTCCTCCCGGGCGTCTACCACGCGCCGTACGGCCGGGTCGAGGACCTGCGCTGGTTCGACGAGGTCCTGTTCGACAAGCTCGTCCCGGCAGCGGAGGTCGCCGCGATCGTCGTCGAGCCGATCCAGGGCGAGGGCGGCTACATCGTTCCCGAGGACGGCTTCCTCCACGGTCTCCGCGCGATCTGCGACCAGCACGGCATCCTCCTCGTGGCCGACGAGATCCAGTCGGGCGCAGGGCGGACGGGGACGATGTGGGCGATCGAGGGGTGGGGCGTGAAGCCCGACATCCTCCTGACCGCCAAGGGGATCGCCAGCGGGCTGCCGCTCGCGGCGCTCGTGGCCCGGGCGGACCTTCTCGAGGCCTGGGGTCCAGGCGCCCACGGCTCAACGTACGGCGGCAATCCGGTAGCCTGCGCGGCTGCCCTGGCGACGATCGACCTGCTCCAGGGCGGCCTCGTGGAGAACGCCCGGGTTCGGGGCGAGCAGGCTCAGGCCGGACTGGCGCCCCTAGGCGGTCGCTTCCCGGGCTTTGTCCGGGACGTCCGCGGCCGCGGACTGATGATCGGCATCGAGTTCGACACGGCCGAGCACGCCGAAGAGGTCCAGTGGGCCGCCTTCCAGCGCGGCCTGCTCGTCCTCGAGTGCGGCAAGTCGTCGGTCCGGCTGTCGCCGGCCCTCACGGTCAGCGAGGCCGAGATGGCGACCGCGCTGCGAATCTTCGGCGAGGCCGTTGCCGAGGTTGCGGGCGAGCCCGCCGACCGGCCGATCCTCCACGCCGCCGAGGCGGCTCACGCGATGACCGGCGTCGAGGCCGCCGGCTAGGCGTCCGCGGCCGAGGGCGAACCCAGCGCTGCTCCGAGGTCCGACCGCCAGAGGCGATCGGCCGCCACGGCGAGGCCGAAGAGAAGGGCGATGCCCATGATCGGCGCGCCGATCTCCTTGACGATCACGATCCCGCCGACGAGGCCGGCGATGAACACGAGCAGGCCCAGGTTGACGCCCCAGAACACGACCTGTCCCGCCCACGGCCAGCGATCCGGCCGGTCGGCCGTCAGGACCGCCAGGAGTCCGAGCATCAGGTTCGTGATCACCCCGATGAACGCGGCATGGTCGCTCGCGGTCAGGATGCCGAGGACCGGGGTCGGATCCGCCGCGATCGACGGATCGGCGATGAACTTGTAGATCACGATCAGGAAGACCACGGTCGCCAGGATGACGTAGACGGACGCGGCCCCGAAGTGACGCCGCGCCGTCGCCCTCGACCAATCGATCCGGATGGCCGTCGGGACCACGCGAACCGCGAAGATCGCCACCGCGATCAGCTGCACGAGGAGGTAGAGGCCGCCGGGCACCTGCTGCGCCTCGACCGGCAGGAAGAGGAGAGCGCCCGAGATGATGATCCCGCCGGCGAACAGGGCGAGGACCTGGGCGAGGCCTGCTCTCGGCCGGCCGGTCGTGCCGATGATCTGCCACTCCAGCAGGCCCATCGCGACGAGGATCAGGTAGCTGAAGACCATGGCCGAGGCGTGGGCGCCGACGATGTCGGCGGTCGCCGGGAAGAAGTTCGGCCCGCCAGCCAGCTGGACCTGGCGCAGGACGCCGATGACCGCGCCGTACGTGAACGTGGTCAGGCCCAGGGCGATCGCGAGCGCCGGCAGGCTCGGTCGGCGGATGGCCATCTGCCACGACCACACGACGAGCCACAGGATCGCGATCAGCAGGATGCCGCCGACGATCTCGCGGAGCGTCGGATTCGCGAGGTAGAACGCCGCCACATAGATCGGGATGATTGCGGCGAGCGCGATCGCGAGGGACCGATCGATGCCGCGGGCGAACCAGGCCGCGGCCGCGACGATCGACAGGGTGATCCAGCCGAGGGTCCCGGAATGGACGTGGGTCAGGATCTGGTCGTGGTTGAAAGCGATGACATCCGCCCCGTTGAGGATCCCGATCGTGATCGTGACCAGGAAGACGGCCATCGCCGTCAGGTACAGGCCTCGGACGAGGCGAGGCCAGTCAGACGCCACCAGGCGCTCCGTCATCTCGAACCCTCCCTTCGCGGACGCCCTCGCGTTCCGCGGGGCGCATCGTAGGGCGTTGGCGCGGCGTTCGTGAGCCGCGGCCGCGCGGTCGCCGGCGGGGGTGTCCCCGATACTGGCCGGGTGACCACCTCGAAGCTGGCCTCCATGGCCGACGCCGTTCGCGAGCTCGTCCGGGACGGCGACACGGTCGCGATCGAGGGCTTCACCCACCTGATCTCGTTCGCCGCGGGCCACGAGATCATCCGCCAGGGCAGGCGGGACCTGACCCTGGCCCGGATGACGCCGGATCTCATCTATGACCAGATGGTCGCCGCGGGCGTCGCCCGGAAGCTGATCTTCTCGTGGCTCGGCAATCCCGGGGTCGGCGGCCTCGGCGCGATCCGACGGCGCGTCGAGGGCGACCCGCCCCGGCTCGAGCTGGAGGAATACAGCCATTTCGGCATGGTCGCCCGCTACACGGCCGGGGCCGCCAAGCTGCCGTTCTTCCCGATCCGGTCGTACTTCGAGACCGACCTGCCGAAGGCGAACCCGCTGATCCGGCCGATCGAATCGCCGTACGGCGATGGCGTCGTCTACGCCGTTCCGCCGCTGCGACCCGACGTTACGATCGTCCATGCCCAACGCGCCTCGGCCGGCGGCGACACCCAGGTCTGGGGCCTGCTTGGGTGCCAGAAGGAGGCGGCCTTCGCCGCGGAGCGGGTCATCGTCGTGGTCGAGGAGGTCGTTGACGAGGCGGTCGTCCGGGCCGATCCCAACCGGACGATCCTGCCCGGCCTGATCGTCGACGCCGTCGTGGTCGAGCCGTGGGGCGCGCACCCGTCGTATGTCCAGGGTGCCTACGACCGGGACAACCGCTTCTACCTCGACTGGGACCCGATCTCGCGCGACGAGGACGCGACGCAGGCCTGGCTCCGCGAATGGGTTCTCGGCGTGAGCGGGCGCGCCGAGTATCTGGACAAGCTCGGCGCGGAGCGGCTCGCCTCGCTCCGGCCGTCGGCCGCGGCGCCGTCGGGTTCGGTCGACTACGGCGAGTACCGCTGATGGGAGGGCCGGCGATTACGGTGCTCCGAATTCGAACGCTCTTCGACGGACGCTCCTCCTTCGCACGGATCGTCCGCTTTCGGACTCCGCGCTCGGACCATCCGATGTGGAAGGGAAGTCGCTCCCGGCAGCGTTCGAAATCGGACCGTCAGGCAGCGCAACCATGACGGCCGAGGCCGCCTTCACGAAGGCCGAGATGATGATCGTCGCCGCGGCGCGGGAGCTCGCCGGCCAGCGCGTCTGCTTCGTCGGCGTCGGCCTGCCGAACATCGCCGTCAACCTCGCCCAGCGGACAGTGGCACCCGAGCTCGAACTGGTCTACGAGGCGGGCGTGTTCGGCGCCCGTCCGGCCCGCCTTCCCCTGAGCATCGGGGATCCGACGATCGTCACCGGCGCCACGGCCGCCACGAGCATGTTCGAGCTGTTCGCCTTCTACCTCCAGGGCGGCCTGATCGACGTCGGCTTCCTCGGGGCCGCCCAGATCGACCGCTTTGGCAACATCAACACCACGGTCATCGGGCCGTACGACCGCCCGACGACGCGGCTCCCCGGCAGCGGCGGCGCGTGCGAGATCGCGATCAACGCGCGGCAGGTCTTCGTGATCATGCGCCAGAGCGCGCGGAGCTTCGTCGAGACAATCGACTTCCGGACGAGTCCCGGCAACCTCGGCGGGGCCGAGCAGAGCGAGCGGATCCGCCGCGAGCAAGGCTGGCTCGGCCGCGGACCGAGCGTCATCGTCACCGACCTCGGGATCTACCACTTCGACGAGACCGGCGAGATGCGGCTCGACTCGCTCCACCCCGGCGCGACGCTCGACGCCGTCCGCGAGACGATCGGCTGGGAGATCCGGGTCGCGCCAGACCTCGCCGCCACGCCACCGCCGAGCGCCGAGGAGCTCAGGTTGATCCGCGACCAACTCGATCCGGCAGGGACCTACACCACGTGACTGACAGCCCTATCCGCCGGTGATCGCCACGAGGCGGTCGTAGCCGTCGCCCGGGACGACACCGCGGCTCGAGCCATCGGAGGTGCTCAAGGCCACGATCTGGCCCGATGCGAGAAGGACGAACAGGCTCGTCCCATCGCGGGTGAGGGCGAGCCCTCCGACCGCCTGTCCGTCGAGGGCGCGCCAGGCCAGGCTGAGGTCCTTCGGGTCGATCCCGACCACGCCGCCGGCGCCGCCCGCGATGATCGTTCCCGCATCGGGCGTCACGGCGGCGCGCCGCCCGACGGGGCCCGAGTCCTCGTGTCCGAACTTCGCGAGGACAATCGCCGGACCGGCGGATGTCGAGGCGGGCAGGCGAGCCGTCCGCCGGACGGTCAGCTCACCCGGGCTGATCTCGGCCACCAGGCCGAGCGTCGCGTTGACCGCGTAGATCGTCCGAGCATCGCCGGTCTCGGCGAGTCCCCAGTCGAGCGCAGCGGCTGCGTCAGCCGCGCCGTTCGCCGGCAGGTCGAGGCAGACGGCCCAGCGATCCATGCTGTTGAGGACGTGGACGAACGGATGCTCGTCGCCTCGGTACAAGGTCATGACCAGGCCGTCGGCACGGCGCAGCTGGGTGATGGGGACGCCGGCCATCGGCTCGTCGATGAAGCGCTTGTCGGTGATCGGCGTCGCGTCGAGAGCGCCGGACCGGACGTCCATCGAACGGACCTGGTAACGCCCACCGTTGCCCGGGTCGAGGTGCTCGACCAGATAGAGGACCGAGCCGTTCGGCGAGAGCGCATCGAACTCGAACGATCCCTTGAGCTCGATCATCCGGAGAAGCCTGGGACTGCCGTCGCCATCCAGCCGGAGGATCGCGAACCGCGTCGGGGTCGTCGCGGCGTAGCCGGCGCCGCGGTCCTCCACGAGAACGGCCGTCGAGCCATCGAGCGACCGACCGACCGGCAGCGGATCCTGGCCGATCGTCGGCAGGCGCCAATGGCCGTCGAGGCGGACCTCGGGGCCGGTCTCGTCGCCGAACCGGTGGTTCCGAACGATCGTGCCGGTCCCGTCGGGAAGGGTCGTCAGGAGGTGGACCCAGTCGGTATCGGGGACGCCGAGCGGCATCCGAAGCGCGGGGTCCGATCGATCGGTCTCGATCACCTCCAGGCCGGGTACGCCGGCACGTCCGACCGCGAGCATCGCACTCGGCGGCAGGGCAACCTTCGCCTCGGCCGACGCCTCCGGCAGGCGCGCGCCGGTGGATGGGGCCGGCGTCGCCACGCCGGGCGGGGTGGCCCCGCAGGCGGTCGCGACGAGGGCCGCGACAGTCAGGAAGAGGTGAGCGGGGTGCTGCGGTCGGACGAGTCGCATCGGTCTGCCTTCCACCGTCGCCGGGCGGGGCTGTCGCCGTCGGCGACCTCTCTACACCTCGTCGCTCGGAGCGGTTCCACGCTATCCAATCGTCTCGGCGAGGCGGATCGACTCGTCGCGGCCGAGAGCGTTCTCGAGCCGGTACGTGACCGGACCGACCGACCACGCCAGCGTGTCACCGACGAGCCGCCGGGTCTCGAAGACCGGCTGGCCGGACGCGTCGACGTAGATGAACTGGTGCGGGTCCCCGCTGATCCAGTACCCGGCCGCGCCGCCGACGTCGACGTCCTCGATCGTCGTTTGGGCGTTCAGGAGCTTCTGGAAGTAGTCGGGCTCGATGCGGCCGGGTAGCTCAGTGACGATGAGTCCGATGCCCGGCTCGTTCGTCGACGGCAGCCCCGGCTTGGCGGCCCAGACCAGGGTCACCCGACCGACTCCATCGATCCAGACGGTGTCCGGCGGCCCGAGCGTGGGGTCGCTGGGCACCGCGACCGGGAACGGCGCCTGGGCCGTCGCCTCTGCGAGCGTCACCTGGCGTCCGAGGCCGAGCGTCGAGCCGGGCGGGCCGGCGGTCGGGGTGGGCGTCGGGCTCGCGGCGGGCGACGATGAAGGGCTCGCCGCGCCGATCGACGGGCTGAGGACGGGCGTCGGTGTGGGTCCAGGGCCGAAGACGATCCGGAGGCCCGGAAGGCCGAAGCCGATCGCGCCGGCGACCGCGGCCAAGACGAGGATCGCGGCGATGGCCAGGACGAGGCCTCGACGCATCGGGCGTGCGGACGTCGGCCAGCCGAGCCCCAGCCGATCGGCGAGGCCGCGCCGTGCCGGGCCGAAGCCGGCAGCCTCGATCCGGAGCCTCGCCCGGCGGGCCGGATCGATGGCGGTCGTGCCCGCCGACAGGCCGGCGGCGGAGGCGGGGACGGCCGGAACGGCGAGGCTGCGGCCCAGGTCGCGGAGGGCCTCCTCGAACGCCGCGTCGGGCAGCTGCGCGAGCCGTCGAACGTCAGCCACGGTTCGGCCCTTCGGTCGTGGCCGACAGGCGATCCCGGAGGCGCCCGAGCGCGCGGGACAGGCGCGACTTCACCGTGCCGCGCGGCAGTCCGAGGACGTCGGCGGTCTCGGCCTCGTTGAGGTCGAGGAAGTAGCGGGCGGCGATCACCTCGCGGTCGGCGTCGCCGAGGTCGTTGATCGCGCCGACGAGCCAGGCCCGCTCTTCGCGGTCGAGGACCGCCGACTCGGGCGATGGGGCCGCATCGCCCGGCCGGCGATCCTCGGCAGCCCGGAGGGCGAGACCCGCCCGCCGGCCGGCCGAGCGCCGTCGGTTCCGTGCTTCGTTGGCGACGATCCGCAGGAGCCACGGCCGGAACGGGGACCCATCACGGAACCGGCCGAGCGCGCGATAGGCCTTGACGAACGCCTCCTGGACGGCGTCCTCGGCATCACCATCGGGCGCGATCAGGTACGCCGTCCGCACGGCGGCGTCCTGATACCGCCGGACGAGCGACTCGTAGGCCATGACCTCGCCTCTCTGCGCGCGGGTGATCAGATCGTTGTCGTCATCGACCAGTGGACGGCCCTCCACTGCCAAACGTAGGCCATACACCACGGCTATCCGTCGCGTTCCACGGCTGTCGCGCCTGGACGCCGAACGCTGTCGCGCGAACGCAGTCGCGCCTGAGCACGCTGGTAGCATCCCGGCCGTGACCGGTCGCGTGTTCCGACGTTCTCTCGACCCCGACCTGCCGGTCGCCGTCGAGGCGCACGATGCGACCATCCGTGACGCCGCCGGCCGCGAGTACCTCGACGCCGCCGGTGGCGCGATCGTCGTCAATGTCGGCCACGGAAGGTCGTCCGTTGCCCGGGTCATCGGAGAGCAGCTCGGCCGGCTCGCCTACGCACACGGCTCCGCCTTCACGAACGAGCCACTCGAGGCCTACGCCGCGGAGGTCGGGCCTCGCCTCCCGGTCGACGACCCGGCGATCTATCCGGTCAGCGGCGGCTCCGAGGCGATGGAGACGGCCCTCAAGCTCGTCCGGGCCTACCACCTCGCCCAGGGCCGGCGCGATCGGTGGATCGTCATCTCGCGCTGGGGGAGCTATCACGGCAACACACTCGGTGCCCTGGACCTGTCCGGACGGCGGCCGCTCCGCCGGCCGTACGAGGGCTGGCTCGGTCGGTTCCGGCATGTGTCGGCTGCGTACCCGTACCGCGCCGGCGATCCGGACGCCCAGGCGCTCGGCTCCGGCGCCGAGCTTGCCGCCGAGCTGGAGCGGGC
>VBFG01000137.1 GCA_005882635.1 Chloroflexota bacterium | reverse complement strand
GAAGAACGGAGCGCCTGCCCGCAGCTCCAGATAGATCGGGTGGGCCTTCGCCGAGCGTCATCGGTTCGGACGGCACACAGACGGCACTCGTCACCTGGGCCGTCCAGGGTTGAGGGAGGCCCATCCGATGAACCGCACACGCTCAGTTGCCCTGGCCATCGGCCTGGCGGCGACGCTCGCCGGGCCGGGGCTCGCCCCCGTGCTGGCGACCTACCCGGGAGCCGAGAACGGGCGCATCGCGTTCGGCCAGCGCTTCGCCGATGGGAGCTCGAACATCTTCTCGGTGCTGCCCGACGGGACCGGCCTCCGGCAGCTCACCGCCGGCAGTCATAACCACCTGTGCGCGGCCTACTCGCCGGACGGCCGCCAGATCGCCTATTGCTCCGACGTGAGCGGCAGCTTCGAGATCTGGACGATGAAGCAGAACGGCATGAAGCAGCGCCAGCTGACTCACCTGGACGCCTTCGCGATCTTCCCGGACATCTCGCCGGACGGATCGAAGATCGCCTTCCTCGGGGCGGTCGGCTCGGACCCGAGCGACGAGGTGTACGTCGTCGACGCGACGACTGGCGGCGGTCTCACCAAGCTCACCGACTGTCCCGGGGTCGATACGTTCTGCATCAACGACTATCCCGTCTGGTCGCCCGACGGCCAGCGCATTCTGTTCATCCACGGCGAGCAATTCGACGCCGACGGCAATCCGCTCGACGAGCAGGTCTGGGTGATGGACGCCAACGGGTCCCACAAGCAACAGCTGACCTTCGACAACCGGGTCAAGGACCAGGTTCCGGACTGGAGCCCGGACGGTTCGAAGATCGCCTACCAGAGCGGTGGCTTCGGCGACGGACAGATCTGGGTGATGAACGCCAACGGCTCCGGCCAGCATCAGCTGACCGGTTGCGGACCGTCTGATCCGTCGCCGTGCGCGATCGGCGACGACTTCGGAACGGCCTGGTCACCCGACGGAACGAAGATCGCGTTCCTGCGGGACTTCCAGTCGCTCGGCACGAGGAACCGACCGGTCTACGTGATGAACGCCGACGGGAGCGATCAGCATCAGCTGGTCCCCGGAACGGGCCTCCAGGCTGTTCCGGCATGGCAACCCCGCGGCGTCGGTGCCGGCGACTGAGGCTGGTCGTAACCCACCGCCATGAGCACGGGCGAGGTCCTGCTGGCGATGCGCGGCGACCACGATGCGTTCGCCGCGCTCGTCAGCGGTGCCTCGAACCGGCTCTACGCCCTGGCCTGCCTGATCCTGCGCGACACCGACCGGGCGGAAGACGCGACGCAGGACGCCCTCGTCCGGGCCTGGCGCGAGATCCCGCGGCTCCGTGACGCCGAGCGATTCGACGCGTGGCTGCGGCGGCTCGTCGTGAACGCCTGCTACGACGAGGCGCGTCGCGTCCATCGGCGAGCCGAAGTCTCCCTCGCCGTCATCGGGGAGCGGTCGGTGGTCGACACGGCCTCGGCCTCGGCCGAGTCCGATCGGCTCGAACGAGCCTTCCGCCGACTGCCGGTCGACCAGCGGATCGTCCTCGCCCTTCAGCACTACCTCGAGCTCAGCCATGTCGAGATCGCCGAGACCCTCGGCATCCCGCTCGGGACCGTCAAGTCACGCGTGCGCTATGGCGTCGCCGCGATGCGCGCCGAGCTCGACGCGGACGATCGCGGCGTCAGCGTCACCGAAGGCAGGTCGGCATGAGCGATCAGACCGACCTCAGGGGTCCGATGGATCGCGACATGGACCGCCGGCTGGCCGGCTGGATGGGCGCTGTCGCGCCGGACCGCGCGCCAGGCCGGCTCCTCGAGGAGACGTTCGCCCGGACGATGTCGGCGCCGCAGGCCCGCAACGTCCCGTGGGGAAAGATCACGATCGGACCGCGGCGTGATTCGGCGCACGTGACGCGATGGATCCTCGTCGCAGCCATCCTTGCCATCGTCATCCTGGCCTCGAGCATCATCGGTCTCGGGTCGCCGGCACCGCCGGAACCGACCGCTTCGCCGAGCCCGAGCCCGAGCCCGAGCCCGAGCCCCTCGATCACGCCACCCGGACCCAGCCCGATCTCGGCCACGGCGGACGTCACGCTCCCGATCCAGGGACCCATCGCCATAATCACCGACGGGGTCGAGCTTTGGGTCCTGTCGTCCGGGCGGCTCGATCGAATCGACCCGACGGGCGGGAAGGTCACCGCGACCATCACGCTTGGCAAGACGACGGACCTCTACAACGGCGTCGCCTCCGGGGCGGGCAGCCTGTGGGCGACGAATTGGGATGCCCAGGTGCTGTACCGGGTGGATCCGAAGGCAGGCAAAGTGACGGCGAGCATCCCCGTCGGGCTTACCAAAGGCGTCGTCACGACCCCGGGCGCCGTCTGGATCGCCAATACCCGCACCGGAACGGTGATGCGGCTCGACTCGGCCACGAACAAGATCGTCGCCACGACCACCGTAGGCCCGACAGGCGCCAGCGGGCCAAACTGGCTCGCCATCGGCTTTGGCAGCATCTGGGTCGACGTCCCGAACAACGACACGATCGCCCGGATCGATCCTGTGTCCGGCGCGATCCAGGCCACGATCCGCCCGCCCCTTCAGTTCACCCCGTGTGGCGGATTCGGCATCGCCGCGGATGCGGTCTGGCTGGCCGATTGCGAGTCATCCAAGAGCGTGCTGCGCATCGACCCGGCCACGAATGCGCCAGTCGTCACCGTCGACCTCGGAGGCACGGGCCACAACCCGCTTCTCATCAACGGCTCGCCGTGGATCACCGTCGATCGGGGCGGCCCTGACAACGGGCGGATCGTCCGGATCAGTCCCGTCACCAACACGATCGATCGCGTGCTCGTCCCTGACGTCCCCTTCGGCGGCGGCGGCGACATCGCGATGGTGGCCGGGTCGGTGTGGGTCGTCGACGGCTACCACAACACCGTCCTCCGCCTCCCGCTCACCGCCTTCCAGTAGCCCGGGTCTTAGGGTCCCCAGTAGCCGGCGGACCAGCTGACCGCCGCGAGCTTCTTCTGGCCCGAGATCGACGGGTGGAAGTAGTCGCGGGTCGAGATGTCGCTCGCGACGAACGCGACGTTGAACACCGCGTTGCCGTCGAAGCGGCATTGGGTGTACGCCGCACAGACGCTCGCCAGGGCGGCGTTGAAGTCGACCTCTCGCTGGAGGACGCGGGCCCGCCGATCGACATCCGTCTGGGCCGTTGAAAGCGGACGCGCGAGCATCGACTGGCAGACCCCGCCGATCGCCCACACGAACCGCGCGATCGCATTGCCCTTCAGGGTCGACCAAAGGGTCTTCACGTTCGGGATGCTGACGACGTAGACGTTCGTGCTCGGCGACGCGGCCGTGAAGGTCGCCATCGCGTTCGAGTACTGCGCCGTGAAGTCCGCGACGGAGGTCATCGCCGCCTCGCTCGGCTGACAGACGTCGTTGCCGCCCATGAGGATCGTCACGTAGTCGACCGATTGGCCGGCCGCCGTTCCGAGTTGACCATTGAGATCGACCATCCGGGCGCCACTCTTCGCGTCGTTGAACGCGTGCCCGGCGATCCCCGGGTTGAGCGCCAGCAGCCGGGTGTAGTGACTGACGACCGTCGAATTGGTGCCCGTCGACCACGACGCCCCCGGGTTGTCGGTGAAGGCAACCGAGCCGGTGTTGTAGGCCCGGGTGATCGAATCGCCCGTCGATGCCATAGAGTTCGGATAGCTGGGTGCCGCCGCCGCACCGGAGACGCCCAGGAGCAGGACGCCGATCGCGGCGATAACGCCCGTCACCGTAACTCGGCGTCGCCGGGCGACGCCTGACCGTTTGCCGTCCATCGTGACCCTCCCTCACTCGCATCCCTGCGTCGTCCGAGAATACGCCGCTTGGGTAGCTGCGCCGTTCTACGTCAACCCGGCCCTCCCGGACTGGCTACCGGCGGTCACAATCCACAACCTCCGCGCCGGCGGCGGCGCGCTGGACCTCGTCCTCCGCGACGGCGAGGTGGAGGTGCCAACGAACACGACCAAGTTCGAGGTGATCCACGGGCACGCGCCGCGCCCGAAGGCACCGGAGGTTCCGGGCTAGCGGGCCCCAGGATCGACGACGCTCACCGCGTCCGGAAGGGGACGGATCATGGCGAATCCGGTCGAGGACATCATCGGGGACTATCGGGCGTTCGCCGCGCAGCAGCGCGACCGCCTGCTCTCCCGTGGTATCGACATCAGCTCATACGAATTGAGCCACCTCGCGTACCGGGTAGCCGAGTGGGACGAGTACGTCCGCGTGCGGGGGCTCATCGAACGCCACGCCGTCGCCAACCGCGAGAACGTCTGGAACGGCCGCCCGATCTCCTTGATCGTCCCTGCGGAGCGGCTTGAAGTCCTCGAAGGCAAGGTCGTCCCGCTCATCGAGCTCATCCCGCCCGTCCACCAGCGCGTCTACAAGATGGGGTTAGAGCACCTCGGCGTCGTGGTCGGCGACACCTTCGACGCGTTCGTCGAAGCCCACAAGCCCGTCCTGACGGGACAGCAATTCCAAGGCCCGAAGAGCACACCCGACCCCGTCTACATC
The DNA here is from genome assembly GCA_005882635.1 of Chloroflexota bacterium. Classification (GTDB taxonomy): domain Bacteria; phylum Chloroflexota; class Limnocylindria; order Limnocylindrales; family CSP1-4; genus CF-46. The sequence continues at coordinate 267 of VBFG01000137.1, read as the reverse complement.
TTGTTCGAGGATTTCACCCACGTGAAGTTCTATCGACTTTCACTGCGGGCATCGGTCGAGCTCGATGGTGGCCAGATCGACGGCTTCGTCCATGTCGACGACTGGATCCCGCAGCGCCTCGTGACGGCGACCGGCCCGAACCCTCTGCCGCGATGACCTCTTCGGCTGACTTCTGCCGGGATGCCGCCGAGCTCAGCCCGCCCGGAGGTAGGTGAGCACCGCCAGGACGCGGCGGTGGTAGTCGGGCGTGTCACCGAGACCGAGCTT
>VBFG01000047.1 GCA_005882635.1 Chloroflexota bacterium | reverse complement strand
CGCGTGGCGATCCTTGCCATCGGCCTTGGCCGCGTACATGGCCGCGTCCGCCTGGGTCAGGAGGTCCTCGGCGGTCGTCTCGGACTCGGTGGCGAGGGCAATCCCGATCGAGCCGCCCACGACGACGAGGTGCCCGCCCAGCGGGATCGGCCGGCGCAGCTCGCGGAGGATCCGCTCGGCCGATGTGATCGCCTCGTCCGCGTCGCGGACCAGGCCGAGGAGGATCCCGAACTCGTCGCCGCTCTGGCGGGCGACGACGTCGTCGGCCCGGACCGCCCCGACCAGCCGATCCGCCACGGCGCACAGGATCTGGTCGCCGGCGGCATGGCCGTACGAGTCGTTGACCCGCTTGAAGTCGTCGAGGTCGACGAACAGCAGGGCAACCGTGCCCGCGCTCCGGCTTTGCCGCGCCAGCGCCCGCTCGAGGTGGTCGCGGAGCAGGACCCGGTTGGCCAGCCCGGTCAGCGGGTCGTGGAGGGCGTCGTGGATGAGCTTCGATTCGAGCCGCTTCCGGTCGGTGATGTCGATCAGCAGGCCCTGGGACAGCTGCCGCCCGCTCTGGGTGTCGTCCGGCATCCCGTAGGCCTCGTCACGGACCCAGACCTCCGTGCCGTCGCGGGCGAGCATCCGGTACTCGGCCCGGAGGGGCTCGCCGGTCCGCCAGTGCGCCTCGTACGCCGAGATCGCGGCAGCGCGGTCGTCGGGGTGGATCCGGCTGGGCCAGAGCTCCGGATCGCTGACGAGCTCCTCGGGCCGATAGCCGAGGATGCCCGAGATCTGCGGGCTCATGTAGGCGAGGCGACCGCCGTCGGAGACCTCGGGATCGGCCAGGTCGATGTAGACGGCAGCCGGGACGTGCTCGACGAGGACCTGCAGGCGCGAGCCGGCCTCCTCGACCTCGCGGGTCCGGCGCTCGAGGGCTTCGGCGGAGATACGCAGACCGCCGACCAGCACCACTCCCGAACCGAGGATGAAGCCGAACGCCACGACGTCGCCGATCGCGATCAGGACGGGTCGCGTGTCACCCGTCCCGATCCCATCGAGGCCGACGAGGGACAGCGCGACGAGGACCAGGGCGCCGCCGAACAAACCGACGACCGGAGGACCGCCGGGCATGCGGAAATGAGAGACGGACCGATCCACATGCGCAGGCTACGCGGGGGATTCGAGGCCGACCACCACCGATTCGGGTCACCCTCGGAGTAGGCCCCTGCCGCCGGGTTGGGCGGTCGTGCGCGGTGCGCCGTCGCACATAGCTCAAGTAGTGCAATTCGGCGGCATCGTCGTCGCGCGCGTCGGGCCGGTCGCGCTTGCGCACTGGTAGTTCAAGGAGTGCTATCTGGCGGCATCGTGGCCGGGCGGGTCGGGCCGGGCGCGTCTTTCTTCGCCGAATAGCACAAGGACAGGTAAACAAGGCGAAAGGGGACCGGATTCGGGCGGATCGCGTCGGAGATACCGACTTCTAATCCTCCTTGTGCTACGCGGGTCCCTCGCGACCCTCGGGGCGAGCCGTCACGACGATCACGTCGGTCGACGCGGTCTTGCCTCGGAGGTCGAGCCGGCGGCGTTCAAGGCCGCCGGGGTCGATCGCAGCCGCCCGAGCCGCGGCATCGCTGACGAGGAGCTCACCCGGACCTGCCGCCGAGGCGAGCCGGGCCGTGATGTTCACCGCATCCCCGAGGGCGGTGAACTCGACGTGCTCGGCGGTGCCGACCGCCCCGACGTAGGCGACCCCGGTGTTGACCCCGATCCCGATCGGGACCCACGGCGCCTCGCCGTCGTTGCCGGTCGCGCGCAGGAGAGCGATCCCCGCGTCGATGGCCCGCCGCGCGTGATCGGCGCCCGCCAGGGCCGGCACGAAGAAGCCGACGACCTCGTCACCGACGAACTTGTCGACGACGGCCTCGTGCACCACGAGGACCTCGGCGGTGACGGCGTAGAAGCGATCGAGCAGCGCGCGGAATGCCGTGGCGGTCATCGTCTCGGCCAACCGAGTCGAGCCGCGGACGTCGGCGAAGAACAGGCTGCACTCCACCTCCGCGCCCTCTCGATGGGCGTACAGGTCCCTGAAACAGCCGCGGCAGTACCGCGGGTTGCCCGGCCAGCGGCCCTTCCCGATGAGTCGCAGCACCGGGCCGGCGGGTGGGCCGAACGGACCGTTGCAGATCTTGCAGCGCGGCGCACTCGGCAGCATCCGCCAGAACCGCTTGAGGCGCCGCGCCCGCTGGTTCGTCATGAGCCGGCTGCGAGCGTCGTCCTCCGCCCGGCTCGAGACCGGGCCCGACTCGCCGGGTCCAGTCGATGGACCGGTCGGTGCCTCGCTCATTCCCGCTCCAGCGATGGCGTCAGCGATCAGTATGTGCCGGGATGACGCGGTCGTCGTCGCAGAACGGAGGAGGCCCACCATGGCCGAACCCATCGTCTTCATCAGCCGATTCCGGGTCGCCGGGGGGAAACGCAACGAGTGGATCGCCGCGTTCGCGAAAGGGGTCGACATGATCGGAGGGTCCAAGCCGCAGACGGCGCTCTTCGCGGCCTATCTCGATTCGACCGGCACCGAGACCAAGATCATCCACGCCTTCCCGGACGCGACTGCGCTCGCCCGCCATTTCGAGGGCTCCGACGAGCGGAGCTCGTCCCTCGCGGGGCTCATCGAACTGGCCGGCTTCGAGGTCTACGGACCGGCGCCGGAGGCGGCGCTCGACCAGCTCCGCCGCGAAGCAGCCGCGGCCGGCGTCAAGCTCGACGTCTTTCCCGAGGCGATTGGCGGCTTCCTCCGCGCGCCGGCATGAACGGAGTCGGCTCGGGCCGATCGTCAGCGCAGGAGAGCCCCGAACTCCGCGAGGCCGTACGCAGTGCCCGCGATCCCCCAGCCGCCTTCGGCGGCTTCGGTCAGGAGCACCCACGTTCGGGCGGCCTGAGTCGGGTCGCCGGCGATCCGGGCGACGATCTCGGTCGCGTCGGCGACGAGCTGCTTCTGGCCCTCTCGGGTCAGAACGCCGGGCGGGGTGATGACCTGGACCCGGACGGTCCGCGCCCGGTCCGTGGCGGCCGTGTGGACGGTCTCGGCCGGCATGCGATGGATGTACGCGCCGGTGTTGTTGGTGTGGGCGGGCCCGGGGGAGGCGACGCCTTCGGCCCGGAGGAGGGCGGCGGTGAGCTCCGCCGCGAGCGCCCGATCGGCGCCCTCGGGGAACAGGTCGGCGGCGGCGTAGACGTCGATCATCGGCATGGCGGGGACTCCTCGGGGGCCTTCGGGCGGTCGACTATGATGGACGACATAGAGGATGGACTATGACGAGTATCATAGTCAAGCCAGGGCTGAAAGAGGTTGGGAGGTGCGATGGCCCGCGGAGTGCGCGAACGGATGGTCGCGAGCGCCGTCGCCCTCCTGGCCCGACGCGGCCTCCAGGCGACCTCCTTTTCGGAGGTGCTGGATCACTCCGGCGCGCCGCGGGGCTCGGTCTACCATCATTTCCCGACCGGCAAGGACGAGATGATCGGGGCGGCGCTCGACGCGGCCGGGGAATCGGCGATCGCGCTCCTCGACCGCAAGGCCGGCGAGCCTGCCGAGGCGATCGCCGACTGGTTCCTCCACATCTGGCGGGAGGTCCTCATCCGCTCGAAGTTCGAGGCCGGCTGCGCCGTCCTCGCCGTCGCCGTCGCGGCGGAGACGCCGGAGCTCCTCGGTCACACCGCTCTCGTGTTCCGGGGCTGGCGCCGCCGCCTGGCCGAACTCCTGGAACGAGGTGGCCTCACGCCGACCGACGCCGACCGCTTCGCGGCCACCCTCGTCGCCTCGAGCGAAGGCGCGGTCGTCCTGGCCCGGGCCGAACAGAGCCTGGAGCCATTCGATCTGGTGGCCGAACAGCTCCAGGCCCAGGTTCGCGAGCTGAGTCGGGCGGCGGCCCGCGGGAGCCGGACCCGGCGCCGGACGTAGCTCGTCGGGCAGCCGCCTAGCGGCTCCTCGCCACCCGCGAGGCCGCACTCCCGGCGAACGCCCGGAGGGCGAGGCTGTGGCGGACCCCGACCGAGTCGGCGACGACGACGGCGTCGCCGTCGTTCACGACCTTCCTCCCGGTCCGGTCGCTGACCGCGAAGCGGCCACCACGAAGCCGTCGGATCCGGATGTCGGCGTTCCGGCCCTTGTCCGCGACGATGCCGGTAATCCGTCTGGTCTCGGGCTGCCGGACGATCGCGATGCCGAGCCTCGACCCGTGGCCGATGTTCGCCGTATGGACGACGTCGAGCACCGCAACGACATAGCCGGGCGAGCGACCGCGGATGAGCGCGAACAACGCGACGACGACGCCGGCGAGGAGCAGAGCGGCGAGACCGCCGAGGATCGGGACCAGCGGCGCGTTGCACTGCAGGACGGAGTTGCAGGGCCGGACCGAGTCGGACAGCGTCGATGGGTCACTGACGCCGATCGCGTTCTGGGCGTAGGCGCGGCAGCGGTAGTCGACGCCGTTCGTGAGGTCGGCGATCTGGGCGGTCGCGATGTCCGCCCGCGTGTCGGCGGTGGCCGGCCAGGTCGCGCCGCCATCGTCGGTGCACTCGTAGTGGTAGGTGACCGTCGAGTCCGTCCCCGGCGGGCTGCTGATCCGGATCGCGCTGTTCAGCGCCTCGACCGCGGGCTTCCCCGGAGCGGGCGGACGGCCGACCGGCGTAGCCGGGGCCCCCGCCGGCGTGAAGGCACCTGGCCCTGATGGACCGACCGCGGCGACCTCGCACACATACGCAGTGCCGTTGACGAGCCCGTCGACCGTCGCCTCCGTGGTGAGCGACACGCCCTCCTTCGAGCCGATCGGCTCCCCGTTGCCCGCCCGGCACTGGACGAGGTAGTCGACGATCGGCACGGCCGAGGCGCCGGGAGACGGCGTCACCACGCTCGGCTTCGACCAATCGACGACGATCAGGCCGTCGCCCGGCGTGAGGGAGACGCCGGTGACGGCGGCGGGGGTCGGCGCGGGCGGCGGGGTCGGGGTCGGTGCCGCGGTGAACGTGCAGGTCGCGTCCTGGAGGGCGACCGCGACGGCGTTGCCGGCCTCGTCGGCTGACTGGAAGACGACCTGCGGCCACTCGAACACCGTTCCGCTGACACATGCCGGCATGTTCCGGATGAGCTCGAGCCGCTCGAGCCCGGTGGCGAGTGCCCCGCGCTCCGCGGGGTCGAGGCCCATGCCGACGGGGAGCAGGGCAAACGACGGCCGGCTGCCGAAGAGCCGGTCGCGGGCCGGCTGGACCTGACTGACCGGGACGCCCTTGACATCGTGCTTGCCGTCGGTGAACAGGATCAGCGCCGGCCGGACAGCGTCCACGGGAAGGTGTCGGGCGGCGGCCTCCATCGCCGCGACGTAGTTCGTGTCGACCCCGATCTTCTTCGTCAGCGCCGACGACAGGCCCTTCCGATAGGCGCCGGCGACCGAGCGGAGGCAGTCGGCGAACCGGGCGACGGTCGCCGGGTTGTTCAGGAGCTTCAGGTCGGCGCAGCCGGGGACATCCGCGGCGCGGGTCGCGAACTGGACAATCGACACGGTCGTGTCGCCGGCGACGAGGTCGATGGAGATCGCGTCGACACGATCGGCGATGCGCTCGAGGGCGGCCCCGAAGCGGTTCCGGTTCGTCGCGTCCTGGAGGATCGACGCCGAGAAGTCGAGGACCAGGACGACGTCGGACTTGTCAGGTGTCTGGGCGGCGGCGCTCGGCACGAGACCGCCGACGAGGAGCACCAATCCGGCGGCCAGCGCGGCGGCCGCGTGGGCCCCTGGACCGAGGCGTCTCATTCCACCCCCTGTGTTCGGCAGGTCATGCCGTCGCCTCGTACCGAGGCGGTGCCTCGCTCGAACGAGGCGGAACCCCAGCACCTGTCACACCGATCGAGGATCGGATGGACGCTGAGGTTCCGCATTGTCGACGATGACCTGCCCGATCGCTCCCTTCAATCTCAACCGAAAGTCCCAGGTGCGGCGGCGCACCGGCCTTTGCGCGATTCGCGCGCATCGCGGGCCCGTTGTCAAGGGCGCCGACGGCGCGCCGTGGCGTTCGCGCCGAACACTCCCCTCACCCCCGTTGATCGCCTAGCGCACGGGCATCATCACCGATCGCCCGCCGCGGCCCGGCAATGCGGCCCGATCCGCGCGGCTCGCGACGGCGGGGCCCGCCGTGGTGTTCGGGCCGATCGTCGGGACGAAGGTCGGCGGGACCCGGACGTGCGTCGCCTGCTCGAAGTCATAGCCGAAGGCGATCATCTGCGGCTCGTCCCAGGCGCCGCCGATGAACGAGATGCCGATCGGCAGGCCGTCGATGTACGCCGCAGGAACCGTGATCGTCCCGTAACCGGCGACTGCCGACGCGGTCGACGACCCGACGAAGAGCAGGAAGTTGCCGTCGAGGTCGCCCTCCAGTGGGTTCGAGTTGGTGACCCAGGCCGGGCCGTTCGTCAGGGCGACGATCGCGTCGAGGTCGTTCGCCGTCATCACGTCGTTGAGCGCCGCCTGCGTGCCGGAGGTCGCGTTCGCGCGAGCCGCCTGGCAGTCCGGATCGGACCGCCCGCCGGTCGCCTCGGAGTCGATGAAGATCTGCGAATTCCAGGGTCCCTCGAGGTTCGGATGCGTGTCGTTGAAGTCGATGACGTCCTGGAGCGTCCGCGGATAGCCGGCCGCCGTGTGGGCGGCGAAGTAGGCCGGCAGGTCGGTCTTGAACTCGCACTCGAGGGCGGTGAACTCGCTGGTGAAGGCGGCGGTCAGGTCGATGTCGGTCGGGTCGATGACGGTCGCGCCCTGAGCCTCGAGGGCGTCGATCGCGTCCGCCAGGACCGGCTCCATCTGGGCCTTCGTGAGGTCACCATAGGTGTCCTTGCGCCAGATGCCGATCCGGGCGCCCTCGAGCGCATGGGCGTCCAGGAACTGGGTGTAGTTCGTGAAGGCGTGGCCCGCCTGACCCGCGGTCGCCGGGTCGGTCGGGTCGATGCCGGTCATCGCCCCCAGGAGGACCGCGGCGTCGGTCACGTTGCGGGCCATCGGACCCGAGGTGTCCTGGTCGGCCGTGATCGGGACGATCCCGGACCGGCTCACGAGGCCGACCGTCGGCTTGATCCCGACGATGCCGTTCGCACCGGACGGGCAGACGACCGAGCCGTCGGTCTCCGTGCCGACGGCGGCCACGGCGAGGTCGGCGGCGGCGGCGACACCGGACCCGGAGCTCGAGCCGCAGGGGTTGCGGTCGAGCACGTAGGGCATGTTCGTCTGGCCACCGATACCGCTCCAGCCACTCGACGATGGGATCGACCGGAAGTTCGCCCACTCGCTCAGGTTCGCCTTGCCGATGATCAGGGCGCCGGCGGCCCGCAGCCGCCCGACGACGAACGCGTCGCTCGGCCTGCTGTCGGCGAGCGACCACGAGCCGGCCGTGGTCGGCATGCCGGTCGTGTCGATGTTGTCCTTGACGATGATCGGGATGCCGAGCAGCGGTCGATGATCGCCGCCGCGGCGCAGCGCGTCGGCCCGGCGGGCGTCGGCGAGCGCGGTCGGGCTCACGACGATGACGGCGTGGAGCCTCGGGTTCAGCCGCTGGATCCGGTGGAGGTAGAACTGGACGAGCTCGACCGACGTCAGCCGATGTCGGTTCATCAGCGACTGGAGCTGCGGGATCGTCGACGCGTCGACGTCGATGCCCGCGACCCGGGTGGAGGTGGGCTGGGCCGCGATGGCTGTCGGCGCCGAGGCGCCCAGCACGCCGAGCAGGAGCGCGGCCAGGGTTGCCAGGACCAGGGAACGACGGACCAGGCTGGTCATCGCAGGACCTCCTCGCGGTCGGCGGACGGCCGACGGGGGCACGGGGCGAGGGAAGGGGCGCTGGGGTTCAGGTCCATTCCACCCCCGTTGTCAAGCGTGCGTGGCCCCGTTTCCCTCCACCCTCCGTCCGGCCTCTACACTCCGTCCCCGTGTTGAGCGAATCGTGCCCACATTGCGGGGCCCGGCGGACGAGCGCCCTACGCTTCTGCCGGAGCTGCGGATTCGACTTCGACTTCGCGCCGGTCGAGAGCGGGCCGCGTCCGGCTCCGCAGCCGAACGTCCTCCGCGGCGTCATCGCGCCGGCGCCGCCGGTCCAGCGGCGGCGGACGGCCGGACGGGCCTGGCTCTTCGTGATTCTCTTGGCCGTCGCCGCGCTCGCCGTGGCCGTCGTCGCGGGAGCTGGCCTCGTTGCGAGGTGACGGGCTCGACCTGCCGCGGCGCGTCAGGCTCATCGGGAATCGGACCGGCCACGGTCGTCTCGGTCGAGGACGCGATGGGCACCGTCCTGGGCTCGACGACGCTCGGGACGGGAGCGCTGAAGGGCACGGGCTGCGAATGGATGTTCACGGTCCGCGACCTGCCGGAGGTCGCGACCTACACGTTCAACCTGGCCGGCCAGACCATGCAGACGCTCACGCTCGACGAGATGACCCGAGGCAACTGGGCCGTCGCCTGGTCGGTCGGCATCGGCGACATGCCGGCCGATCTCGGTTCCTAGGCTGATCCTCAGCGGGCCAGCCGGTCCTGTCAGGCGCACCTCGGAGACATTCGCTCGGGACCGCCGCCCGATTTCGACATCCGGCGCTCGAATTCGAGCCGAGCCCTACACGGCCGTGCGGGAATGGCGCCTGGCAGACGCGGCGGACAACTGGGCGAGCGTGGACACGGCATGGAGCGCGTCTGGGAGGCGCACGCGGCGGCTGGGAGCGCCGGCGCGCCTGGCAGGCGCGCGCCGTCGTCGGGCGGACCTAGCCGCCGCTGTGGTCGCCGCCGCGGCGGAGCCAGCTCATCGGGCCGGAGCCCTGCGCCTGATGGACGCTCGCGCTCGCCTGCGTCTCTCCCTCGGCGGCTGACGCGACGCCGACGGGCTCGGACTCCGCTGAGCCATCGGTCGCCTCGTTCGCCGCGCCTCCGGCCTCCTCCGCCGGCGTCGCGGAGCCTGCCCCTCGCTCGTCGGCTGCCTTGATCGATGCGTTCCACTGCGACCAGGCCTGAGCGAGCTTCGTCGGGCTCTCCCGGTCCATGACGCCGATGATCGGGGTCGGCTCGCCAACGGGCGCGGCGTCGCCGATCGCCGTGGACTTCGTGCCATCCGGGCCGATCGCGCTCAGGTCGGGGAAGACCGGCCGGCGGCCGGCGCGTTGGGCCAGCGCGACGGGATCGGTCTCGCGATCGAGCGCGGCGAAGTACTCATCGACCTCGATCCGATAGGCGGCGACGGCGGCCTCGACGCCGTCGGTCTCCCGGTCGATCTTGGCCCGATGCTCGGCGAGGCTCCGCTCGAGATCGGCCTGAAGGTCCTGGCTCCGGCGCTCGCGCTCCTGCTGGATCCGCTGGCGCTCCCGCTCGGCCCAGGCGTCGACGGCGCGAGCGTCCTGGTCGGCGAGCTCGCGCATCCTCTCGATCTCGGCGTCGCGGCGAGCGTGGATCTCGGCGACATGGGCCTCGCGGCGGCGGTCCGTGTCGTCCGAGACGCGGGCTCGTTCGGCGGCCGCGGTCGTCTGCATCGCCCGGGCGAGCTCGGCCAGGAAGGCCGATCCGTCGTCGCTGGATTCGGGACCCGCGATCGGCGCCGGTTCCGTGGCATCGGCCACGGCGATCGACCCGTCGCCGGCGCCATTCGCGCTCGACGAGGCGGTGGCCTCCTCGGTGGGGGTCTCGGAACCGTGCTCGGGCTGCTCGTCCGACATGTCGCGCCTCGCTGTCTCCGTCCCTGCCGACGCTCCCGGACGCGTCGCGACTCGACGGGTGGGAGATGGTACGCCCCGTGTTGCCGAGGGGCAACGGTCGAAACTCGGCTCAGTGTTCGTCCAGGAACGACCTCACGCTCGTCGCCAGAAGGGGATGGACGTTGATGTCGTAGTGGGTCACGCCCGGCAGGATCGCAAGGCGATGCTTCGACATCCCCGATCGATCCCAGCTCGCATCCCGCCGGCCGCCGCCGAGCAGCTCGAAGAACTCGACCGCGTGGCGCGGCGGCAACCCGTCGGCATCACCGGCCACGATCAGGACCGGCATCTGGAGCTTGGCCGCGTCGGCGGTCCAGTCGTAGTCCTCGTGCATCAGGGTCGTGACCTGCTCGACCAGCCTGGGCCAGTCGTCGACATTCGGTGCGATCTCGCGATAGGAGGCGTACATCGGCGACTGCATCATCGGCTCGGCGACTGCCGGGCCCATCTGGTCCATCCCGGCGGTCATCTCCGGGTACCAGCCGGAGCGCCTCGTCGGCGTCGAGACGAGGATCAGCCGGTCGACCACGTCCGGGTGCTGGATCGCCGTCCGCAGCGCGACACCGCCGCCGAGCGAGAAGCCCATGAGGTCGACCTTCGCGAGGCCGAGCTGCTCGATCAGGGCGGTGAGGTCATCGGCCATCGTCTCGAACGTCATCGGCTTGTCGGCCGCCGGCGAGTGGCCGTGGCTCTGGAGGTCGAGCCCGACGACCTGGCTCTTCTCGGCCAGCGCGGCGAGGTTGGGGCCGAACATGTCGACCGCCCCGAAGCCGCCGTGAAGCAGGACGAGTGGCTTGCCGCTGCCGTGAACCTCGTACCACAGCTGGATCTCGTTGACGGATACGAGGCCCGAGCGCGTCGCCGTGATCGTCATGGGATCGAGGATAGCCCCGGTCGGACGGCGGCGCCGTTGCACCACAGCACCGGGCAGTGATCGGACGCGGCGCCGTTGTCACGGGATCGCCACCGGTGCAACGACTTTGCAATGGAATCTCGGCTGACATTCATCCACTCGGCTGTGCCGAGCCCCAGATACCGCGCGGAGCCCAGTCGACTCTGTGCAGACCGAGATCCGCCCACTCGTCGTCGAGACGGACGCTCTCCCGACCGCCGAAACCGTCGAAACGCTTGACGGCCTCGACCAGTCGGCGTTGCTGCACGCGCTCCGTAAGCTCCGCAACGGCGACTTCCGCGTCCGACTGCCCGAAGGCGCGCCCGGCATCGAGGGCTCGATCGCCGAGACCTTCAACGACATCGTCGAGCTGAACCAGCGGACCGCCCACGAGCTGCGGCGGATCAGCCGGGCGGTCGGCCGCGAGGGGCGGATCAGCCACCGCGTCTCGATCGGACCGTGGGGCTCGTGGGCCCGCAACGAGGAGGCCGTCAACCAGCTGGTCTTCGACCTCACCGGCCCGATGCTCGAGGTCAGCCGCGTCCTCGACGCCGTCGCTCGCGGCGACCTCTCCCAGCGGATGGCCTCGACGATCGACGGCAAGCCCCTCAAGGGCGAGTACAAGCGGCTCGCCGACACGATCAACACGATGGTCGACCAGCTGAACGCGTTCAGCTCCGAGGTGACCCGCGTCGCCCGCGAGGTCGGGACGGAAGGCAAGCTCGGCGGCCAGGCCGACGTCAAGGGCGTCGCCGGCGTCTGGAAGGACCTCACCGACAGCGTCAACTTCATGGCCGGCAACCTCACGACCCAGGTCCGGAACATCGCCGAAGTGACGACCGCGGTGGCCAACGGCGACCTGAGCAAGAAGATCCAGGTCAACGTCCAGGGCGAGATCCTCGAGCTCAAGGACACGATCAACACGATGGTCGACCAGCTCAACGCCTTCGCCGGCGAAGTGACCCGGGTGGCGCGCGAAGTCGGGACGGAAGGCAAGCTCGGCGGTCAGGCGAACGTCCAGGGGGTCGGCGGGACATGGAAGGACCTGACCGACTCCGTCAACTCGATGGCCGGCAACCTCACCGGGCAGGTCCGCAACATCGCCGACGTCACGAAGGCGGTCGCCCGCGGCGACCTGAGCAGGAAGATCACCGTCGACGTCCAGGGCGAGATCCTCGAGCTCAAGGACACGATCAACACGATGGTCGACCAGCTGAATGCCTTCGCCGGCGAGGTGACCCGGGTCGCCCACGAGGTCGGCACCGAGGGCAAGCTCGGCGGCCAGGCGACGGTCCCCGGCGTCGCCGGGGTGTGGGAGAACCTGACCGACAACGTCAACTCGATGGCCGCCAACCTGACGACCCAGGTGCGGAACATCGCCGACGTCACGACCGCGGTCGCGCGCGGCAACCTGAGCAAGAAGATCACCGTCGACGCGCGCGGCGAGATCCTCGAGCTGAAGGACACGATCAACACGATGGTGGACCAGCTGAACGCGTTTGCCAGCGAGGTGAGCCGGGTCGCCCGCGAAGTCGGCACGGAAGGGAAGCTGGGCGGTCAGGCCGACGTCCAGGGCGTCGGCGGGACGTGGAAGGACCTCACCGACAACGTCAACCAGCTGGCGGCGAACCTCACGACCCAGGTGCGGGCGATCGGTCAGGTCGCCACCGCGGTCACCCGCGGCGACCTGTCGCGCTCGGTCCAGGTCGACGCCCAGGGCGAGGTCGAGCTGCTCAAGGACGACGTCAACGCGATGATCCGTAACCTGCGCGAGACAACGCAGCGGAACCAGGAGGTCGACTGGCTCAAGACGAACATCGCCCGGTTCGGGCGGCTGCTCCAGGGCCAGCGCGACGTCAGGACGGTCGGCCGCCTGATCCTCACCGAGCTCGCGCCGCTCGTCGGGGTCCAACGCGGGGTCATCTACATCAGCGACCTCGATCCTGAATCGCCGAAGCTGTCATTGCTCGCGACGTACCCGAGTCACCTGACTCCGGCGCCGGCGCCGACGATCCGGGTCGGGGAGGGGCTCCTCGGCCAGTGCGCCGAGGACCGCCGCCGGACGCAGCTTCGCGACATCCCGGCCGACTACGCGACGATCCGGTCCTCGCTGGGCGGGACGTCGCCGCGGCAGATCGTGCTGCTGCCGGTCCTGTTCGAGGACCAGACGAGGGCGGTGATCGAGCTCGCCTCGGTCGAGGAGCTGAGCGATATCCATCTCGCCTTCCTGGACCAGCTGGCCGAGAGCATCGGGATCGTCCTCACGACCATCGCCGCCAACATGCGAGCGGAGGACCTGGTCCAGGAGCAGGCGGCCCGCGTCGAGGCGGAAGCGGGCCTGGCACGACTGCGCCAGGTCGTCGACGTCATGCCGGAAGCCATTCTCATCGCCGACGCGGCCGGGCTGGTCTACCTGAGCAACGCCGCTGCGGCGGAGATCATGGGCGCCGTCCCGAATGCGGTCACCTCCGACGGCGACCCGCTCGGCGCCCCCGGTGGACGTCGCGTCGACGGCGGCACGTTCCTTGCCAAGGACCATCCGTTGGCGCGGGCGGTGTTCAACAGCGAGGTCGTCCGCGGCGAACAGCTCATCGTGACGAATGCGATCACCGGCCTCGAGGTCCCCATCCTCGTGAACGCGGCTCCGCTCAGCGACGGCCAGGGCCACCCGGCCGGCGGCGTCGCGGTGTTCCAGGACATCAGCCCGCTGCGCGACCTGGATCGCCAGAAGGACGAGTTCCTCGCGGCGATCTCGCACGACCTGAAGACACCGGCAACGATCATCAAGGGCAACGCCCACCTCCTCCAGCGAGCGCTGGCGCGCGGCGATCAGGGCGCGACCGGCTCGACGGCGATCGCCGATGGCCTGCAGGTCATCGATGAGAGCACGGCCCAGCTGGTCCGGCTGGTCGACGAGCTGCTGGACCTGACGCGGCTGCGGATGGGCCACGAGCTCGAGCTCGACGTCGGCCCAGCCGACCTGGTGAAGATCGTCCGCCGGCTCGCCGCGGAGTACCAGAAGATCAGCCCGCGCCACACGATCTCGGTCGTGTCGGAGAAGAACCGCGTCCTGGGCGACTGGGACGAGGCCCGGATCGAACGGATCGTCGCCAACCTGATCTCGAACGCCGTCAAGTACAGCCCCCGCGGGGGCGAGATCACGATCGAGGTCCGCGAGGAGGAGCGCGACCACCAGGAGTGGGCCACGCTCGTCGTCCGCGATCACGGGATCGGCATCCCGCCCGGCGAGCTTGATCGGGTGTTCGAGCCGTACTACCGGGCGACGAACATCGCCGGGACGGTCAGCGGATCCGGGATCGGACTGGCCGGGACGCGCCACATCGTGGAACAGCACGGCGGGGAGATCACGGTCGTGAGCGAGGTCGGCGACACGACGTTCACGGTCCGCCTGCCGCTCCTGCTCGAGATGGCGGACATCCTGGATCCATAGGGTGAGTTATGGTTGCTTGTGCAACCATTGCGTGAAATCGCAAGTCACCCTCTGCGGACGTCGATCGTGGGGTCGGCGATCGTCGCCCGGCATTCGCCAGCACGAGGCGATGGGTCTAGAATCGAGGGTCTCCCGGCCCGCCCTCGAGGAGGCGCCACTGTCGCTCGGACGGGTTGGTTGAGTCGCGGAGGTCCACATCGATGCATGCATTCTTGGTCGATCTGGACAACAAGCCCGGTACGCTCGCCAAGCTGGCGGATGCTCTCGGGTCCAAGGGGATCAACATCGAGAACATCGCCGGGGCGTCCTGCGGCGACAGCGGCCGTGCCGCGGTCGTGACGTCCGACGATGCGGGAACACGGGCGGCGTTCGGATCGGCCGGGTTCACCTTCAAGGAGCTCGAGACGGTCGAGGCGAATCTCGCCCACAAGCCGGGCTCCCTTGCTCAGGCGGCCCGTCGGCTCGCCGATGCCGGCGTCAACATCGAGGCGATCCTGCCGTCCGGCATGACCGGCGGCGAGGTCACGGTCTCGTTCGTGACGAACAACCCGGCGAAGGCCCGCGAGATCCTGGCGACGGCGACCACGCGTCGCTGATCCCTCCGCCGAGAGGCGCCAGCACACCACCCGGCCCGGTCCCGAGCCCTCGGGGCCGGGCCCCCTTTTGCTCGCTCGCTTCCTAGGAGGACGCCTCGGCCCGCGCCGGACGCTTGCGCCCCGCGTGGGCGATCGGCACGTCGGCGGCAGCGTCGGCCGGTGCGAGCACGACGACCCGGTTCCGGCCGGCGTTCTTCGCGTCGTACAGGGCCTCGTCGGCGAGGCGCAGGAGCGTGATCCGATCGAGCGCGTGCTCCGGCGTCGTGGCCACCCCGATCGAGACGGTGATCCGGTCGGTCAGCCCGGGCGCGAGCGACACGATCGTCGACTCGGCTCGGGACCGGATCCGCTCCGCGATCGCCAACGCGGCGTCGCGATCGTTGCCCGGCAGCAGCACGGCGAACTCCTCACCGCCATAGCGCGCGGCGACGTCGCCGTCACGAAGGCACGATCGAAGCACGCCCGCGAAGACGCGCAGCGCCTCGTCGCCGGCCGGATGGCCATGGTGGTCGTTGAACTGCTTGAAATGGTCGATGTCGACCATCAGGACCGACAGCGACTCCGCGCTCGCCCGCGCGCTCAGCTTCTCCTCCATCGCCCGGTCGAACGCGCGGCTGTTCGCCAGCCCGGTCCGCGGATCGGTGTCGGCCTGGCCCTGAAGGGCGGCGAGGAGCCGGCGGTTGCCGATCGCCAGGGCCGCGTGCTCGGTGATCCGGACGACGCCCGCACGCTGGGTGAGCGGGAGGGCACGCGGCGTCGACCAGTACAGGTGGACGGCGCCGACGCGCTCGCCGCTGCTCAGCGGCACACAGATGAGGGTCCCGCGGGTCGCGGGATAGATCGGGCAGTGGACGCTGAGATCGTCGGCGAGGTCCTCGGCGACGAACATCGAGCCACGCAACATCCCGGCGCAGCGCTCGAGCGCACCGAGCGGCAGGACCTCCGCGACGGTGTCGCCGGTCGTCGCCTCGGGCACGGCCCGATCCATCGACCGGTTGAGCACATGCATCACGGACGCGTCGGGGTGGACGAGCCGGCCGAGCGCGACGAGGTTCGCCGCCGCGATCTCCCGGTCGTCGCCCGCGAACGACGTGACCTCGGTGAAGCGATTGACGACGCCCGCTTCACGGGCGTCGCGCTCGACCGTCCGGCTGAACCGTCGGACGAGGATCAGGGCGAGGCCGAAGGCGACGAACAGGATCGCGAAGCTGGTCCACGTCGCGATGGCGCGGGCCACGCTGAGGACGGACGAGCGGCCGTCGAGCGCCGCGTGGGCGGTGTCGACGAGCGAGGTCAGGTGCGTGCGCGCGCTGTCGATGCCGGCCCGGTCATTCACCGCCTCGGCGGCAAAGGCGGCGATCCCCGTGGCGTTCGAGGCCTGGCGGGCGCGGATCGCGGGATCGGCGATGAGCCGGCGCCAGTCGGAGCCCAGGGTGCCGACGATGTCGGCCGCGGCGTCGGCATCCGGCAGGCCGAAGCCCCCGGCGTGGATCGCGGCGATCGTCTGCGCCTCGGCGGCGACCGCGTCCTGGTAGCTCGACAGGGCGGCCGGCTGATCGGACAGGACGTAATCGTCGAGGCCGACCTCCTGCCGCCCGACGGCTGAATCGAGGACCGCGACGAGCTGGTCGAGGTGCTCGAGGGTCGCGGCGTCTGCGTCGATCCGTCGCTGCTCGGCCTCGGTCACGGCGAAGACCGACGCTGCCACCCCGACGGAGGCGACCGCAATCAGCGTGATTCCGAGCATGAGACGGGTGTTCCGGGACGGGATCCGGGGCATGGATGGCAGGATGCGTGTGATGTGGTCCGGTGGGCTTTCCACCAGTAGTCCTTCGTCGCGTGGTGCTCAGGTACGGGATCTGCTCGATCGACCCGCCCTTGCGGCGGTCCTGTCGATCGCCGCCTTCGCGATCCCGGTCCTGTTCGTCGCGCTCGTTCCGCATCCCCTCGAGCAGCCATTCGGGGTCGATTTCCAGCTGTATCGCGAGGTCACGAACCGCTGGCTCGGCGGCGGCTCCTTCTACGAGTCGTACCAGCTCGCCGGGCCGTACGAGATCCGGGCCGGCGACGTCCTCTACCCGCCGGTCGCGCTGTGGCTGTTCGTCCCGTTCGCCGTCGCGAGCGCGGCGCCGTGGTCGGTCGTGGCTGCGGTCGCGTGGTGGGTGATTCCGCTGGGTGTCGTGGCCGCGACCGTCGCTGTGCTCCGGCCGCGGCCGCTCGTCTGGCCCCTGATCGCCCTGTGCCTCGCGAACCCGACCACGCTCCTGAAGATCTGGACCGGCAACCCGGTCATCTGGTCGATGGCGGCGATGGCGCTCGCCGTGGTCGGTGCCTCGCGGGCGGCGGCGCCCTTCGTCCTGCTCAAGCCGAGTCTCGCGCCGTTTGCCCTGTTCGGGGTGCGGCGACGCTCGTGGTGGCTGGGCCTCGCCGTTCTCATCGCGCTGAGCCTGCCGTTCGGGGCGCTGTGGGGCGACTGGGTCGCCTCGGTGGTGAACTCGCGCGGCGGCGGGCTGCTGTACTCGTCGCTCGAGGCACCGATCCTGGCGCTGCCGGTCGTCGCCTGGGCCGGTCGACGCCGACACGGGTAGGCCGAAGGCCCCTCGTCAGCGCTCGATCAGGTCGTCGTAGTCGTGGTGGCGCTTGACGTAGGCGCTGATGAACGGGCACTCGACGACAGCCCGAAGGCCGCGCCGCCGAACGTCGTCGAGGGCGCCGCGGGCGAGCCGGCTCCCGACCCCCAGCCCCTCGACGTCGGGGAGCACCTCGGTGTGGATGAAGACGATCGGGCCTCGCTCGTCGGGGAGCTCGTACTCGGCGATCCCGATGATCCGATCGGCGACCCGTGCCTCGTAGCGCGACTCCTCCGGGTTGTCCTCGACGACGACCTCGGCGTCGGCGACGCTCGGCTGACCCATGGCCAGCATCGTAGGCCATGTTCGGGTGAGCGACGCTCCCGCGGGCGGCCCCGGTTACGGTAGCGCTTCGGTTATGCATGGCGGCCGCGTGGTCGCGGCATGGTGACGACGAGGAGGCACCCAATGGCGACTGCGCGCGGCACGAAGGACGACCCGTGGATCCTGAAGACCCCGCCGGGCACGTCGGAGTACTCGATGTACCGCGACGAGGCGTCGGATCCGCCGACCATCGTGTGCCAGGTCGGCGGCACGAGGCTGCTCTATGACGCCCGGGCGATCGATGAACTGCATGCCTGGCTCAAGCAGCAGGGCGATTGGGTAGCGCTCGGTGGCGCCGACGAGCAGAAGCCGGCCCCGGAGGGCAGCGTCGAGGCGTGGGGGCGCTCGGATTCGAACCCGCGCGGCGGCTGGTACGGCGTGAAGAAGGGCCTGCGCGGTCGGTTCGGCGTGTACATGCCGCCACTCCTCGAGGCGCTCGGCAAGGCCGAGCTGACCCACGACGCGAAGAACAACCGGATGCGGGCGATCTGACGGGGCGGGCTCGGCTCGATCGCGGGAAGCCGCGCCGGCTGTGCTGAGCGGACCGGCCGGTCGGGATTCAGATGCTCGTTGCCAGTAAGACGCCGGCCGCCAGGAACAGGATCGCGACGGCCGCCCAACCCAGGACGTTGGTCAGGCGACTATTTCTGCGCTTGCCCATGATCTTCCGGTTGTTCGCGACGAGCATGATCATGATCAGCAGCGGTGGCGCGACGAAACCGTTCACGACGGCCGTGAAGAACAAGGCGTCGATCGGGTTGATGCCGAGGTAATCGATGCCGATGCCGACGAGCGTCGCGACTGCGATGACCGCGTAGAACTGCTTGGCCCGCGCAGGGTTCTGGTCGAGTCCGTACTTCCAGCCGAAGGCTTCGGACAAGGCGTATGCCGCCGATCCGGACAGGATCGGGACCGCCAGCACGCCGCTACCGATGAGCCCGACGGCCAGGAGGACCGACGACAGGTCCCCCGCCAGCGGGCGCAGGGCTTGAGCCGCATCGGTCGCGGACGTGATGTCGGTCTTGCCGGCCTGGTGGAGCGTCGCGGCCGTCGCCAGCATGACGAAGTACATGACAAGAATGCTGAAGAACATCCCGACGTTGACGTCCAGCGCGGCATACCGGAGCTCCCCATCGGTAGCTCCTCGGCGGCGCCAGAGTTGCGTCCGGCCCATGCTGACCTCCTCCTCGACCTCCTGGGTCGCCTGCCAGAAGAACAGGTAGGGCGAGATCGTTGTCCCGAGGATTGCCACGAGCGTCAGCAGAAACGCCTGATCGAGCCTGATCGTTGGAAGGAACGTCGCGGCGAGCACTGTTCCCCAATCCGGCCGGGCGAAGAATGCCGCGCCGATATAGGCGAACAGCGCCAACGTCAACCACTTGAAGATTCTGGCGATGAGCCGGTACGAGCCCCAGATCTGGAGGGCCAGGATCCCGAGGCCGATCGGCGGGACCAGCGGAGCGATGGGCAGCGGCGGCACCAACAGATTGATCGCCGCGGCGATGGCCGCGAGGTCCGCGCCAACGTTGATCGTGTTCGCCACGAATAGACCCGTGACCGCGCCGTAGAGGATCCACCGTGGATAGTGCTGACGGAGGACGCCAGCCAGGCCCTTGCCGGTGACCATCCCGATCTTGGCGCAGACCAGCTGAACGGCCGCCATGAGCGGAAACGTCAGGAGGGCTGTCCAGAGCGTCGCGAAGCCGAGCGATGCGCCTGCGGTGGCGTAGGTCCCAATCCCACTCGGATCATCGTCGGCAGCCCCGCTGATGAACCCGGGCCCGAGGACCTTCAGGAAGCGCCGGATCGGGTTCCGCTCGGCAGCGATCACCGCCTCCAAGCCTCCCGTGCTCTCGGCCGGCTCGCGGTGCGGGATCCGCGGTTCGTCTTGCTCCCTGGCATGACCGCGTCGACCGCGTATCACTCGTCCTCCTTGTCGGCACAGTCGATGGTCGCTGCCAGTGCCACGGTCTGTCCATCGCTGGGCAGTCGGGCGAGGTCACAGCCGCGACGCTCCTGCCGTGGTACGTGTCGACCGCGGAGGGTGGGACGAATGGTCGGTAACGGTGGGATCAGGGTCGTATGGCAGACTGGGCGTGCCAGAACCCGTGGCGCGCGCTGTTGGCGGGCTGCGTTCCGGCGATCGACCAAGAGACCGGAGGTCCGCTCAGACTGTGCCCGCCCGAAAGCGCAAGACCGTCTACCCACCGCCCCGCAACGCAGCCCCTCGCCCTCCACGGGCAGGTGAGCCGGGAGGACCGGGTAGCCCGGGCTCAGATGTGCCGTACGCGCGTCCGACGGTTGCCTCGATCAACCTCTCGGCCGGAGCCGGTCGGGCGGGCCTGAAGGTCGGCGATCGGGTTCGGATCACCGGATCCGGTCTGTATTCGGGCGAGATCGCGACGATCGATCGAATGTCGACAGGCGTCATCCCGTCGGCCGTCGTGCGGACCGAGGCAGGCCGAACGCGGCAGGTCCGGACGATCGACCTCGAGCCGATCGGCTCGGCGACCGGCGCCGCATCCTCGCAGAGTGACTCGCCCGCGGCGGGCGAGGCCGCCGCGGGCGAGGGCTAGCGCCAGCTCGATCAGCCCGGCGTGTCAACGCCGGTCTGCCGGTTCGCGATGACGGCTCAGCCGTCGCCCTCACCCTTGCCATGGCCGTGGCCCTTGTGCTCCTTCGGCGTGGGGGTCGTTGTCGGCGTGGCCGTCGGTGCTGGCCCCAGCGAGGCGGTCGCGGAGGCCCTGGGGCCATTCGCGGCGCCGAACAGTGGCCGGTCCGATCCGCTCGCGGCCGCCAGGAGGCCGGCCGCCAGGACGATGCCCACGATGCCGACGAGCGCCGGCACGGTATGTCGGCGTTGGTTGAATCGAGTCCTTCGCGGAGTCGGCGGAGCTCCACTCGCGACGGCCGGCGGCGCCGCGCCGACGGCGCTGGCGATCGGCGCGGCCAGCGGACCGGCGAGCTCGGCGGCCCGCGTCGGTGACGCGACGGCGACCTCGTCGGGGATCGTCAGGGCCTGGGTCGGCTCGGCGGCCAGGGCCGCCGACAACGACGCCGCGAACGCCGTGACATCAGCCGGCCGGTCGGCCGGATCCACGGCCAACCCGTGCTGGACGGCCGCGTCCAGCGCCGGGCCGACCCCTCCGATCGGCGCGGGCCCGGCACGCTGGGCCTCGACGAGACCGACCGGCGACGTCGCCTCGAATGCCGGCCGTCCGGCCAGCATCTCGTAGGCGGTCGCCGCGAGGGCGTGCAGGTCGCTCGCCGGCGTCGACGGCTCGCCGCGCAGCTGCTCGGGGGCCAGGAAGCGCATCGTCCCCATCAGCAGGCCGGTCGCGGTGACGGCGGTCTGGTCGCCGCTCGCGTGGGCGATGCCGAAATCGGTCAGCCTGGCGCCGCCGGGCGGCAGGAGGATGTTGCCGGGGGTGACGTCCCGATGGACGATGCCGGCGGCATGTGCGGCCGCGAGCGCCGCCGCCACCTCGCCGACGATTGCGACCGCGGCCTCGGGCGCCATCGGTCCGTCGCCGGCTTCGCGTCGTTCCGCCAGCGTCTGGGCAAGCGATGAGCCGTCGACGTAATCGAGGATCAGGGCGGCTTCCCGATCGCCGATTTGCAGATCCCGGACGCGAACGATATGCGGCTCGTCGAGCGCCCGAAGCGCGTCGAACTCGCGCTGCAGTCGGCGCCGGCCGGCCTCGTCGGCGAACACCACGGGGTGGAGGCGCTTGACGGCGACCTCGTCGCCGGTCTTCTGGTCGATCGCCCGCCAGACCTCGGCGGAGCCGCCGGTGCCCGCGGGCGCGACGAGCCGGTAGCGATCGAACAGGACGGTCTGGGGCATGCTCGCATCGTCCCGAAACCTGCGTCACGCAGGTCGATCCGGAGGCTGGCGGTTGCCTTGCAGTTCCGCGACGGCGTCCGGTGCCGGCGCGCACCAAACCGGAGTTGACCGAACGACGTGCCGTGCGGTTTGCTTCGGCGCACCTTGAGCTCGATCGGCCGCGCGGCGGCTGTCTACGCCCTGCTGTTCGGCGCCGTCGGCGCGTGGGTCCCGTACATCGCGCTGTACCTCGGCTCGCGGGGCCTCGACGTGGGCGGCGTCGGGGCGCTCCTTGCGCTCCATGCGACGGTCAGCCTCCTCGCGGCGCCGACGTGGGGCGCCCTCGCCGACGGGGTCGGCGACGCGCGCGGGCCGATCCTCGTCGCCGGCCTGCTGTGCGCGGCCGCCACCGCGCTCCTCGGCCTGTCGGCGTCGCCGCTCGTCCTGTCGGTGGCGATCGCCATCGTGGCCTCGACGTTCGCCGGGATCATCCCGATGGTCGACAGCCGCGTGGTCCGGATCATCGGCGGTCGCGAGCGGTTCGGGCAGGCCCGGGCGTGGGGATCCGCCGCGTTCATCGTCGTCGCATTCGCGACCGGGGCCGCCGTGGGGCGGTTCGGTCCGGTCGGCCTGTTCGTGCTGAACGTGCCCCTCCTGGCTGCAGCCGGAGTTGGCGCCTGGGTCCTCCTGCGGATGACCGGCCCCGAGCCGGCATCGCCCATCCAGCGCCGGCGGATGACCGTCGACCACGCGGTCGGCCAGGCGTTCGCCGGCCTGTCGCCGAGCCGCATCGGGGGCGTCCTGCGCATCCCGCGGATGGGGCTGTTCGTGCTCGCCTCGACCGTGATCTGGACGGCCCAGGCGTCGCTGAACGGGTTCATCGCCCTGCGGGTGGCGGGACTCGGTGGCGACGCGACGATGATCGCCGCGGTCTTCTCGCTCGGAGCCCTCGTCGAGGTCCCCCTGATGCTGTCGTTTCCCCGTCTGGCTCGGCGGCTCGGAGCGGAGCGGCTGATCGTCATCGGCGCGTTCGCGTACGCGCTCCGTGCGCTGGCCAGCGCCCTCGCGACGTCCCCCGAGCAGATCGTGGCCGCGTCGATCTTCGGGGGTTTCGGGTTCGCGTTCGTCTACGTCGGGACGGTGACCTGGGTCTCGGGCGCGGTGCCGCGGACGGTCCAGGCCACGGCCCAGGGCATCGCCACCGGAACGACGGTCAGCGTCGGGGCGATCGTGGGTTCGCTCGTCGGCGGGGCCATCGGCGCGGCCCTCGGCCTGTCGGTGCTGTTCGGGATCGCCGCCGCGAGCTACGGCCTGGGAGGGCTCCTCGTCTGGGCGGCGATCGTGCGGCGAGGCCCGTCTGCCCCGTCTGCCCCGGCCGCGCCTCAGGCGGGGATCACGGTCGACTCGCCCGGAGCAAGCGAGCGGACCTCGACGGCCGGTGCCAGCCGCTTCGCCCAGGCCTCGAACCGTGCCGCCGGCTCCCGCAGGCGAGCGCCGAGCAGCCGCTCGAGCTTCGCCGGATAGAGCGTGCCCCAGTGGATCGGGACGGCGAACCGGGCCCGGAGGTCGCGGGCCGCCTCGGCCGCCGAGCGTGGTGAGAGGTGGCCCGGGCTGAGGTGCGGGCCCCACGAGCCAACCGGCAGCAGGGCGATGTCGACCCGGTCGGCGAGCTCGGCCATCGCGGCAAAGCGGGCGGTGTCGCCGGCGAAATAGATCCCGGAACGGCCCGGTCCCTCGATCAGGTAGCCGATCGAGGCCGCCCGCGGCGCGGCGGGAGAGCGCCAATGGCGGGCCGGGACCGCGAGCACAGTCCAGCCCGGGGCGATGGCGACCGTCTCGCCGGCGACGACCTCGCGGGCACGAAGGCCCGACCGGCGGACCGCTCCGCCCAGGCCGCGCGGGACGATCACGAGCGGGTCGCCGGCGACGGCCTTGAGCGACGCCCGATCGAAGTGGTCGGGATGGGCGTGGGAGACGACGACCACGTCGATCGGCCCGAGCGCCGCCGGCAGCGGCGTGGGTCCGTGACGGCGGAGCGGGCCGAGGCGATCGCGCAGGAACGGATCGGTCAGGATCCGCAGCCCGCCGAGCTCCAGGAGGACCGTGGCATGGCCGACGTAGCGGACGCCGATCGTCGGGGTCATGGCGTGCGTCTCGGCACGGACCCGACCGCGCCCGCCAGCGCGCGGTCGGCGGCGGATCCACGACCGCCGGCCAGGGCCGCCGGCTCGCCGACCTCCCGCCAGCCGCCGATCGCATGTCGCCAGCCGCGGCTCCGGGCCTCCTTGTCGCGGGGCATCCGGAGCCACGTGACGATGCCGCCCAGCACGGCGCCGAACGCCGAGTCGGCCATGTCGCCGATCGTGTCGCCGTAGGTCAGGCCCATGCCGGTGGCGCCGGCCTTCATCGCCACGTACTCGCCGATCTCCCAGAACGTCTCGCCCGCGATTGCCGTGCCCGTCCCGGCGAACGCGGCCTCCCAGGGGTTGTCCGTCCGGCTCGCGAACAGCGCTCCGGCGACCCCCGCGACGATCGCCGCGTTCAGGACGTGGACCACGTCGTCGAGGTGGGCCTCGTCGTACAGCCCGAGGGCGTTCCCGCCGGCATCGATCAGGAGGGGCAGCGCGACCGCGAGGTCGAGGCCGCGCGGGTAGCGGCCGCGGTTCGGGAGGGCTCGCCAGATCGCCGGGACGATGGCGATGCCCGTCACATAGCCGACGGCCCGCACCCGCATCCCCTTGCCGCGGAGCCGCGGCGTGTCGGCGTTGACCAGCGCGTCGATCGCGCAGGCGACGGTCACCGCCTTGGCCGCGACGATCGCCGTCTCCAGGGCGCGCTCGAACCACGGCGGCGGGGTGAACGCGAGGCGCGGGCGTCGGTCGTCCGACGGGACGGCATCGGTGGAGGGGATCACGGGGCGGTTCTACCTGCGACCTTGTGGCGGCAGTACGCGTGCGGCTCGGACGGACCTTGCAGTTGTCGGGCGGGTCCCATGTTGCATTTGCCTGACAATCCACATTCCGTGTGGACAGCCGCACGGGCCGCCTCGACCAGGGACGCTCGGGCCCTCACGGGAAGAGATCGAACTCGCGGGCCATCAACGCGTCGGCGATCGAGCCCTCGCCGAGGAGCGGCCGCGCGCCCCGCACGACCGCGACGGGCCGACCGTCGACCTTGCCGAGGGCGAGCTCGGCGGCCGAGGCGATCTCGTCGGCCGACGCCCGGATCGTCGACTTCATGACCCGTCCGTCGGCGTCCTCGCGACCGCGGAGGTCCTCGATCGGGATCAGGCCCGACACGCCGATCGCGACGTCGGTGATGCCCCACCGCCAGGGCCGCCCGAACGAGTCCGAGACGATCACCGGGACGTCGGTCCCGAACCGGCCGCGGATCGCGGCACGGATCGCCCGCGCCGACGCGTCCGGGTCCCGTGGCAGGAGCGTGACGATGCTCCCGCTCTCCGGCCCGACGTTCGACGCATCCACCCCGCCGTTCGCGCAGATGAAGCCATGCGGCGTCTCGGTGATCAACACCCCGCGGTCCATGCGGACGACCCGCCGCGCCTCGCGGAGGACGACCTCGATCTGCCGCGCGTCCCGGTCCCAGCGCTCGGCGAAGACGGTCGCCTCGCGGCGCGGCTCGATCGTCGTCAGATCGACGATCGCCCCCTCGGCCTTCGACACGATCTTCTGGGTCACGACGACGACGTCGTCGGGCCGAAGCGGGAGGGGGCCGGCCGTCCGGTCGATCGCGTCGCCGATCAGCCGGCCGAGGTCATCGCCGACGCCGACCTCGGGGATGCCGTCGAGGGCGATCGCCTCGACACGGCCGCCCTCAGCCGACATCGACGGGGCGCAGGATCGTCTCGGCGAGGAGGAGGTCGTCGGGCGTGTCGAGGTCCAGGGTCAGCGGGCCGTCGAGCTCGACGAGGGCCGCACCGGCCTCGCGCGCCGCCGCGGCATGGGCGGCCCGGCTGTCACCGCCGAAGCAGGTGTCGATCGCGTCCGGCGGCGCGAGGAGGAGGGCGTTCGTCCCGCGTCCGTGTCGATCGGGGACGATGGCGACGAGAGGTCGGCGAGGATCGTCGAGCGTCGCGAGGACGGCGTCGATCGCCTCGGTGGACACGTCCGGCAGGTCGATCGGGAGGATGAGGACCGCATCGGCGCCAGCCGCGACCGCTTCGGCCCGTCCCGTGTCGATCCCCCGGTTCAGCCCGCCGTCCCGCTGGCGGAGCGGCCGCGCCCCGAGCTCCTCCGCGAGCCGGCGGACGGCATCATCCGGGGTGACGACGAGGGCTTCCTCGATCCCGGTGCTGGCCACCGCCGAGGTGATCGTTGCCCGGGCGAGATCGACTGTCAGCTCGAGCCGCTCCTCGGCGTCCAGCACCGCGCCGAGCCGCGACTTCGCCCCGGCCAGCGTCCCGACCGGGATGATCGCGACGACGCGATCACGTGTGGGCGCGACAGAGTCCGGCATGGCCGAATGCTAGGGCTTCGGGTCCAATCGGACGTGCGGCACGACCTCGTCGACGAACCGACGGAGCTCGGCGATGGAGTCGAACGCCAGCGGGAAGTGGCGGACCCCGACGTCGACGAGCGTCTCGATCTCGCGGATCACGTCGGCCGGCGTCGGTCCCAGGACACCGAAGATCTGGCCCGGGTAGAAGTCGTGGCTGTAGCTCGGGACGAAGGTCGCTGGATCATCGGGCATCGAGATCGACAGGGACGCGGTCAGGGTCATCTCTTCGAATGGCCGGCCGACCTCGTCGCAGGCGGCCTTCAGGTTCTCGTAGGCGGGCCGGTAGGTCGGCTCCCACGGCCCGTCCCAGTTCCACCAGTCGGCGAGGCGGGCCGTCACCTTCAGGGCCTTCGGCCCGTTCGTCCCGACGAGGATGGGGATGGGGGGCTCCGGCCGCTCGACCCGCGCCCCGTTGATGCGGTACCACTCGCCCTGGAACGTCGCGGGCGACTCCGTCCAGAGCGTCCGGATCAGCTCGATCGCCTCGGCGAGCTGGGCCACCCGGACCCCCGGCCGCGGGAACTCGAAGTCGAACGCGCGGTAGTCCTCTTCCAGCCAGCCCGCGCCGAGTCCGAGGATGAAGCGGCCGCCGGACATCAGCTGGAGGGTGGCGGCCATCGCGCCGAGAAGCCCGGGATTGCGATAGCTCTGCGAGAGGACGAGATGGCCGACTCGCCATCGAGGGAGGGCTGCGGCGAGGTATGTCAGCCGGGTCCACGCCTCCGGCCAGGGTTCGTCGTCGTGGAGCAGGTGGTCGCCCGTCCAGAACGTCGTGAAGACCGGAGGCAGCGGCTCCAGGATGTCCCGGATCCGGTCGATCCAGCCCGGGATCCCACCTGACCCGCCTGGTGTTCCCTGGATCCCGAAGTCAGCCACCGCAGCCCCTCCCGGCGGATCGTAGTCGGGCGAGGACGTGAGGTTCAGCTCAGCGCGCCGATTGCCGCGCCGATCGCGACGACGCCGAAGACGACGATCAGGATGCCCGACGCCCGGGTGATCCAGCCGAGAGCCCTCGGGGTCACCCGCGTCCGCGCTCCGCTCACGAGCGTCGTCAGGACGAGCCACCACGCCGCCGAGCCCAGGAAGACCCCGAGCGTCAGGATCGCCGCCTCGAGGGCGGTCCGTCCGGCCAGACCCAGCCCGGCGAAGATCGCGGCGAACGACAGGATCGTCATCGGGTTCGTGATCGTCAGCGCGTAGATCGACATGGCGGCGCCGACGAGGCCGGGCCGCTCGTGGTCGTTCGCCACGCCCCTGGGCGCCGCCAGGATCGTCCGGGCGCCCAGGACGACGAGGAATGCGCCGCCGACGAGGCCGAGGGCCGGTCGCGCTCCGACGAGGGCCGCCGTCAACGCGGTCAGGCCGAACGCGGCGATGCCGCCGTACGACGCGTCGGCGAGCGCGACCCCGACGCCCGACGCGAGCCCGTACGCCCGGCCGTGGGCGAGCGTGCGGCGGATCGTCAGGAGGCTGATCGGGCCGACGGCCATCGCGACGGTGAACCCGATCGCGATGCCGCTGGTGAGGGTCGTGGCGTCCATCGGGCTCGTATTCTCCGCGGCAGGAGGTCACGAAACATGCAGGAACATCCACCCGTGCCATCGGACGCCCGCGACCCGACCACGGCCACAGCCGGCAGCCCGTTCGACGACCCGCGGTCGATGCAGATCCTGTCCACGGAGCATTGGAGCCTGCTCGCGACGCGGTCGCTCGCCTGGAACGAGTCGTTCAGCCGAGCGGGATTGTTCCTGTCCGTCGTGTCGGCGACGGCGGTGGCGCTTGCCCTGGTCGGCCAGGCGTCCCAGTTCGGCTCGCAGTTCACGGCATTCGCCCTCGTCATGCTGCCGGTCTGCCTGTTCGTCGGCCTCGCGACGTTCACCCGCCTCGACGAGGTCAACGGCGAGGACGCGATCTGGGTCGCGGGCATGAACCGCATCCGCCACGCCTACATGGAGATCGGGCCGGGGCTCGCGCCGTACTTCATCTCGGGCACGACCGACGACCCGGCGGGGCTCGAGCGGACGTTCGGCGTCCATCGACCCGGCAGCGCGATGGCCCACTGGATCGTGACGATGCCGGGGATGGTGGCGGTGATCGACGGAGTCCTGGCCGGGCTGTTGGCCGGGCTCGCCGTCAACACCGTGAGCCGGATGGCGATGGAGCCATCGATCATCATCGGCGCGGTCGTCGGCGTGGTCGTGCCGGTGATCCTGGCGCTCCGCTCCCAGAGCTCGATCCGCTGGCTGATGCGCGCCTACCGGCCGCAGTTCCCGTCCGGCGAGACACCGCTCTACGGCTACGGCGACTCAGGCGCCGCCGACCGCGGCGAGGACCGACCGGGCCAGCCGAGCGCGTGAGTCGTCGTCGGTCATGATCGTGTCGGCGACGACGGCGCGGATGCCGAGCGCCTCCACCTCCGGGGCGAGCGCGGCGTCGACGGTGTCGATGATGAAGGTGTCGATCAGGCCGGCATAGCCGCGGGCGACGCCGAGCGCCGTCGGCTCGTGACCGAGCGTCGCGAGCATCCGGTCCGCCGGCCCCTTGAGCGCCTTGCCACCGATGATCCCGCTGACCGCGGCGATCCGCGTGCCGCGGGCCCGGGCGGCGGCCAGCCGCTCGGCGATCCCCGGGACCGCCAGGATCGGACCGACCGACACGATCGGGTTCGACGGGGCGACGACGATCGCGGTGGCGGCATCGATGGTGGCCTCGACCTCGGGGGTCGGGCGGGCGGCCTCGATCCCGACGAAGCGGACCTCCCGGACGTCGGGCGCCTGGCGGAGCCGGACGAAGTAGTCCTGGAAGTCGAGCCAGCCGTCGTCGGTCCGGACCTGGGTCCGGACCGGGTCGTCGGTCATCGGCAGGATCGGGGCGCGGACGCCGAGCCGGCTCTGGAGTTCGCGGCAGACCGCCGTCAGGCGCTCGCCGCGACGGAGGCGCTCGGTCCGGACGATGTGGGTGGCGAGGTCCTGGTCACCGAGCCGGAACCAGCCCTCCTCGCCGTACCGCTCGAGGGCGTGCATCGTCGTCCAGGTGTCGCCGGCGATGCCCCAGCCGAACTCTGGGTTCTCGAGGCCGGCCAGGGTGTACATGACCGTGTCGTGGTCGGCGCAGACGAGCAGCCCGTGGCGCTCGGTGTCGTCGGCGGTGTTGACGATGACGGTGAGCTCGGCGCCCAGCACGGCCTGCAGGCCCTCGGCGAGCTTGGCCCCGCCGACCCCGCCGGCCAGGGCGACGACGCTCATCCGCCGGGCGCGAGCAGCGCCTGGACGTCGGCCATTCGATCGATCGTCTCACGGTCGTATGGCGCCGGCATGCGAACGATGACCGTCGCAAACCCGAGGTCGCGGTAGGGCGCGATGGCCTCGGCGATCGCCGCCGGCGGCCCGTACAGGTGCGGCCCGGCGCCGGCGTTCTCCACGCCGTTCGCCCGGAACCGCTCCCGGGCGGCGGACACTGCCGCGGCGACCTCGTCCCGGATCGTGATCGGGAAGCTGATCGTCAGCTCGAGCGTGGACCGGTCACGGCCCACCGCGGCGCAGTGCTCGTCGAGCGTGTCGAGCTTCGCCCGGACTTCGTCGACCGTGCCCGACGTGTTCCAGGCATCGGCCCGCTGGGCGACCGTGTGGAGCGTCTTCTTCGGGCCCGAGCCGCCGACGAGGATCGGCAGGTGCGGCTGGACCGGGCGCGGCGCGCACAGCGCGTCGCGGAGCTGGTAGAAGCGGCCGTCGTGGGTGACCCGCTCGCCGTCCAGCAGGCGGCGCAGCAGCATGACCGCCTCGTCGAGCCGGTCGAGCCGCTCGCCGAAGCCCGATCCCCACGTCTCGAAGCCGAACGCCTCGTGCTCCCGCTCGAACCAGGCGCCCCCGATGCCGACCACGGCCCGGCCGTTCGAGGCCTGGTCGAGCGTCGTCGCGACCTTCGCCGTCAGGCCCGGGTTGCGGAACGTGTTCGCCCCGACCATCAGCCCGAGGCGGAGCCGCGAGGTCAGCGACGCGAGCGCCGACAGGACCATCCAGCCCTCGAAGATCGGCTGCTCCCAGGGGCCGAAGATCGCGAGCAGGTGGTCCCACGTCCAGACCGAGTCCCAGCCGCCCGCCTCCGCGGCGAGCGCCGCGTCGCGGAACTCCGCCCATGACGCGTGCTGCGACCAGAGCTGGGCACCGAGCTTCACGGCTGCCACTCCTTCATGGCTGCCACTCGTGGATCCGGAACCTGCAGATCGTTCGGAAGCCCATCCGCCCGTAGATGCCCCGACCGGCGTCGGACGCCTGGAGGGTCGCGACGCGCAGGCCGGTGTCGCGCGCCGCGAGCAGGGCTCGGCGGGTCATCGCCGCTCCGTAGCCGCGGCGCCGGGCGTCGGTGACCGTGACGACCGTGTAGACCCCGGCGACGCCGGCCGCCGTGTGGAGACGGGCGGTCGCGACCGGCCGCCCGGCCACCGACCCGATCCACCTCGTCGGCAGGCCGCTCGGCTCGCGGTAGCCGGACTCCGCGGCCACCTTCGCGGTCCCGGCCGCGATTGCCGCGGTCGCGTCGTCGTCGCCGAAGTCCTCTGGGAAGCCGTGGCTGAGAACGGCGTTGAAGTCGTCGATGGCCGCGGCGTCGAGCGCGGGCGTGATCGTCAGCTCGGCTGGCGGCGGCGACGCGGTCTCGTCCGCCAGGTCGGCGAGGTCCAGCGCCATGCCCGGGATCTCGTCCAGGAAGCCGACTCCGTGAGCGACGAGGCGGTCGGTCAGGTCGGCCGGCTCGTCGCCCGGCCCGACCCACCACAGGAACGGCCGGCCGCCGAACTCGCGGATCGTCGCCGCGATCGCGGCGTCCACTTCGATCGCCGCGTCGACGTCGATCGCGCCCTCCACGTCGGCCCGACCTCCGCCGAGGCGCGCCCGGACGACCTGGTTGACGTCCGCCGAATGGACGCTCGTCACGTGGGCGAGCACGGCCGGCGTGTCGATCACCCGCTCCCCGGCGAGCCCCCGGCGGCGGGTGGCCGAAGCCCGGAAGTCGTCGACGATCGCGGCGAGGAGCCCGGCCGGCGACAGGTCGGTCCGGGCGGGATGCGGCTCGGCGGTGCGAGCCGAGATGGCGGTCACTGGCGGAGCAGCTCGCGGACCTCGGGCAGCCGCTCGATCGTCTCCGCGTCGTACGGTGCCATCGCGTCCACGATGATGTGGCGGAAGCCGAGCTCCACGACCGGCCGCAGATCGTCGGCGATCTTCCGCGGCGACCCGACGTAGACCGTGTCGTCGGCGCCGAGCGAGTCGCCGTTGGCGGCCGCCAGCCGCCCGAGGACCCGCCGCGCCTCGGCGGCGTCGTCCCGAATCAGGAACCAGTCGGACACCGTCCGCTCGATCTCGTCCGGGTTCCGCCCGATCTCGGCGCATCGATCGCGGAGCGTCGCGTCCTTGCGGCGCAGCGCCTCGACCGACCCGCCCGTGTTCCAGGCGTCCGCGTAGCGGGCCGTCGTCCGGAGCGTCTTCTGCGGCCCGGAGCCGCCGATGAGGATCGGCAGGTGGGGCTGGACCGGACGCGGCTCGCACAACGCGTCGCGCAGCGCGTAGAAGCGGCCGCGGTGGTCGGCGATCCGCTCCCCGTCGAGCAGGCGGCGCAGGAGCATGACCGCCTCGTCGAGCCGGTCGAGCCGCTCGCCGAAGCCCGAGCCCCACGTCTCGAAGCCGAACGCCTGGTGCTCCCGCTCGAACCAGGCGCCGCCGATCCCCAGGATCGCCCGACCCTCCGAGACGTGATCCAGGGTCGTCGCGAGCTTGGCGGTCAGCCCCGGGTTGCGGAAGGTGTTCGCGCCGACCATCAGGCCGAGCGTCGGCCGGACGGTCACCGTCGCCAGCGCACTGAGGGTCGTCCAGCCCTCGAGGATCGGGCCCTCCCACGGCCCGACGATCGCGTTGAGGTGGTCCCAGGTCCACAGGCTGTCGAGCCCGACGCGGTCGGCCCGCTCGGCGGCGTCACGGACCGCCGGCCACGAATCGGTCTGCGGCCAGAGCAGCGCTCCGACGCGGATGTCGGCGGTCATCGGGCCACCACTACGCGGTGAGCTTCGGGAGGACCTCGCGACCGAAGACCTCGATCCACTCCGCCTGGTTGCGGCCGACGTTGTGGAGGTAGATCTGGTCGAAGCCGAGGTCGAGGAAGCGCTGGATCTGCTCGCGGTGCTGGTCGGGATCGGACGAGATCAGCATCCGGCCCTCGAAGTCGTCGGGCCGGACGAGCTTGGCCATCTGCTCGAAGTCGAGCGGGCTGCGGATGTCCTGCTTGGGGAACTTCATCCCGCCGTTGGGCCACTCGACCACGGCGTTCCGGAACGCCTCCTCGTCCGTCGGCGCCCACGACAGGTGGAGCTGGAGGATGTAGCGAAAGCCGGCCGGGTCCTTGCCGACCTCACGGCAGCCTTCCTCGCACTTCTCGCGGATCATCTCGAGCTTGCTCTCCGGCGCCCCGACGGTGATGAGCCCCTCCGCGTACATCCCGGTTTTCTTGGCGGTCACCGGGCCGGCCGTCGCGATGTAGACCGGTGGCGCCTCGTCGGGCATCGTCCAGAGCCGGGTCGCCTCGAGCTTGAAGTACTTGCCATCATGCTTGACGTCCCTGCCGCGGCTGCCGAACAGCTTCTTGATGATCTCGATCGCCTCGAACATCCGGTTGATCCGGTCCGGGGTCTCGGGCCAGTAGCCGGCGACGACGTGCTCGTTCAAAGCCTCGCCGCTGCCGAGGCCGAGCCAGTGGCGGCCGGGGTACATGGCGGCGAGCGTCGCGGACGCCTGGGCGACGATCGCCGGGTGCATCCGGAAGCTCGGGCAGGTGACGCCGGGGCCGACGTCGCCCGTCGTCCGCTCGCCGATCGCGGTCATCACGTTCCAGACGAAGGCGGCGTTGCCCTGCTGGGGGACCCACGGCTGGAAGTGGTCGGCCGCCATGACCCCGCTGAACCCGGCTCGCTCGGCGTCGACCGAGTAGCCGACGACCTCCTGCGGGCCGAACTGCTCGAGCATCGCCGCGTAGCCGATCTTCGGAGTCGCCATCGTCAGTCCTCCAGGTGGTCGTGGACGCGATCGATGGCAAGGCGGAACGTGATCCGCGGGTAGGCGCGGTACGAGGCGAGGTCGTCGGGGTCCGGTCCGTCGGGGTGGTAGCGCCAGGCCAACGCCTCGATGTCGGCGAGGCTCCGCGCGGGGTCCTCGTCGATCGCGTCGACCCGTCCGGTCAGCCCCAGCCACGAGTAGCCGTCGGGTGCCAGGATCGCCAGCGAGACCCGGCCGTCGCGGCGGAGGTTGGCCGGCCAGAACCGCGTCTGGCGGCTGTTGATCAGGATCCGGCCGTCGTCCTCGAGGTGGTACCAGATGACCGCCTGGCGGGGGGCGCCGTTCGCGTCCGTCGTGGCGATCGCGGCGAAGAGCGGCTGCTCGAGAAAGGCTCGGTGGCGCGCGCTGAGGACGGCGTCGATCGTCGGGGAGGGATGGGCAGGCTCCATGGCCCGATGGTACGCGAGGAGCCCGCTCCGGACTCAGACCGGGTGGTCGGCGATCCTCCGAAGGCTGGTTCGGGCCCGTGGATCGGCCTCGCGGACCTTCCGCCCGATCGTCTTCCGGGCCGCTCCGAGCCGGAGCGTCTCCATTGGTCGTGGCTGCCGTGGCTCCAACGCGGGCTTGCCGATCAGGTAGCCCTGGCCCAGGTCGACGCCCAGGGACGTCAGCGTCGCGAGGTCGGCCCGTCGCTCGATGCCCTCGGCGAGGAGCAACGCGCCGATCCGCCCGCCGAACGAGACGAATGCCTCGACGAGCGCCTGCTTCGCGTCGTCGCGGGCGATCCCGGTGACGATCTCGCGGTCGATCTTGATGACCGACGGCCGGAGCGCGGCGATCAGCGTGAAGCTGGCATAGCCCGCGCCGGCGTCGTCGATCGCGAAGCCGAAGCCGAACCGGCGGAGCGCCTTGACCTGCTTCACCAGGGGCCGGTTGTCGGAGACGGCCTGCTGCTCCGTGCACTCGAGAGTGATCTGCCGCGGATCGAGCCCGAAGTCCTCGACCATGTCGGCGATCGCCGCCGCCTCGAAGTGCGGGTCGAGCAGGCTGGCCGGCGTGAAGTTGATCGCGAGGTGGAGCATCGGCTGTCGTGCGGTGCGGCGCGCCGCCTGTAGCGCCCCGACCCGCTCGAGGATCGCCCGGACGATGAACTTGTCGAGCTCGATCGTCCGGTCCGTGTCGATCGCGGCCTGGACGATCGTGCTGATCGACGTCTGGAGCCCGGGCATCTGCGGCCGGAACAGGCACTCGTACTCCACGAGGCGGCCCGTCTCGAGCTCGACGATCGGCTGGTAGGCGATCGCGTGGACGTTCTTCAGGGTGAAGAAGTAGTCGAGCATCTTCGTCTGGACGAGCTGGCTCGATTGGGCCATGCCGACTCGCTCGGCGAGCCCGGACTGCTGGACCGCCGCGGACAGCGCGACCAGGTGCCGCTCGCCCTCGGGGAGCCGCGAATCGAGGGTGACGAGGCCGTACGCCGCCGACTGGGTCGCAGCGGCCACCTCGGCCGCGTGGGCGTCGGTCAGCTCCTCGGCTGGGCCGATCAGGACGACGCCCGCGTCGAGCTCGTAGGCCTGGACGGTCGGCAGGTTCCAGGCGACGCGGTGCGCGAACCGGAGGTCTCGGGACCAGAGGAGGCGAAGCTCGCCCTCCTGTTTGGCACCCGTCAGGAATCGCACACGTCCACCCAGGTTCCGGGACTGCCGGGCGCAGGGCACGCCGCGGGCTGACCCCGGAGCCATCCTAGGTTCTCTGTCCCGGCGCTCTCAGGGACCGACGGTCCGGCGCCGATCCGGGACAGAAGTCCCGGTCAGGCCGACGGGTCCGGACGGTCGGCCAACCGCTCGCCGGCCCGGATCGGCAGGTCGAGCCGGTTCGACGGCGGCGCGAGCGGGCAGGCCCACTTCGGATCGAACGCGCACGACGGCTGGAACGCGAAGTTGAAATCGAGGATCAGGCTGTTGGCAGCGGCGCCCGGCCCGAGGTCGGCGCTCTTCGCCGCGTCGAGCAGGTAGCGACCGGCGCCGTACGTCTCGCGGCTGTTCGTGGCGTCGCGGAACGGCAGGAACAGGCCGCCGGCGTAGCCGGCCATCCAGTACAGGTCGAGGCGTCGCGCGCCGTCGGGGAACGGGATCGACACGCTACCGAAGCGCGTGAACGACATCGACCCGCCGGCGCTGACCGGCAGCTCGATCGCCATCCCGCCGAAGCCGCCGAACGTGCGGAACCCTTCGGCCGCGCCCGCCAACGGACTCGGCGGCGGGTCGTCGACGACGACCTCGAACCGGAGCGCGGGGTCGTGCTCGAAGTAGTGGGCCTCGAAGGTCGCCCGTTTGGATGCGGGGACGGGTGATTGAGGATGCTCGCGATACAGTCGCTCGCGGGTGGTCCGCCAGAGCTGCAGCGCGGCGCCGACGTCGGTCGCGGACCGTCGCCGGATCTCGGCGTAGAGGGTCGCGATCTCGCGACGCCAGTCGGCCAGCGTGAGCGTGGCGGCGACGCCGCCCGGTCCGGCCTCCTCATCGACGACCATGTGGGGGAGCGTCAGCGGCGCCGGGCGGCCTGGACGACGATGACGAGGCCCAGGAGGATCAGGAGAACCGGCCACAGGCTGCCCCAGCGGATCGCCGGCATCGCGATCCCCAGCGTCCGGTCGAGGAAGTACCAGACCCCGATCGCGAGCACCACCAGCCCGAAGACGATCGATGCCAAGCTCGGTCCTCGATCGCGGTGTCGGTCGCGGTCGGCCGGGAGCCACGGCGGCTCCCGCCAGTCGCTCACCGGACGATCGGGATTGGCGACGAGCGGCGGGGGAGCCGGCGCCGGGATCTCGCCGGCCGACGCCGGTCCCGGCGGCGGCAGGATCACTCCGGGCGCGTCGTGCGGCTGGGTCTCGTCGTTCGGGTCGGTCATATCGGCAGGTCCTCGGGCAGGCCTCCGGCCGCGGCCATCGTAGACCCGCGTGGCGCGGCACGCCCCCCATCGATCGTGGCGGACCGATCAGCCGTGCGACAATCGGCGGCATCCCACAGCGTGCGAGGAGGACGAGCGTGGTCGCGGATTCGGCCGAGATCGGCGTCTTCGGAGGATCGGGCTTCTACTCGCTCCTCGACGACGTCCGCGAGATCAAGGTGGACACGCCGTACGGCCCGCCGTCCGACTCGTTCTTCCTCGCCGATGTCAGCGGTCGCGGCGTCGCGTTCCTTCCTCGGCACGGCCGGCGGCACACGATCCCGCCGCACAAGATCAACTACCGGGCGAACGTCTGGGCGATGCGCTCGCTCGGCGTCAAGGCGGTGATCTCGCCGTGCGCCGCCGGCTCGCTCCAGCGCCACGTCAAGCCCGGCGACTTCGTCCTGTGCGACCAGTTCGTCGACCGGACGACCGGCCGGGCCGACACCTTCTTCGACGGCCCGATCGTCACCCACGTCTCGTCGGCCGACATCTACGATCCGGTCCTCCGGTCGATCGCCGCCGACGTCATCCGCGAGCACGGCATCTCGTTCCACGAGCGCGGGACGATCGTGATCATCAACGGACCGCGCTTCTCCACGAAGTCCGAGTCGAAGTGGTTCAGCGACGCCGGCTGGGAGGTCATCTCCATGACCCAGTATCCCGAGGCGTACCTGTGCCGGGAGCTCGGGATGGCGGTCGTGAACATCGCCCTCATCACCGACTTCGACGCGGGCGTCCTCGAGGGAACCGAGGCGGTCGACGCCCAGTCGGTGACCGAGGTGTTCGCGCAGAACGCCGCCCGCATCCAGCAGGTCGTGCTGGACATGATCGGGCGCTTCCCGGCCGACCTGGACGGGCTGGGGGCGCGGTCGATCCTCGACTTCAGCCGCGGCGACGGCCACGTGATCTCGCCCGAGGACGTCCGCCTGTTCGAGACCGGGCTGTGACGGCGCGGTTCCTGCTCGGCCCGACCAGCGCAGACGCTCATCGGGAGAACCCTGGATCACATGCGCGCACCTTCCGCGTCTGATCGGGTCAGCGGTCCGTTGACGTGACCGAGCGTCTCCCGATCGGCGTCTCGATCCGGACGATCCGGGCCGAGCCCAGCTGGTGGCTGGAGAGCGCGAAGCGGCTCGACGTCGCCGGCTACGACGGCGTCTGGGCCTGGGACCACTTCGTCGGGCAGGGCGATCGGACCGTGCCGGTCGTCGAGGGCTGGACGATCCTCGCGATGGCCGCGGCGGCCACGACCCACGCCACCGTCGGGACGTTCGTGGCGAACGTGATGAACCGTCACCCAGCAGTCCTCGCCCGGATGGCGTCGACCCTCCAGATCGCGAGCGGCGGCCGGTTCGTGCTCGGCATGGGGATCGGCGGCGGGCCGAAGGAGCACGCCGCGTATGGCATCGACTTCCCCGAGCCGAAGGAGCGTGCCGCCCGCCTCGAGGAGGCGATCGCGGTCATCCGGGCGCTGTGGACGGGCGGCCCGGTGACGCGCGACTCGCCGTTCTACCCGCTCGTCGACGCCCACGCCCGTCCGGTTCCCGAGCCGCCGCCCCCGATCATCATCGGCGGCGAGACGCCGGCCGGCGCCCGGCTGGCCGGCCGGATCGGGGACGGCTGGAGCGCGTTCGACGTGAACTTCGCCGAGAACCTGCCGCTCTACCTCGAGGCGCTCGAGGCGAGCGGCCGGCGACGCGGAGACCAGCGCGTGCTCGTGGGCTTCCAGGGCGACTGGCTCGGCGACGCCGCCATCGGCGACAGCGAGTGGTGCCGCGAGCCGCGCGCCGCCTGGGAACGATGGCACGAGATCGGGGCCGACGGGGCGATCCTCCTCGCCCGGACGAGCAGCGACGTCGACGCCCTTGTCGAGGCCGTCGACCGCTGGTGATCGCGGGGGCATCTGTGGCCCTCATCGCGCGGCCATGGCACCATCGCTTCGCGATGACCTCGCCCATCCCCGCGACCCCGGCCCAGCCGACGCCCCGCCAGCCGATCCTGACCCACGGTTGCGCCCGGTGCGGCGCCCCGATCCCGCTCGACGTCGGCCTGTGCGAGCGGTGCAACCCGCTCGGGCTCAAGGACTCGGCGAGCTCGCAGGTCCACGGCTCGGTGATCCTCGCCGTGGGGGTTGCGATCGCCGGGCTGGCGATCGCCGGCCACCTCGCGGTCGCCGGGATCGGGCCGTTCACGTCGAAGGTGACGGAGATGCGCGCGGGCAGCACGAACGGCTTGATCGTCGCGACGATCTCGGTCACGAACCAGGGGACCACGGCCGGGACCGCGACCTGCCGTGTGTCGGATCCGGCGGACCGCGGGATCGACCATTCGGACATCGTCTACAGCCCGCGGGTCGCGGCGGGGGCGACGATCACGTTCGACCATGAAGCCCGGTTCGGGAGCGTCGACCGGCCATTCAGTGTGACCTGCAGCGGGCCGTGACGGGCGACGTCGCGTCCAGCTCGACCGGGGTCGAGGCTGGCGTGTCGGCGGTCTCCGCTTGGACGCCGGAGCTGCAGTTCGCGATCGAAACGGCCGCCGCGGCCGGCCGGGTGCTGATGGACCGCTACGAGCGCCTCGAGCGGGTCCGCTACAAGAGCGCGACGGACGTCGTGACCGAGGCCGATCATCTGTCCGAGGAGCTGATCATCCGCGCGATCCGCGAGCGGTTCCCCGGCGACGCGATCCTCGCCGAGGAGTCCGGCGGCCAGGACGGCAGCGGCGCGAGCACCGCCCGGCGCGATGGATCGGCCGACCCGGGCGGTCGGACGTGGGTCATCGACCCGCTCGATGGAACGGTCAACTACGCCAACGGCCTGCCGGTCTTCTGCGTGGCGATCGGCTTCGTCGTCGACGGCCGGCCGATGGCCGGCGCCGTCTTCGACCCGACCCGTGGCGAGACGTTCGCCGCCGCCTGGGACGGCCCGCCGACGCTCAATGGCCGGCCGATCCACGCATCGACGAAGGACCAGCTGTCGGACTACGTGATCTCGCTGGGTCTCGGTGGTCGCGCCGCGATCAGCCGGGCCCGGGCGATCCGCAAGGCGATCCGCGTCTCGCGGTCGATGGGCTCGGCATCGCTCGCCCTCGCCTACGTCGCCAACGGGAGGTTCGACGCATTCATCCAGGAGACCGGCCTGTCGGCGTGGGACATTGCCGCGCCGGGTCTGATCGCGGAGCGGGCGGGCGCCGCCCTGACCGCCTTCGACGGCTCGACCTGGTACGACCAGACCCGGCCGACGCGAACGGCCAACGTCGTCGCGGCGCCGCCGGCCCACCAGCCCCGGCTCCGGGCCCTCGCGACCGGTCGCGCCTGAACGACCGCCCGAACGGTCACCCGTCCAACCAGCGATGCGGTCTGGCGCGCAACCGCTGCAGGCCCCAGCGATCGCAGAACGCCTCCCACGTCGCCCGCGGCGCGCCGTGCCATTCGAGCTCGGCAGGCGAGGTCTGTGGGATCGGGGTGTCGAGGCGCAGCCGGGCCAGCGTCCGGTACAGGACGAGGTCGTCATGCTGATCCGCCAGCACGGCGGCCAGGCGGACCGCGCCACTCAGGCCCGGGACCTCCCATTGGCTCGCCTTGGGCGGGATGTCGTCGATCGAGCCGTAGACGCGCAACACCGCGGCCGCCGACTTCGCGCCCCAGCCCGGAAGCCCGGGATAGCCATCGGATGAGTCGCCGACGAGCGCCAGCCAATCCGGGATCGACGCCGGCTCGACGCCCCATTTCTCGAGCACCCCGGCCCGGTCGTACGTGATCGCCCGGCGCCGGTCGCGGAGGACGACCCGATCGTCGACGACGCACTGCGCCATGTCCTTGTCGGGCGTGCAGATGAGGATCCGATCGACGGCGCTGTCCGCCGCGAACCGGGCGGCAGCCGCGCCGATCGCGTCGTCCGCCTCGAACTCGACCTCCGGCCAGAGGACGACGCCAATCGCCTCGATCGCCTCCTCGGCGATCGGGAACTGGGCGAGGAGCGACGGGTCCATGCCGACCGACGACTTGTAGGCCGGGAACAGGTCGTTGCGGAACGACTCGATGACGCGGTCGGTCGCGCAGCCGACGTGGGTCGCGCCCTCCTCGCGCAGGAGGTAGAGCAGCTGGTCGCACAGACCCGACACGCCGGACAGGACGATCCGATCCCGGCCCAGGACCGGCGGTCGCGGCGCGTAGTGGGCGCGGAACAGCTCGTACGTCGCGTCCACGAGGTGGATCTGCACGGGTCGTCGGTCAGGCTGCCGGCGGCCGTCAGCGCATCCGGGTCGACCAGGCGTGGACCCCGGCCGCGGTCATCTCGTCGATCGCCCGTTGCTCGTCGCCCGGCTCGAGCTCGACCGGTCGCGCGGCATCGATCAGGACCGCGGTCTCGAACCCGAGCCGCGCGGCATCGAGGGCCGTCGCCTTCACGCAGTAGTCCGTCGCGAGGCCGCACACG
This sequence comes from Chloroflexota bacterium, assembly GCA_005882635.1. Taxonomy (GTDB): domain Bacteria; phylum Chloroflexota; class Limnocylindria; order Limnocylindrales; family CSP1-4; genus CF-46. The sequence continues at coordinate 36,369 of VBFG01000047.1, read as the reverse complement.
ACGACCCGCTCGACGTCGGCCTCCCGCAACAGTCCCTCCAGCTCGGTCGGCGTCGTCTCTCCGGAGACGGGATCGCGCATTGTGAACCCGGAGTAGCCGTCCTCGCCGTTCGACCCTTTTCGGACGCGCGGCGCCGCTGCGGCGGCGGCGGCGTCGACCTGCGGATGGAGCTCCGCGCCCCACGTGCCGGCCACGCAATGGACGGGCCAGATCCCGCCGTCCTTCTTGAAATGCGGCGTCGACGCCGGATGCCAGTCCTGGGTGAATACGACCGAGGCACTGGCCGCCCGTGCCGACTGGATCTCGCCGTTCACGATCGGGACGATGTTGGCGCCGCCGTGGACCGCGAGGCCGCCCGCCGGATCGGCGAAGTCGTTCTGGAGGTCGACCACGACGAGGGCCGTCCGCGCGTCGTACCGCTGCACGCGGTGACCTTAGCAAAGGACGACGGCGGCACCCGGTGGGCGCCGCCGTCGTGTGTCGTTCGCTGGGCTCGAGTGTCCTAGACCGTCGCCTCGCGCTTGAAGATGCCGGCCGCGGCGAGGATGATTCCCTCGAGGAGCGACCAGCCGAGCAGGGCGAGAACGGCGGCGATGTCGAACACCGAGCCGCCCGACTTCAGGTTGTCGACGTTCAACATGCCGTTGAACGGGGCCACGAAGATCTGGCTCGTGTTCAGGATCCACGCCACGAGGTCGTTGCCCTCGCGCGCGTTCAGGAGCAACAGGACGATCCGCAGGATGATCAGGACCTGGACGATCCCGAACAGCAGCATCACCACCCGACTGGCGAGCTCACCGCCCGACGGGGTCCGCGTCACGCGGCGCGAAACGACGGTGCCACTGTCATTCGCGGGGTCGTCGTCGGTTCGGACGACGCGTTCGTCATAGGTCATATCGATGGCCTCCCATCCGTGCCGCCTCGAGGGCGGAAGGCCAGCGTGCGTCTGGCGCTGTCACGGCCTGAATCGTGCGTTGGGCGGCCGCATTGCAAGCGGGTGACGGATGTTCGGGCGCCGAACGGGCGGTTTGGGCCGAGCAGGGTGGTTTGGAGGTGAGCGGGACGGTTCGGCGCCTCAGCGACGCCCGGCGTCCTGCCTGAGGTGCCTCCGGATCGCGCCGAGCGCCCGCTCCGCCTCGGGGAGCAGTTGCGAGGCGAAGAACACGCTCACGGCCTGCCACGGGTACGTTCCCGATCGGACGACGAAGACACCCTGCCCGCGAACCGGCCGGGACAGCGAGACCGACACGATGTCGCCATACGGCCACGACCGGATCCCGCTCCGCGGGCGGAACCCGGCGCGATCACGGACGATCAGGACCCGCCGATCCGTCGCCAGCAGGACGGCGCCGGTGCCAGACAGCTCGGCTACGACGGATTCCTCCGGCTCCAGGGACTCGCGGGCCCTGGACGCGGTCAGGTCGGGGTCGGGCCGGTCGGTCATCGGATCGCGGAACGAGGCAATCGGTCTCCTTGGAGAATTGCGATACTGCCGGTAGCATAACTTCGTCGTGCGCGGCATGCTCCTTCGTAGGGGAGTTGGATGGTCCAATGCCCGATCGCGGCCAGGTGAGCCTGGAGTCCCGGGTCCCCGCCAGCCCCCGTCCCATCGGACGGCCACGTCCGCCGGCCACCGATCGCTCGATCCTTGAGGCGACGATCGAGCTGCTGGCCGAGGGCGGGGCGGATGCGACGACGCTTGACGCAATCGCCCGCCGCAGCGGCAGCGCCAAGACCACGATCTACCGGCGCTGGCCCAGCCGGGAGGCGCTGATCCTCGACGCGCTCCGGGTGGCGGTTCGCGGCTCCAGCGAGCAGGTCGAGGCGACGCGCGAGGTCGATCGGACGCTCGGATCGACGGTCCGTGGAGCGGCCCGCACCATCCTCGGGCTCGTCCGGAACTCGGTCTTCCGGGCGGCCTTCCCGACGATCGCCCATGAGCTCTTCGAGGAGACCGATCTCGGGAACCGCTTCCGGGCCGACGTTTTCCAACCGATCCGGACCAGCCTGAAGGCGAGGCTCCGCGAGGAGATCGCGCGCGGCGAGATCAGGGAGGACATCGATCTCGACCTCGTGCTCGACGCCGTGCACGGCGGGATGCTCTACCGGGCGCTGGTCGGCGAGCAGGTCGATCAGTCGGTCGCCGACGCGCTCGCCGACCTCATCCTGTCGGGCGCCGCGACGAGCGCAGGCGCCGCCGCCGGCCCCGGACACGAAGCGGCGCCCGTTCGGGTGAACGGGCGCCGTCGAGGAACGCGGAAGCGCTGACTCAGCCGACTTTGGCGGGCTCCGTCGCGTTCGGTGCCGCCGAGTTCGGCTCCGTCGACCCCGCGTCCATCGCGGCGTCGTCGGTATCGCCTTCCTCGGCCGCGTCGCCGCCGCCGCCGCCGGCGGTCCCTTCGACGTCGAGCAGGTAGCCGATGCCCTGGAACGTCCGGATCCGGCCTGGCTCACCGGGCTTCGCGCCCAGCTTGCGGCGGACCCGGCTGATCCAGACCCGGAGGTACTGGAGGTCGTCGCGGTACTCGGGCCCCCAGACCTTGGTCAGGAGCTCGGTGTGGAGGACGACCTTGCCGGGGTGGGTGGCGAGATGCTGGAGGAGCAGCCATTCCGTCCTCGACAGCTGGACGAGCTCGCCCCCGCGACGGACCATCCGCCGCTCGAGGTCGATCTCGACGTCGTCGAAGGCGACGACACCTGCGCCCGGCTCGACGCCGGTCGAGCGACGGATCACCGCCCGCACGCGGGCGGCCAGCTCATCGGGATGGAAGGGTTTGGCGATGTAGTCGTCGGCGCCGAGGTCGAGCCCCTTCGCCTTGTCGGCGGTGGCTCCCTTGGCAGTGAGGAGGATGACCGGTACGGGACGCTGCTCGCGCAGCTGGCGCATGACCTCGATCCCGTCGAGGTCCGGCATGACGATGTCGAGCAGGACGATGTCAGGACGGATCTCCTCAGCTTTGGCGAGGGCGTCCTCACCGCCGGTCGCGGTGACGACCCTGAAGCCCTCCTCGCTCAGGGCGATGGAGACGAGCTTCGTGATTCGCGGTTCGTCATCCGCGACGAGCACGAGCGGTTGGGTTCCCACGCAACACCTCCGAGGGTCTATTTGTGGATGGTGACGGTTCGGCGGGCCGCCGCGAAGTCCGCTGAACGGATCACTCGGCGGCCCGCCGCATCAGGAGCGCGTACTACGAGGACGCCGGAGCCGGGGCCTGCTCGGTAGGCGCGGCCGGCGGGTTGATCGTGTTGTTGTTGTTGGTCGTCGTCGTCGACGGCGAACCGCCGGGCCCGAGGGCGAACCACCACACGGCGAGGAGCAGCAGCACGATGGCGATGATCCCGATGATCGCGCCCATTCCGCTGCTTCGGTCGTCCGTTACGACGACGGTATCGCGGTCGCGCTCTTCATAGGTCATGAGGGCTCTCCAATGTGGCTGGGGGTCTGTCGTGGCCGCCGGAATGGGCCCGGTCGGCGTGCCGGTCATCGCCGGCGTGGAACCCAAGGCTGGCGGAGCCGTGCTGTCGGTCGGTCGGGCCCACATTGCAGAACCGTTGCGTCGTCATATCAATTGGTGGCCGGTTCGCCCACACCGGCGAACGCCTGCCCCGCGTTCCGGTCGATCGGCTACGCTGGCCTCGATGAGCTTTTCCGGCGATGACCTCGCCAGGCTGCGGACGGCGGAGGAAGTCGACATCGAGACCCAGCCACCCGAGGGGCCGGCCCATCGGACGACGATCTGGCTCGTCGTCGACGGCGACGAGGTCTTTATCCGGTCGGTTCGGGGCAAGGCCGGCCGGTGGTACCGCGAGGCGACGGCCAATCCGGCGGTCGCCGTCCACGTCGACGGCCGGCGCCTGCCGGCCACCGCGATCCCCGCCACGGATCCGGATTCGATCGAGCGGACGACGGCCGCGGTTCGCAGGAAGTACGTAGGGATCGAAGGCTTCGAGTCGATGCAGAACCCGGAGATCTTCGACGCGACGCTCCGCCTCGAGCCTGCTTGAGGCACCGATGACCTTCGACGAATTCAAGCACCAGCTCCCCGACATCGACGAGGCCGAGACCCAGGAGTGGATCGACTCGTTCGACCAGCTCGTCGCGCAGGAGGGTGAGAGTCGAGCCCGGTTCCTCGTCTACAAGCTGCTCAAGCGGGCCCGCCAGCTCCACGTCGGGCTGCCGCCGCTGACCCAGACCCGGTACATCAACACGATCAGCCCGGAGCAGGAGCCGTTCTTTCCGGGCGACGAGCAGATCGAGCTCCGGATCCGGCGGATCATCCGCTGGAACGCGGTCGCCATGGTCCTCCGGGCGAACAGCCATTTCACCGGGATCGGCGGCCACCTCGCGACCTATGCCTCGGCGGCGTCGCTGTACGAGGTCGGGTTCAACCACTTCTTTCGCGGCAAGGACGATGGCGGGGCGGGGGACCAGGTCTTCTACCAGGGCCACGCCGCGCCCGGGATCTACGCCCGGGCGTTCCTCGAGGGCCGACTGACCGAGGACCAGCTCGACCACTTCCGGCGGGAGACGGTTCCGGGCCAGGGGCTGTCGTCGTACCCCCATCCGCGGCTCATGCCCGAATTCTGGGAGTTCCCGACGGTGTCGATGGGCCTCGGCCCGATCAGCGCCATCTACCAGGCCCGCTATAACCGCTACCTCCAGAACCGCGGGCTGCTCGACACGTCTGGCTCACGCGTGTGGGCGTTCCTCGGCGACGGCGAGTCCGACGAGCCGGAGGCGCTCGGTGCGCTCCACGTCGCCGCCCGCGAGGGCCTCGACAACCTGACGTTCGTCGTCAACTGCAACCTCCAACGCCTGGACGGTCCCGTCCGCGGCAACGGCAAGATCATCCAGGAGCTGGAGTCCGTGTTCCGCGGCTCCGGCTGGAACGTGATCAAGGTGATCTGGGCGCGCGAGTGGGACGAGCTCCTCGCCCGTGACGTCGACGGCGTCCTCGTTGAGCAGATGAACAACACCCTCGACGGCGAGTTCCAGAAGTTCTCGGTCGCCGGCGGGGCGTACATCCGAGAGCACTTCTTCGGGCCCGACCCGCGGCTGCGCAAGCTCGTCGAGCACCTGTCGGACGACGACCTCGCCAAGCTCCGCCGCGGCGGCCACGACTACCGCAAGGTCTACGCCGCCTACAAGGCCGCGGTCGAGTCGAAGGGTGCACCGACCGTGATCCTCGCCAAGACCGTCAAGGGCTGGACCCTCGGTCCCGGTGTCGAGGCCCGCAACATCACCCACCAGGCGAAGAAGCTCAACGAGGCGGAGCTGAAGATCTTCCGCGACCGGCTCCAGCTGCCGATCCCCGACGCGAAGCTCAAGGACGCGCCGTACTACCACCCGGGCCCGGACTCCGAAGAGGTCCAGTACCTCCGCGAGCGGCGGAAGGCGCTCGGTGGGTTCGTCCCGCGGCGGGCCGTCCGGAAGGCGCCGCTGCCGAAGCCGGCGGCGGCGGTCGACGCGGAGTTCTCCGGCGGCTCGGAGACGGCCGTCTCGACCACGATGGTCTTCACCCGGATCCTGCGGAACCTCATCCGGGACAAGGAGCTCGGGCCGCGGATCGTGCCGATCATCCCGGACGAGGCCCGGACGTTCGGCATGGACCCACTCTTCAAGGAGGTCGGGATCTACGCGGCGCTTGGCCAGCGCTATGAGCCGGTCGACTCGGACCTCGTCCTGTCGTACCGCGAAGCGGTCGACGGCCAGGTCCTCGAGGAGGGGATTACCGAGGCGGGCTCGGTGGCGTCGCTCCAGGCCGCCGCGACGTCGTACGCCACCCACGGCTTCCCGATGATCCCGTTCTACATCTTCTACTCGATGTTCGGGTTCCAGCGGACCGGCGACCAGATCTGGGAGCTCGCCGACGCCCGCGGCCGCGGGTTCATGATGGGCGCGACCGCGGGTCGGACGACCCTCAACGGCGAAGGCCTCCAGCACGAGGACGGCCACTCCCACATCCTGGCGTCGACCATCCCGTCGCTCCGGGCGTACGACCCGGCGTTCGCCTACGAGCTGGCGGCGGTGGTCCGAGACGGCGTCGAGCGGATGTACCACGACGGCCAGGATGTCTTCTACTACGTCACGCTCTACAACGAGAACTACGCGCAGCCGAAAAAGCCGGCCGGCGTCGACGAGGGCATCGTCCGCGGAATCTACCGGTTCGCCGAGGCGCCGGACCTCGGCCCGAAGGCGCACCGAGCGCGGCTGGTCGGGTCGGGAGCGATCCTCCAGCAGGTGATCGCCGCCCGGGACCTGCTGGCGTCGGAGGCCGGGATCGCGGCCGAGGTCTACTCCGCGCCGTCGTTCCCGCTGCTGCGGCGCGACGCGCTCGAGGCGGAGCGGTTCAACCGGCTCAACCCGAAGGAAACGCCGAAGGTGCCGTACGTGTCGGCGGTGCTGGGCGTCGACGGCGGCCCGATCGTCGCGGCGACCGACTGGATGAAGGCGCTGCCGGACATGGTCGCGCGCTGGCTGCCGCCGTACTACGTGTCGCTCGGGACGGACGGGTTCGGCCGGTCGGATACCCGCGAGGCGCTCCGCGGCCTGTTCGAGATCGACCCGCCGCACATCGCCGCGGCGGCGCTGTCGGAGCTGGTCCGCTGTGGTGCGATGCCGGCCGACAAGGCGTCGAAGACGATCGCCGCCCTCGGGGTGGATCCGAAGAAGCTCGATCCGGCCGCCGTCTGAGCCGGCGCGCCTCCGTCTGACCCCTGAGCGGCGCGGGCGCAGGCCCTCGCGTACTTCAAGGAGAGTTATCTGACGTGAAGCGGGCGGTGCCCAGGCTGCGCCGGGCATCGTTATCGGCCGGTTTACCAGCAGAAGTCGTAAACGGGTCGTATCGAGGCCTGGACCGCCGGTTTCTCGGCGTCGCTCGCGCTAAATAGCAGTCCTTGAAGTACGGGAACCGTCGTCACGCGGCTGAAACGCATCTCGTAGAGGCGGCGAGCGCGTCCGCCGGGAGCGGTTCGTACCGTCGGGCACATCCGACATCGACCGCGGCCCACTCGCGGGGCGATGCCCGACTGTCAAAGGAGACCGCTATGGGTCACCACGATCAGAACGATCCGAAGCCGCTCGAAGGCGACCGCACGTACGACGCGGATCGCCCGTACGACCCGGACCGTGACGACACGGCCCCGGAGAACAAGGAGCACGGCAAGGAAGCCATGGGCGCCGGAGCGGGTGCGCTCGGCGGTGCCGGCGTCGGGATGGCCGTCGGTGGCCCTCCGGGCGCAGTCGTCGGTGGCGCGGTCGGCGCGGCCGGCGGCGCGATGGCCGGCGAAGCGTCCGAAGGTGACGACGAGGCCGGCTCGGCGGCGGGCGGCGTGGCCGGCGGTCTCGCCGGCGCGGCGGCCGGTGGCGCAATCGCCGGACCTCCGGGTGCGGTCGTTGGTGGCGCCGTCGGTGCGGGCGCCGGTGCCGGTGCCGGTGATCAGGCCGAAGAGGAGATCGAGGAGGACGGCGACGAGTCGGGCTCCACGGATCCGCGCGGCTACTGACCTTCGCGACTCAGACCCGGCCGCGGGCCCCGTCGCCGACGAGGGCCCGCGGCCGTACCATGTCCGGAGAGGACGCCGTGATCGAACCCATTCGCATCGCCCAGGTCGTGCCGCCGATCGAGCGTGTTCCGCCCGAGGGTTACGGCGGCACGGAGCGGGTGGTGTTCGAGCTCGTCAGGGAGCTCGTCCGGCGGGGACACCGCGTCACGACCTTCGCGTCCGGTGACTCGGACGTTCCGGGCGACCTCGTGGCGACGATCCCGCGGGCGCTCCGGCCGGCCGGCCACGGCGGCGATATCAGTGGCTACATGATCACCACCATGCTGCAGGTGCTGGATCGCGAGGCCGAGTTCGACCTGATCCACAGCCACCTCGAGTGGTACTCGGTGATCCTCCAGCGGGTAACGTCGCGGCCCTTCGTCGCAACGTTCCACGGCCGCCTCGACACGCCCTGGTCGCGCGACACCTTCGCCGGCCGGCCGACCGGCATGGTCGCGATCAGCGAGTCACAGGCGTCGGTCCATCCCGACGTCCCGTGGACGATCGTCCACAACGGCCTCAACCTCGACGACGCGCCGTTCGAGCGACGACGCACCGACGACCTGGTGTTCGTCGGCCGGGTCAACCCGGAGAAGGGGATCGTCGAGGCGATCGACGTCGCCAAGAAGGCCGGCCGACCGCTGAAGATCGCGGCGAAGGTCGGGCCGACCCCCGCCGAGCGCGACTATCACGAGCAGGTCTTCGAGCCGGCCCTCAAGAAGGCGGGACGCAACGTGGAATTCCTCGGCGAGCTGTCCGGCAAGGACCGCGACGCGCTGTTCGCCCGAAGCTATGCGGTCCTGATGCCGGGCTCCTGGCCGGAGCCGTTCGGGCTCGTCGCGATCGAGGCGCTTGCCTGCGGCGCCCCGGTCATCGCCCGCCGCGTGGGTGGGCTCGACGAGATCATCCGCGACGGCGTCGACGGCTTCTTCGGCGACGACGTCACCGAGATGGCGTTCCTCGTCGATCGCGCGGGGGACCTCGACCGCGAGGCGATCCGAGCGTCGGTGATCGAGCGCTTTTCGGCACGGCGGATGGCCGACAGCTACGAGGCGCTGTACGCCCGAACCCTCGGGTTGCGAGACGAAGCGGCCGCACCGGCCCACGCCTGATCCTGGTCCGTTTGCGACCGCCAGTCCGTCAATTCGAATGCCCAGTCGAGCGCGTCAGGCCCGGGCGACCACCCGACGCAGGAACAGCCAGGCCAGGCCGATGTACACCACGGCCAGGCCAGCCATCAGCTGGAGCTGCCAGCCGACGACGGTGCCACCCCGGAACATGAAATCGCCGAGCAGGCGGATCCCATTGGCGACCGGTAGGGCGTAGATCATCGATCGGATCGGCTCGCTGAACTCGCTGATCTGGAGCACGAAGCCCGAGAAGAACACCGACGCGAGCAGGACGAGCAGCGACAGCTGGACGACCTGCGGCTCGGAGTCCGAGATCGCCGCGATCAACAGCCCGAGACCGAGCGACGACGCGATCAGCAGCAGTGCCACGAGGGCGATCCAACGGGGGTCGGCCAGCTGCGGGACGTGGAAGCCGACGATGAGCAGCTCGATCGTGACCAGCGCCACGGCACCGGCGAACAGGCCGTAGGCGATCAGCTTGCCGGTGACGAGCTCGGCGGTGGTGATCGGCGAGATCCGGAAGAGCTCGAACCGGCCGCTCGTCTTCTCGCGGACGACCGACAGGGCGATCAGCGTGACCGCCATGTGCTGGAGGATCAGGGCGAGGACGGCCGGCCCGAAGAACTGGACGACGCTCGGCTGCGACTGGGCGACGTTGTCGAGGACGGCCTCCGTCGGCGCGGCGATGACGTCGGGCGCGATCTTCGCGGCGTCCGCGGCTCCCTGGTTGATCGCGTAGTTCTGGCCCTCCGTGACCGCCCGCTGGATGATCTGGCGGTTGAGGGCCGCCTCGAGGCCGCGGGTGAGGAAGATCGCATAGCTCTCCTCGACCGGGTCGGTGACGTTGACGCGGACGCTGACCTCGGTCCGCTTGCCGGCCATGAACTGGTCGCCGGCATTTGCCGGCGCGACGACGACGACGTCGACCTGCTGCTTCGTCAGTTGGTCCATCGCGGCGTTCTCGTCGGCCGTCACGTCGACGACGCGGAGGCCCTCGCCGGCGACATCCTGGTACTCGGCGGCATCCGTCGACAGGCCGGTGCTCGGCGGGATCACGACGATCGTGTCGAGGGGACGGCGGTAGCCGCTGTAGCCGAGGCCGAACAGGGCCATGATCAAGAACGGGCCGACGACGAGGCTGATCAGCGAGCCCGGGCGCCGGATGACGGTCACGAGCTCCTTGCCGACGATCGCCAGGATCCGCGTCAACGTCTTGAAGATGCTCATGCGGCGGCTCTTCGTCGGCGCTCGTCGGCGTCTCCTGGGCCGCGCCCACCTTCCCCGTCGGCACGGTCGCGCGCGACGAGGATCGCGAAGATCTCGTCGAACGACAGGCGGTGCTCGGACGCCGACTCGACCTCGACCCCGCTCGCCTTGATCCGCTGGACGATCGCGGGGAGGGCGCTGCCGGCATCGTCGACGACGATCCGGAAGTGGTGCGGCGACTCCTGGGTGATGTCGCCGACGCCCGGCATCTCGGCGAGCTCCGTCCCGTCGAAGCTGGACGCGGTCTCGATGTCGACGAGGTCGCCGTTCGTCGCCATCCGCCGGAGCTCCTCAGGCGTCGCGAGAGCGATGATCCGACCACCGACGATCATCGCGACGGCGTCGCACTCTTCGGCCTCGGCGATGTGCTGGGTCGTGACCAGCAGCGTCCGGCCGGCGTCGCGGAGGCGGTGGAGCTCGGTCCAGATCGAGCCGCGGAGGAGCGGATCGATGCCGGCGGTCGGTTCGTCGAGAATGATCAGCTCGGGGTCGTGGACGAGCGCGCAGGCGAGCTCGAGCCGTCGCTGCATCCCCCCCGACAGCTGGTTGGCCTGGCGCTTCCGGACGTCCCACAGCCCGACGACCTTCAGGACCTCCTGCACTCGCCGACGGCGGCGTCGCCACAGCATCCCGAACAGACTCGCGACGAAGTCGACGTTCTCGCCGGCCGTCAGATCGCCGTACAGGGTGAACACCTGCGGCATGTAGCCGATCCGCTCGCGATCCGACCGGCGGAACTTCGCCGGCGGACGGCCGAGGACGCGGACCTCGCCGCTCGACGGCTTGATCGCGCCGGTCATCATCCGGATCGTCGTCGTCTTGCCTGCGCCGGACGGGCCGATGATCCCGAGGATCGTTCCGCGGGGGACCGCCAGGTCGATCCCGCGGACCACGACGCGACCGCCGAACTTCCGCGAGACGTCGTCCATGAGCACGACAGCCACGTCGCCAGCGTGACGGCTCGCTGCGCTTTCGGGCCGCGACGAGTCCGCATCGGCTGTTTCGTCGGCAGCGGGGGCCGCCGATGATTCGTCGGCGGCGGGATTCGGCGGGGGCTCGCCCGGCTGGGCGGGCGGTCGGGTTTGGGTGGCCATGCGTCCTCCTGGGGTCGCGCAGGCTGGGCCTGTGCCCCGAGTCTGTCCGCCGCCTCATCCCGGCCACCCACGCGAGGGCGCCGGGTGCGATACGAACGTGTGTCGTCCAGGTGCCGCGAGAAACCGGTGCCGCGGCCGGGCATGGCCGATGACGTGCCTGCAACGCCGCTGGCATCGCCTCCTCGGGCGAGCGGACGTCCTCGCGACGGGTGATCGCCGACGCTGCGGCCCGATGAGCTCGTTCGCGACGTCACCCCGATGACGGCCGACCCGACGCCGGTTCCCGGCCTCCGCTACTCCGGCGACGATCACCCGGGCATCACCCGCCGGCGGGCCGGCCGCGGCTTCACCTACCGCGATCCCAACGGCAGGCCGATCCGCGACGCGGAAATCCTCGAGCGGATCCGCAAGATCGTGATCCCGCCGGCCTGGTCGGACGTCTGGATCTCGCCCTGGCCGAACGGCCATCTCCAGGCCACGGGCCGCGACGCGCGCGGCCGCAAGCAGTACCGCTACCACCCGCGGTACCGCGCGCGGCGTGATACCGCCAAGTTCGAGCGGCTGGTCGCCTTCGCTCGCGCGCTGCCGGCGATCCGCAAGCGGGTCGACGACGACCTCGCCCGGCCCGGCCTGTCGCGCGAGAAGGTGCTCGCCGCGGTCGTTCGGCTGCTGGAGCTGACGCTGATCCGCGTCGGCAACGACGAGTACGCGCGCCTGAACCGGAGCTTCGGTCTGACGACGCTCCACGACCGCCATGCCCGGGTCCGGGGCTCGACGGTGACGTTCCGCTTCCGCGGCAAGTCCGGGCAGATGAACGAGGTTGGCCTTCGGGACCGACGGTTGGCGGCCGTCGTCCGACGCTGCCGCGACCTGCCCGGTCGTGAGCTGTTCCAGTACGTCGGCGAGGACGGCGAGCCCCATGACGTGGCATCGGAGGACGTCAACGACTACCTGTCCGAGATCGCGCCTGGCGTGACCGCGAAGGACTTCCGGACGTGGGCCGGCACGGTCCTCGCCTTCCGGGCGCTGCGTGGCGTGGGCGAGGGCTCGACCGACCGCGAGAAGCAGCGCAACGTCGCCGCCGCGATCCGGGCCGCGGCCGACAACCTCGGCAACACCGCGGCGGTCGCGCGCAATGCCTACGTCCACCCGGCCGTCGTCGACGCCTATCTCGACGGCCGCATCCGGACGGCCCTCGTCCAGGCCGTCGAAGACGACGACGAGCCGCCCGGCGCGACGGACCCGGGCGAGGAGCGGGCGGTCATCGCCCTCCTTCGGACGCGACTCCGGGAGGATGCGGCGCGATCGAAGGGGCGCGCCCGGTCGGGCGCGCGGAACGGGAGTCCCTGAGTCAGGTCGCCTGGCCGGCCAGCTCGTGGATCGGTAGCGCAAACCCCATCTCGAGGCCGCCACCGTCGCGGTTGCGGACCCAGGTCCGACCGTTCATCGCCCCGATCACCTGGCGGACGACGAACGGGCCCATGCCCGAGCCGTCGAGACGGCCCGTCGCGCTCTCGCCCGGCAGCTCGAAGACCCGGCCCAGCTCTTGCTGGCTCATCGACGGACCTCGGTCGAAGACGCGGACCGCGACCTCGCCATTCGCCCGGTCAGGATCGATGTGGACGACGAGCCGGGGATCGTCGGCGCTGTTGGCAAACCGCCAGGCGGCGAGCAGCAGGTTCCGGCAGGCCTGCTCGACGTAGGTGGCGTCGCCGTGGACGGCTGGCGCCGACTCGCCGCCGCTGCGGGCGATCGGGATGTCCGCGAAGCGCTCTGTGATCGTCCGAATTGCCGCATCGACGGCGCGCGCGAGATCGACCGGCTCGTCGAGCGGCTCGAGGATCCGGCGCTCGAGCCGGGCAATCACCAGGAGGTTCTCGACGAGGTCGTACAAGCGCGCAGCCTCGGCGCTGATGTCCCGCGCCAGTGTCTCGGTGGCGGTCGGCGTGAGCGGCGGCCGGCGGGCGAGGACCGAGGAGCCGGCGTAGATCGTGGTCAACGGCGTCCGCAGCTCGTGGGACAGGACGGCCAGGAACGCCTCTCGCTCGGCCTGCAGGTCGGCCGAGTCGGTGATGTCGCGCAGCACGAAGACCGACCCGATCGGCTCCCCGTCTTGCCGCGCCGACGCGGGCCCGGAGGCGTCGTCGAACGGCACTCGGTCGAGCGAGAACCACGTGTTGGGCAGATGCCGCGGCCGAACAGTCGCGCGGCGCGGCGGGTCGCCGCGCACGGAGCGCATGCCGGCGGTCGGCTCGACCCCGTCGAATCGCGACAAGAGGTCGACGTCGTCCCGCAGCGGACGCTCGGCGAACAGCCGGTTCGCGGCGGCGTTCGTCAGTTGGATCTCACCGGCCGGATCGGTCACGACGACGGCCTCCGGCAGGCGGTCGACGACCGCTCGCAGCCCATCCAACGCCATCGGCTGCCCCGCCGGTCGATCGACGCCCGAACGCGCGGGCTCGGGCGCCGGATCGACGCGGCCCGAAGTCGCTCCGTGTGCATCCGCGGCTGGCTGGTGAGGCTCGAGCATGAATCAAGCATCGGCAAGGGCCCATCGACGGCGGGGACCACCCGTCCTGCGGCGCCTTACGGCTCTATCGCAGGACGGACGACGGCGACTCGGCCATGACCTGCAACATGCGTGGCAGACCGATCAATCCGGCCGCCGCGAGATCGCCACAACCAGCGTGGTTCGCTGTGCCTGAACCGGCTTCCGTTGCGGGACGGGCGCGGTTCCTGTGCGGATTGGGAAGTGGTCGGTGGATGCGCTCCTGGGCCAGTTCGGTGAAGCAATCGGCGTCTTCTTCGCTCAGCCCACCGTCCGGCTCGTTCTCGACATGGCCATCGGCTACGTCGTGGTCGTCTGGCTGGCGACCGCCCTGTGGGCGTTCGTCGACATGCGCCGTCGAACGATGAACCCGATCTGGCCCTACGCGACCGCGGCGGTCGTCGTCCTGGCCTCACCGGCCCTCTTCCCCCTGGCGCTGCTGCTGCACCTGATCGTGCGGCCCCGCGGGACCGTCGCCGAGCGGCGGATGAGCGCGTTGCGCGACGCGGCGCTCGACGCCGAGGTCGACCGGTCGATCTGTCCGGGCTGCCGCCGACCCGTCGACGAAGAGTGGCTGATCTGTCCCCGCTGCCGGACCGCGCTCGGACATCTCTGCGAGCGATGCGGTCACGCGGTCGGGAGCGACTGGGACGCCTGCGCCTGGTGTGGCGCGCTGTTCGTGCCCCCAACCGGGGTCGTGCGGGCCGACCTCTGAGTCGCGGCCCGAAGTGGGCGTCGGGCCCCGCCGAGGGCGCGCTGCGATCCCGGACCGGCGCGAATTCTCCTCCGGCGAGCGTATCTGACAGTGTTCCTCGCGAACCGTGGGGTCCCTGTCCTCCTTTCTCGCCAGCCGAAATGGAAGTGCACGAAACGTGCTCGAAACAGGCTCGCGGCCTCCCCTTCCGACCGAACCTCGCCAGATACGCTCGTGGGGCGAAACAACCGGCAAGTGAGACCCACCGATGAGGACGGTCGGCCGGACACGGCGTGTCGCTGCACCAGGCGGGCACGTGCGACGCGATCGCGGGCCAAACGGCCCGAGCATGACGGCGCCCCCGCGGACCGGAGTCCGCGGGGGCGCTTCGAACGTGGGTGAGAGCTCGTCAGACCGGGCGATCCTCGACCTCGTCGTCGGCGTGGCTGGCGCCGCGGCGGAACTCGTCGCCGGCGTTGCCGAGGGCGTCACGGACGTCGTCGCCGGCGTTGGCGACCTTGTCGGAGGCACTTTCCTCGCCATCGGCCTTGCGCCACGTCTCCTTGGCCTTGTTGTCGATGTCGCGCACGGTTTCCTTCGTGTCGGCCTTCACATCTTCCCAGTTCATCGTTTCGTGACCTCCCGATTCGAGAGGACCGTGTTACCGGCCCGAGGCCTCGAACCTAGCCGGGTGGACGTTGTGCGCGAGCCTCCGCGCGGCCGGACGCAGGTGACATCGCGCTTGCAGTCGGTGACCCCCGGCTGGCAGCTTCGCGTGGAGAAGCGCACGAACAGCGTGCGCGGCTGTCACGTGCCTGCAACCGGGGTCGGCCGTCACGTCTCCCGGCTGCGGCCTGCGGGGCCGTAGGGTCGACTCATCGTCTCGACCATCCGGAGGATGAACCCATGACCACCACGACCCGCGCGAGCGGATCAACCACGACGACGGACGACAACGACCTCGCGACCACCGCCAAGGGCATCGCCAGCGACGTCGCCGACCGCGCCGCAGCGGCCGCCGCGCGCCTGCCCGACGCGGCGAATGCGACGGGGGTCCAGATCGGCCGCGCAAACGCGATCATCCGCCAGGAGTCGGACGAGGTCCTCGCCGTCGGCACGTCGCTGTCGCTGGGCCTCGCGCTCGGTCTCCTCCTCGGGGGCGCCAACCGGATCCTGGTGATCCTCGCGCTCATCCCGGCGACCGCGATGGGCTACACGCTCTTCGACCGACATAGCGGCACGCGACCGCCCATGCGCTGACCGGCTGACCACGTCAGGTGGCTCGGCGGCGGCCGAGACCACCGCCAGCGCACACGGATCGCCGGCTCCCCAGGAGGGGCCGGCGATCTTCGTGTGTCCGGGGCTTCTTTTTTCCTGGCTCGACGCGCCCCGGCCCAAGACGTGCGGAACGCCCGGAGGAGGGGGCTCCGGGCGTCCGCGGGATCGGGGGGTGAAGACGCCCCGTCACAAGCGTCTCCACGCTGGGTGATTCGATTGGTGCCGACGGTCTCCGCGTCGAACGTGGCGCGATCGTAGACAGAGGGGCCCATCGCGCGTCTCCCACCGAGCCGTACAGACATTTCAACCGCATAACGACGATCGCTCGTCCGACCCGCCGTCGACCCGCCAAATGGGACCCTGGATCCGCGCAGTTGCCCCGGACTCGACGACACGCCCGGGCCGACCGTCGAGCGATCGGCCCGGGCGTTGGGAAGAAAGATGGCGGGCCCCCGGACCCCCAGTGGTCGGAAGCCCGCGCGAGCAGTGTCCTGTCCCGGCGATGACGTGAGCGTCAAGGCCAGCCACCGCATCGTTGCAGCGGCCTGTCCGCGCTGTTGCAGGTTTCGGGCCATCGTGCCGCTGCCGACCCCGCCGGCCCTCGCCCGCGCGTCAGCTCATCGCGTCGGCGGCGAGGATCTCGAGGACGGCCTCACGGAGGTCGCGCGCCGTCGAGTCACAGCGGGTCGGTCGAGGAGGGTTCTCACGCGGTCCGATGAGGACCGTCCGGAGGCCCGGCTGACGGTCGCCACAGGTGGCCGGATCCGCGGTGAGGAACCACGATCCGCGCGGCGGTTGGGCGGGCAGGGTCGTGGTCCGATCGGACAATGAGGCCAGGGCCGTCGCCGGGTGGGAATCCGGCGCGACGAGGACGAGCCGGTGACCCGCGTCGGCGAGATGGGCCAGACGCTCGCCGACGTCAGGGTCGAGCGCAGCCGACCCGTCGAGGTAGATGTGCATGGCGACGACCGTATCCGGTGAGGCCCCCCGACCGGTCCCGTCCCGAGGCGGACCTCATTGCACCCGACTGCCAACTGGTCCCGGCCCGGTGCCGGAGAATCGGAACGCCCACCCGGGAAGGTGGGCGTCCGTCGGGTCCAGGCGGAGCGGTTGGGCTCCGCAGCCTGGGTCGGGGTCTTGGGTCAGATCGCGCCGCGTCCGGTGCGGCTCCGGCCCGTCACCGCGTTGACGACGACGACCACGAGGATCGCGCCGATTGTGGCGGTGACGATCGAGCCCAGGTCGAGCGGCCCGCTGATCGGGTTCGTGTTGAAGAGCAGGCCCGCGAGGAAGCCGCCGACGAGCGCGCCAACGATGCCGAGGACGATGTGGCCGATGACCCCGAGGCCCTCGTCGCCACGGACGAGGAAGCCGGCCAGGTAGCCGGCAATCGCGCCGAGAACGAGCCATGCAATGATGTTCATGAGGTGCGACCTCCATCCCTTGGGGTTCCGATCGTTGCCCGCTTCCGGGTACGCGAGGGAGTCTCCGGTCGCCGACTCCTCACGGCGGCAACGATCGCGTCGATCCCCGTTGCAACGGCCTGACAGGCCCCTGAGGGCACCGGGCAGGTCCCCGGACACGACGAATGCGGCGTCGGTCGACGTCGTCGTCTCGACCGACACCGCATTGTCTGACCACGTCCCGACCCCGCGTCGCGGATTCTCGAGACGTCGCGGTCCCCGGCGTCGCTATACGGAGTGCCACCCCGGGGGCGGCGACGGAGCCGACGAGAGTGTGGGTCCGACTCTCTTGCGATCTGCTGACGATCTGCCCGTCGGACATGTCATCCGCGTGTCAGGCGAGGCCGAAAACGAAGCCCCCGGCCAGCAGGCCGAGGGCGTTCGATCAGTCAGGGATTCGACGCCGCCTGGGGACGGCGCCGCGCCCTTTGGTAGCGTTCGGCTAGGACGAGCTCGGGGCCGCCGACTCCAAGCTCGGGGCAGCCGACTCTGTGCCGGTCGACGACGACGGGCTCTCGACCATGGTCGAAGGCGAGCTGGCCGGCGCGGCCACTGACGGTGCCGTTGTCGCGGCCGGGTTGGTGCAGGCAGCGATCGCGCCCGCGACGGACGCCGCGAGGGCAAAGGCAAGCACAAGTCGCTTCATGGGTACCTCCGGTGACAGGGCGCCAGCGATCCGGCACCTCAGGTGGTCGGGGCCACCACGCTGACGGACCTTACCCAGCCGAGCCGAACGCGAGCCTGTCCGACGCGGACCACGCCGTTGCAGGCGCCTCGCATCCTGTTGCCTCCCGGCAACGCCGACCACCGGTCTCTCGGACGTGCAACGACCGTGATAGGGCCGACCGATCCAGATATCTGTCGGTGCGACAGATCCAGCCCCACGCTGTCGACGACATCGACGAGCCGCCGCCCTCACGGCGGCGCTCGTCGACCAATGAGACGACAACAGGGCCGCTCGCGCCACAGATCACGGGGGCGCCGACGCCAACCGAGACAGGAGTGATATCGATGATCCGCCAGGCGCCGATGACGACCACGGACTCGGACGTCGAGGACCGCTCGATGCGAGTCGTCGAGTACGTGATGGCCATCATCGCGGTCGTGGCGGCCGGGGTCCTCGCCTTCATTCGGTGACCCTCCGCGCCGTTCTGTACGACGCGAACGGACACGACCGCGAGGTCGACCTGACCGCGGACCAGCCGCGGCTGAGCGACGCGCGCCTCCTCTGGATCGACCTCGACGAGCGGGACGTCGACGATCTGTCGGTCGCTGCCGGAGCGCTCGGCCTCGAGCGCGAGGCGCTCCGCCGCCTCGAGCGCGCGGAGCGCCGGCCGAACCTCCTCCGCCTCCCGGAGCGGGTCGTCCTGAGCCTCGGCGCGGTCGAGCCCGACGACCTGGAGGCGCGCCGTCACGAGGTCGACATCGTCGTCGGCAAGAACCACGTGATGACGGTCCACGACGGTCGGCTTGCCGCGATCGACGAGTACGTCACGGAGATGAAGGAGGAGCGCGAGCTCGGCCGGCTCGACGCCGCCGCCTTCACCGCCGGCCTGCTCGACGCCATCCTCACCGTCTACTTCCGTCAGATCGAGGCGATCGAACGCGACATCGACGCACTCGACGACGTCGCCGTCCGGAGCCGCCGGGATTCGTCGTTCCTGTCGGATGTCCTGGCCGTGCGGCGGCGGATCGCCCGGCTACGCCGATCCCTCGCTCCGAACCGCGAGGCGCTCCTGCCCCTCGAGCGCCCGGACTTCGAGCTTCGGTCGGACCTCGGGGAGGTCTGGCCCGGACTCCTCCAGCGACTCGAGCGAGCCATCGACGCGGTGGAGAACGCCCGAGAGCTCCTCGTCGGCTCGTTCGATCTCTACCTCGGGCGGTCGTCCAATCGGACCAACGAGATCATGAAGGTCCTGACGCTCGTGTCGTCGATCGCCCTGCCCGGGATCGTCCTCGCCGGGATCATGGGGATGAACTTCAAGCTGCCGTTCTTCGAGGTGTCGTCGAACTTCTTCGTCGTGCTCGGGGCGATGGTCGCCATGTCGCTGGCGATCCTCGCGATCGCCCGCTGGCGACAGTGGATCTGACGGTCGTCGACGACGAACCGACATCCCGGTCCGGCCAGCCGCGGCCCGTCCTGCCGGATTCGATACCTGTCAGGCATCGTTTTCGGGCCCAGGCGCGGTGACGGGGCCGTCGCGACGGTCGAGTGGCGCGTTTCCCGCGGTCTTGATACCCAACAGGCATGAAAACCGCCGGTTCCGGCCCGACGTGGACCATCTCCAGTCGCGTCGTCGACGTTGCGCCCGGAATCAATGCCTGACAGGCATCAGGTGGCGCGGAGCGACCCAGGCCGCGAAGCCTACGAATCCTCGTCCATGACCCGGAGCGCGAACCCGAACTCGGCGCCCCCTTCGGGGCGGTTCACCGCCCAGATCCGGCCGCCCATCGCCCGGATGAGTCGGGCGCAGACGAACAGCCCGATGCCTGCCCCGGATGCCGCCCGCGACGTGCCCGCCGATCGGAAGAAGAGCTCGAACAGCCGATCCGTCTCGTCGGGCGGGAAGCCGGGCCCGTCATCTAGGATCCGGACGAGGACCTCCCCGGGCGCGGCCTCGACCGCGACGCCGACTGTCCCTCCACCGCCGTACTTCGCCGCGTTCGACAGCAGGTTGCGCACGACCTGCTCGACATAGGTCGGGTCGGCGATGATCGTCGGCAGGCCGGGCGGCACGATCAGCCGGAAGTGGACGCCGGGCCAGCGCCCCTCCTCGGAGCCGATCACCACGGGAAGGAGCCGCTGCAAGAGGACCGGCTCCGCGCCGGCGTCGCCACCTTCGTCCTGGAAACGCGTCATCGCGACGACGTCCTCGACGAGTCGGTGCAGCCGCTCGGACTCGACGACGATGTCGCCGAAGATCTCCTGCCGCGTGTCGTCCGTCAGGTCGCTCGGTCGCGACAGGACCTTGGCCCCGGCGTAGATCGTCGTCACCGGCGTCCGCAGCTCGTGCGACAGGACCCCGATGAACGTGTCGCGGACCGCCTGCCGCTGGCGGGCCTCGGTGACGTCGCGGAGGACGACGATCGTCTCCTCGCGGAGGTCCTCGGGCTCATCGGCCCCGACCGGCCACGTCGACAGCTCGATCCAGCGCTCATCGCCGCGCCGGGCGCGAAGCTCGACCGCGCCCCCCGCCCGACCGAGGCCTGGCGCCTGACCGTCGGGGTCGTCGAGCTCGGCGAGGATGTCGGCGTAGGTCGATTCCCGGACTTCGGGGAAGACGTCCTCTGCCGCCGGGTTCGCGAGGATGATCCGCCCGGCACCGTCGCACACGAAGACGCCCTCGCCCATCGCCCGGATCACGGCGTTGAGCTCGGCGGCCCGGGCGTGCTCCGCCGCGGCCAGCCTCCGGAGTGTCTCCTCGACCGCGATCCGCTCGCGTCGGTCGCGGGCGACCGCGAGGATCCGCGGCGGCTCTGCGGCGAGCGTGACGAGCTGGAGGCGGATCTCGACGGGGATCTGGTCGCCCGACGAGCGGCGGAGCCTGACCGTCTCCGTCCGCGCCTCCGCCGAGCCTGACGCGAGCGCCTCGACGGCAGCGTGGATGGTCGCCGCGTCGTCGACGTCGAGGTGGTCGTCCAGGCTCCAGCCCTGGACGTCGTCGGGCGCGCGACCGACCTGCTGCGCGGCGCTCTGGTTCGCGTAGACGACGCGGCTGCCGTCCGCGTCGAGGAGGAGCACTGCGTCGCTCGTCGCGTCGAGCAGCCGCTTGAACCGGACGCCCTCGCGGAACAGGCGCGCGTTCTCGATGGCCGCGGCGGCCCTGCCGGCGAGGTTCTCGGCGAACGCCACGTCGGCCGGCTCGAAGCGCCGGCCGGACTCGCCGCTGACGAGCGTCAGGACGCCAACGATCCGGCCTGACGCCGTCAGCGGGACGGACACGTACGAACGGAGCGTCAGCGCCCGCAGCATGTCGCGGTGCCGGTCGTCGCGGGCCGCGGCGTCGACGGCCTCCGGCGGGATGTCCGCGACGTACTCGGATTGACCCGTCCGGAAGATCGCAGCCGGTCCCGTCGCGGCGTCCGGATCGGGCGGATAGGAGGCCGACAGCTCCATGGCGAGCGCCAGCTTGGCCGGGTCCCGATGGGCGACCGCCATCCGCCGCGACAGGCCCTCCTCGTCGCCGAGCTGGACGATGCACCAGTCGGCGAACCGCGGGACCGCCAGGTCGGCCACCGCCTGGACCGTCTGCTCGTAGTCGAGCGACGAACCGAGCACCTCGGACGCATTGGCCAGGAACCGCTCCTGCTCCTCGGCGATGACGCGGTCGGTGATGTCGGTCACGGTCTCGATGATGAGATCGACCCGGCCGGACCGATCGCGCATGGGTCCCGCGCTCATCGCGTACGACCGCCGGACGCCGGCCTCGTTCTCGATCGTGAGGACCTCGTTCGACACCGACTCGCCGCGCATCGCCCGTCGGAGCGGCCAGTCGTCCTCGGCCAGGCGCGAGCCGTCCTGGCGAAAGCCCTCGTTGCCGAGGTAGCGGAGCGGCTCACCGACCCTCAGCCGGAGGTGCGGCAGGCGCCGCGCCGCATCGTTGGCGAACAACAGCCGTCGCTCCTGGGCGTCAACCAGGATCACCCCGACGGGCATGTGGCGGAGGACGGAATCGAGGCGGTCCTCGGCCCGCCGGCGCTCCTCGGCCATCTCGCGGAAGCGGCGCTCGCGGTCGCGGATCCGGCGCTCCGACTCGATCCGTGGGGTCACGTCGTGGAACGTGCTGATCGCGACGGTCCGGCCGTCGGGCAGGACGCCGGCCGTGGCGTGAAGGAGGGACCAGCGCTCGACGCCGTCGGGGAGGAGGCGGAAGCCGATAAGGGTTGGCTCCGGCGTCTCGCCGTGGAGGACCCGTCGCCCGGGCAGATTGGCCGGATCGAACGGCAGTCCGGCCTCGTCGAGCAGCTCGAACCTTCCGAGCCGCTCGCTCGGGGTCGCCGCCAGCATCTGCTCCGGCGAGGCAAAGCCGGACATCTCGGCGGCGACGTCGTTCACGTACAGGAGCCGACCGGTCGCGTCCTGGACGCTGATCCCGGCGCTGACGCCGGCGAGGACGAGCCCGAGGTCGATCGGCGGCTCGGCGACGGTTGCAAGGCCCGCGACCCCCGCGACGTCGCCGGACGGCGCGTCGGTCCAGTCCGGATCGCGGGACGGATCCGCGTTCACGTTCGACAGCCTCGAACGGACGTCATCCTCACGGAGTACCTCGGGCCCTCGACGCCGCGGCGCGACGCCCCGCTCGCAGTAGGGCAAAGGGGTCGTGGCGCGCCGAGCCATCACCCGGCGCGGCGCGTTGCAGATTCCTTGCAGATCGGCCGGTGGGCCCGACAGCCGTCGATCAGCTCGGCCGGCTCGCCGTGGCTCGCGGCCCCGGCATCGGCGCCGACGCCGGCGCCGATGCCGGGGCGGACGCGGCCGTCGACCGGCTTCGTCGTCGCGCGGTCGACCGGTCGGGCTCGTCCGGGGCGTTCCCTTCGTCCGATGTCGTCTCGGTCACGTTCGGGTCCTGGGCGACCGGCACCTCGCGCGCCTGGAGACCCTCGATCAGGACCTCGCCGGCCGCCGCGATCGGGACCGCCAGCAGTGCGCCGACGAAGCCGCCGGCGGCGCCGCCGATCAGGATGCTGAGGATCACCAGGAACGGCGAGATGCCCGTTGTGTTGCGCATCACGAGCGGCACCAGGACGTTTCCCTCGATGAGCTGGAGGACGAAGTAGACCCCGACGACCGTGAGCGCCAGCTGTGGCGAGACGGTCGACGCGACGAGCACGGCCGGGATCGCGCCGAGCAGCGGACCGACGATCGGGATCCCCTCAGCCAGGGCGGCGACGAGACCGAGCAGGATCCCTGCCGGCACGCCGAGTACGGTGTAGGCGATCGCCGTGCCGATCCCGATCGTGCCCATCAGGATCAGCTCGCCGCGCACCCACATCCCGAGCCGGGTCTCGGCCGCGTTCCACGCGGCCCGGGCTCGCTTCCGTCGCTCCCGTGGGACGAAGGCGAGCACGTACCGCTGGAGCCGGGCGTGCTCGGTCAGCCAGAAGTAGACGACGGTCAGCAGGGTCAGGATCGAGGTGATCACCTGGGCGACCGTCAGCCCGACCTGGACGACCTGGCTCGGGGCCGGGGCGCCGTCGGGCACGCGGAGGGTGTTCGCCGCGGCGTCGATCAGCGCACCGAGGCTGTTGGCCAGCCCGCTCGGATGCAACGTCTTCGCCCAGGCGCTTGCCCGCTCGAAGAATGGCGGCAGCGATGCGATCGTCCGCCCGAGCTGGCCCATCGCAACCGGGACGACGACGAGCGCCATCGCGACGACGACCGCGAGGAACGTGCCGTAGACGAGCAGGATCGTCGGGCCGCGACCGATCGGGAGGTGGCCGCGGATCCAGGCGATGAACGGCTGGAGGCCCGAGGCCAGGATCACCGCCACGAAGACGAGCGCCAGGACGTTGATCGCGGCGATCCCGACGAGGACGACCGCGGCCACGATCGCGACGCCGGACGCGAGGCCGGCGCCGCGCGCGATCGAGCGGCCGAAGCCGCCGTCGATGATCACGGTTTGGGCGTGGGAACCGGGGTCGGCTCGGGTGACGGCGCGGGGTCACCCCCACCGCCGCCGCCGTGACCCTTGCCCTTGTCGCCGCCTCCGTCCGGTGGCTTCGGCTTCGGCTTCGGCGCGCACGGCCCGAGGAGCGTTCCGCCCCAGCCCGTCCGGCCCCAGAAAGAGGCCACCCGGGTGCCGTACTGGCTCGCCGTCCCGACGCCCCGCCGCGCGTGGGCCAGCCAGGCCGACACGGCGTCGTCCCACGACCGCGGCCCGAGCTCGGCCTTGACCGGGTCGACCCGCCAGCCGCCGCAGGCCCGGGTGTAGAGCAGCCCCGGCGGGTCGATGGCGTTCCGGGCGCCGGGCTGCGTCCCGGCGATGAACCACTCCGTCGTGGTCTCACGCGTCCACGGCCCGGGCCTGCCGCCGGTCCACGCGTCGATCGTGGCGTGGACGACGCCCTTCGGTCGCGAGAACGTCGCGATCGGCTGTTTCGCGGTCAGCTCGCGGACGAACGCCCTCCACAGAGGAGCGGCCGCGGTCAGCGAGATCGCCGGCTTCTTCGATCGCGGGTTGGAATGATCGCTGTTGCCCATCCACAGCCCGACCGCGAGAGCCGGCGCCTTCGGGTTCTTCGGTGGGGCGAGATAGCCGTACGTGGCGAGGTCGCGCGCGTCGTTGGCGGTTCCGGTCTTGACCGCGATCGGCCGGTGCTCGCCGTGGGGACCGTTGCGGATCTCCAGCGCGGCCGACCAGATCGGGTTCTGCTTCGGCAGCGTGTTGCCCTGGAGGATGTCGCTGACGAGGAACGCGGCCTGAGGCGACACGGCCTGGGTCGCCTTCGGCTGGGGGGCCTCGTAGATGACCTTGCCGGTCGGATCGCGGACCTCGAGGATCATCCGCGGCGGCACCCGCACGCCACCGTTGCCGAGCGCCCCGTACGCGGAGGTCAGGTCGAGCGGTCGGACCTCGACCGTCCCGATCGCTCCGCTGAGGCCGGCCTGCATGAACAGCTTCGTCCCGCCGGTGAAGCGGATGCCGAACTTCGTCGCCCGGGCCGCGACGGCCTGGCTGCCGACGCGCTGGAGGGCGCGGATCGCGACCACGTTGAGCGAGTACTGGAGCGCCTTGCGGACGAGGACCGGACCCCGGTCGAGCTGGTCGGCGTCCCTCGGCGTCCAGCTCTTTCCGAACGGCGTCGCGATGTCGAGGAGGAGGCTCCCGGGGGTGAGCTGCTTGGCGTCGAACGCGCTCGCGTAGACGATCGGCTTGAAGGCCGATCCGGGCTGGCGGGCCCCGTCGCCAGCGGCGTCGTACTTCGGCTCGAACTTCCGGTTCGCGAGGTCCTCCCGGTAGTAGCCGGCGCTGCCGGCGTACGCGAGCACGTCGCCGGTCCGGTAGTCGAGCGCGACGAGCGCGCCGTTGTGGAGGTCCTTGCCGCGGAGCGCGTTGATCCAGCTCCGGTCGCCGGCGCCGATCTTCAGGCTCTTGAGCAGCGCGGCCGATTTCTTCTTCGACAGGTTCGGCGCGATCGCCCCGGCGGCGAGCCATTTCTCGGCGAGCTGCTGAGCCCGCCAATCCAGCGTGGTGATGACCGCGTAGCCGCCGGTCTCGATGGCGGCGTCCGAGCCGATGATCTGGTCGAGCTGGCGGCGGACCTGCCAGGTGAAGTGGGGCGCCTTGTAGGACAGTGGCACGTCGCCGCGAAGGACGACCGGTTCGGCCAGCGCGGTCTGGAGGTCGGTCGGGCTGAGCCGGGTCCAGCGGGAGGTCGACAGGTTCTGGAGGATCCAGTCGCGCCGGACGACCGGCGGCGCGGTCGGCGGCACGACGAGCTTCCCGTCGGCGCCCATCTCCGCGTAGCGGTACGGGTCGAAGCTCGACGGCGCCTTCGGCAGGCCGGCGAGCAGCGCCGCCTGGGCGATCGTCAGCTTGGACAGGTCCGTCACCCCGAAGTAGATCCGGGCCGCCGCCGCGATCCCGTAGGCGTCGTGGCCGTAGAAGATCTCGTTCAGGTAGGCGGCCATGATCGATTGCTTGCCGGTTTCGCCGGGATATGCCGCGGTCAGGCGGGCCGACTGGATCAGCTCCTTGGCCTTCCGGACATAGCGGTTCGCGCCGGGCGCGATGACGTCCTGCGGCAGGAGTCGGGCCCGGACGAGCTGCTGGGTGATCGTGGAGGCGCCGCGGGAGCTGCCGGTCGATGCGTTGTCCGCGACGGCGGCGATGATCGCCGCCGGATCGAAGCCGTCGTTCGTCCAGAAGGTCCGGTCCTCGGCGGTCGTCGTCGTATCGATGATCAGATGGGGGACCTCGTCGAAGGTCACGACGCGGCGCTGCTCGCGCTGGAAGCGCCCGAGCTCGACCTTGCCGGTCCGGTCGTAGACGATCGTCGGCTGGGCGAAGGTCAGCGCCCCCAGGTTCGTCGGGTCGGGCAGGCCCTGGGACAGCGCCGAGACGACCGCGACGGTCCCGACCGCGGCGACCCCGGCGAGGAGCAGAGAGCCGATGAGGAACGTCGCGAGGGCGGCGACGATGACGGCGGTGACGCGGCTCGAGCCGCGGCGGACCGGGCGGTCGCGCCCGATCTCGGCCCGGCGATGGGCGACCCCGTGGCCGGCGTAGCCGGCCGCGAGACGGACGGCGGCCCGGCGAGTCGCGGGTCGCGGGCGACCCGACGGCTGCGCGCGACCGGCCGGTCGGGCGCTTTCGGACAGGGAGGGGGGATCCTCGACCTCGTACACGACCGGAGCATCGCCGCAGCCTCGTCACGTCCCGACTGCCTCGCCCCACGGCTGCCTTGCAGAACCGTGACGCAGGTCGAATGGTCCCGAGCGAACGGTGCCGGACCGCACCGTCGACCTCGACGCGGCGTCGTCGTTCAGGCTCGCCTGCACTGCTCATTCAAGCGCGCTTGATGGACTCGGACAAGGCGCGCTACCATTCCGGGCGGCCTCCGACGCGGCGCCCTTTCCGACCAGCCGCCGCGCCGCGCCGGCCAGCATGAGGACTGTCCGTGGATCTCGGCTCGTTCACCACCGGCCTGTTGACCGGCCTGCGCGAGGGCGTCGAAGCGGCCCTCATCGTCAGCATCGTGCTTGCCTACCTGGCCCGGACGGGCCACGGCGGGCAGGCCGGCCGGATCTGGCTGGGGACCGGCGCGGCCGCCGCGCTGAGCCTCGTCGTCGGGATCGCGATCTATACGTCGGTCGGGGCCCTCGAGGAGCCGTACGAGCAGATCTTCGAGGGGACCACCCTCCTGGTCGCCGCCGGTGTCGTCACCTGGATGCTGTTCTGGATGCGCCGCCAGGCGGCGTCGGTCAAGGGCGAGCTCCAGGCGGCGGTCGACCGAGCCGTGGCGTCCGGCGCGTCATGGGGCCTCGCCGTCCTCGCCTTCATGGCGGTGATCCGGGAGGGTCTCGAGACCTCGATCTTCCTGGTCGGCCAGGCCACGTCGGCTCGGGCCGAGGCGCTGTGGATCCTCGTAGGAGCGGTGGTCGGGCTGGCCATCGCGGTGCTGATCGGGTACGGCTTCTACCGGGGCAGCCGCCGGCTGAACCTCGCGGCGTTCTTCCGCTGGACGGGGATCGCCCTCGTCTTCATCGCCGCCGGGCTGCTGAGCCACGGCATTGGCGAGTTCATCGAGATCGGCGCGCTCGGGTCGGGGCCGTGGACTGCGACCGCGTTCGACATCCGCTCGCTGCTGTCGGACGAGACCGGCGTCGGCGCGTTCCTGCGGGCGATCCTCGGCTATTCGGCCGCCCCGGCGATCCTCACGCTCGTCGCCCACGTCGCCTACCTGGTGACGGTGCTCGCCCTCTACCTGCGACCCGTCCACCGGCCGACGCCGACCGCGCCGACGACCGCCGCCGCCCGGCCGTAGCCGCTCGGCCGAGGCGCTCGACCGTAGCCGCTCGGCCGCAGCGGGTCTCGCGGCTCAGCGCTTCGCCGTCACCCGGAGGAGCGTCCCGCCCCCGATGTCGACGGCGTAGAGCTCCCCGGCCTCGTCTTCGCCGAACGCGGCGAAGTTGTGGCTCGTCTCGGCGACGAGCGTCGGCTTCCGGAAGTCGTTCGTCGACGGGTCGATCGCCCAGACGTTGCCCGAGCAATAGTCGGCAAACAGGTAGCCGCCGGCGAGCGCCGGCTGGCTCGACCCGCGGTAGACGTTGCCGCCGATGACGGTGCAGCCCTGGTCGTGGCCGTATTCCGTGACGGGAAGGATCAGCGCCGGATCCTCGCAGCCGTTCGACGGCCGGTAGCAGTGGTTGCCCTCCATCCGGTTCCAGCCGAAGTTCGTGCCACCGGGGACGTCCGCCCGCTGGACGTCGATCTCCTCCCAGTCGCCCTGGCCCACGTCGCCGATCCAGAGATCGCGGGTCGACCGGTCGAAGCTGATCCGCCACGGATTCCGAAGACCGGTCAGCCAGATCTCCGGCTGTCGGCCGCCGGACCCGTCGGCGTACGGGTTGTCGGTCGGGATCCCATAGCCGCGGTCGCCGGAGGGGTGGTCGATGTCGATCCGGAGGATCTTGCCGAGCAGCGTCTTCAGGGACTGGCCGTTGCCCATCGGGTCTCCGCCCGACCCGCCGTCGCCGAGAGAGACGTACAGGTAGCCATCCGGCCCGAACACGACGGCTCCGCCGTTGTGGTTGGCGAAGGGCTGCTTGACGAACAGCAGCCGCTGCTCGCTTGCGGGGTCGGCGCGATCGGGCTGGGACGGGTCGACGGCGAACGACGAGACGCGCGTGTCGCCGTTGACGTCGGTGTAGTCGACGAAGAAGCGCGGGTCGGTCGGGAATTTCGGATGGAAGGCGAGGCCCAGGAGCCCACGCTCGCCACCCGAGGTGATCCGGTCGGAGATGTCCAGGAACGGCCGGGCGACGAGCGCACCGTCACGGACGATCCGGATCTGGCCACCCTGCTCGGCGATGAACAGGCGGCCGGAGCCGTCGTGCGCGTTGACGACGGCGAGCGGCAGATCCAGGCCGATGACGACGTCGTCGAAGCCGACCGTCAGGCCGGCCGGGTCGAAGGCGGGCGCTGACGAGGCCGAGGCGGATGAGGCGGGCGGCGTGGAGGCCGCCGAACCGCCGCCCGAGGGCCCCCCGGGGCTCGCCGCGCCCGAGCGGGCCGGAGCGGCGGTGCCGTTCGGCCCCGCCGAGCCGCAGGCCGCGACGAGGAGGGCTGCGCCGACGATCGCGATGGGTCGCATCGTGGAATCCTACGGTCGCCACCGGGCTGTGGTTCCGTACGATGTCGGGCATGGACGCCTTCGAGCTCGCCGATCTCGTCGCCCGGCGCGACGCGAGCGGTCGGGCCTACCTCGAGTTCATCTCGGTCGCCGACCTGTCGGTCGGCCTGTACGTCCTCGGCGCCGGCCAACCCGATCGTCAGCAGCCGCACACCGAGGACGAGGTCTACTACGTGATCTCGGGGCGCGGCAAGGTCACGGTGGGCGACGAGGTCCGCGACGTCGGCCCGGGGTCCATCGTGTTCGTCGCGGCGGCGGTCCCGCACCAGTTCCACGAGATCACCGAGGACCTGACGCTCTTCGTCGCGTTCGGGCCGGCCGAAGGGTCCCGCGGGCCCGGCTGACGCCGGCGGATGGCGCGCGACTCAGGCGAGGCCGCCGGCCGCCGCCAGGGCAGCCAGCTCGAGCGCCAGCTCCGCGCCTCGCCCAACCTCGTCGTGGCGGAAGAATACGTACGCGTCGAGCCCGTCGGCGAGGAACGGCTCGAGGCGGTCGAGCCAGGCGCGCAGCTCATCGGCCGTGTAATCCTCGCGCCGCAGGCGGAGGTACAGGAACGGGCCGGTCCGCCGGATGGTCGGCAGCTCCGGGTCGTCGGGAAGGTCGGTCGCGACGAGGGCGGCACCGGCGCCCCGCAGAGCCGCGAAGGTCTCGTCGACGTGCCACGACGGGTCCTGGAACTCCATCGCGATCGGGAGATCCACGGGCCACGCCGCGAGCAGGGCCGCCAGCCGCTCGTCGCTCCGGCGGACGCCGTCCGGAACGCGGAAGAGCACCGTCCCCAGTCGCTCGCCGAACCGTCGCAGCGGCCCCGTCAGCCACGGCACGCTGTCGGTCGGGTCGACCTGGAGGGACCGGAAGGAGCCGCCGCGCTGAGCCTTGACGGCGAACCGGAAGTCGCTCGGCGTCGCCGCCAGCCAGCCGTCGACGGCGGACGGGCTCGGCTGCCGATAGAACGTGTTGTTCAGCTCGACCGTCCCGAGCCGGGAGCCGTAGAAGCGGAGGAGCGCCTCGCCGCGGGCCCCCGGCGGGTAGAACCGCGGCGCCCATCCCGGATAGGCGAAGCCGCTGGTGCCCGTCCTCAGGCGGCCGGTCATCCGGCCGCTCAGGCCTCGGCCGGCCGGCACCCCTCATGGACGTGCCGAGCGTCGCCGGACGGCGGCTCGCCGACCCGACCGAGCGCAACCTCGAGCGCGGCCAGATCGGCCTCGCCCAGGCGGTCGAGGAAATAGCGCCGGACGCCGTCGAGATGGGTCCGGGCCGCCATCCGCAACCGGTCCAGACCGACCGATGTGAGGCGAGCCTCCTGGCCGCGGGCGTCCGTCTCGCAGGCGATCCGCTCGACGCAGCCCTGCGCCTCGAGGCGGTCGACCAGCCGGGTGATCCCGCTGCGCGACAGGATCACCCGCTCGGCCAGGACGTTCATCCGGACGCGCCGACCGGGCGCGGTCGCGATCTGGAGGAGCGCGTCGTATTCGGCGAGCGACAGGCCGTGGGCCGCTTGGAGCTCATCGTCGAGCCGCCGCGTGATCCTCGCGTGGGCGACGAGGAAGCTGCGCCAGGCGCCGATACCCGGCGTCTCGGTGGCGCCGGGCGCGGCGGGCGTTGAGATCGAAGCCGACGGCATGATCGAAGGGTACCGTCCGCCCTGGTCGTTGACAAGGCAACGATCTGTGACTGCTGGCGGAGCGGCCCGTGGCGGGCAGCCGTCCGGGAGCGGCTACGATCCGCGCATGTCCAGATTCGACGTCGACGCGATCCGCGGTCGCTTCCCGGCGCTGGCGATCGAGGACGGCGGCCGACCGGTCGCCCTGTTCGACGGGCCCGGTGGCACGCAGGTCCCCTCGTCGGTCATCGACGCGGTCGACGCGTACTACCGGACGTCGAACGCCAACCACGGTGGCCCGTTCCTGACGAGCCGGCGCAGCGACGCGACCGCCCACGAGGCGCACCAGGCCATGGCCGACCTGCTCGGCGCAGACGACCCGTCCGAGATCAAGTTCGGGGCGAACATGACCTCGCTGACGTTCCACGTCAGCCGCTCGATCGGGGCGACGATGGCACCCGGCGACGAGATCGTCGTCACGAACCTCGATCACGAGGGGAACGTCGGGCCGTGGAAGGCCATCGCGGCCGATCGCGACCTCGTCGTCCGAACGCTCGACATCCGCGAGGCCGACTGCACGCTCGCCCTCGACCAGCTCGACGGCCTCCTGACCGACCGTACGCGGCTCGTTGCCGTGGGTTGGGCGTCCAACGCGGTCGGGACGATCAACCCGGTCCGGGAGATCGTCCGCCGAGCCCACGCCGCGGGAGCCTGGACATACATTGACGCCGTCCACGCGGCGCCGCATCTGCCGCTCGACGTTCGGGCCGTCGAGACCGACTTCCTCGCCTGCTCGACCTACAAGTTCTTCGGACCGCACGCCGGCGTGCTCTACGGGCGGGGCGAGGTTCTCGATCGCCTGCCGCCCTACAAGGTGCGCCCCGCCGAGGATCGGTTCGAGACGGGGACCGGGAACTTCGAAGGCCTCGCCGGCGTGACGGCGGCCGTCGACTACATCGCCGACATCGGGGCGCGTTACGGTGACGCGACGCCGGGCGCCTCGCGCCGCGACCTGGCCGTCGCCGGGATGGGGGCGATCCGGGCGTACGAGATGGAGCTCTACCGGCGGCTCGCGGACGGCCTCGAGGCAATCCCGGGACTGACCCTCTACGGGATCACGGACTGGGCCCGGTTCGGCGAGCGGACGCCCACGGCCGCGTTGCGGCTCGACGGCCTGACGCCGCGGGGCGTTGCCGAGGCCCTCGGCGCAGAAGGGATCGCCGTCTGGGACGGCGATTTCTACGCCACCGGCCTGATGGAGCGGCTCGGCCTGCTCGATCGCGGCGGCGTCGTCCGGATCGGCCTGACCCACTACAACACCGCCGCCGAGGTCGACCGCCTGCTGGAGGCGCTCGGGCGGATCGCGTCCGGCGCGGCCCTTGCGAGGCCGGCCACGGCGGCCGCCGGCTAGGTCGACGTGCCAGGGCCGGCGCCGGACGTCGCGATCATCGGCGGCGGGATCGTCGGAACGGCGACGGCGGCGTTCCTCGCCGAGGCCGGGCTGAGCGTCCGACTGTACGAACGCACGGCGATCGCGGCCGGTGCATCCGGCCGCAACTCGGGCATCGTCCAACACCCCTTCGATCCGGTGATGGCGGACTTGTACCGGCGGTCGGTCGAGGAGTATCGGCGGCTCGGCACTTCATCCGACGACGGCTTCCGGCTGCCGGACGAGCCGGCCGGGCTCCTCCTCGTGGGGCGCGACGCCGATCACGCGCGGGAAGTCGCCGATCAATGGGCCGCGACGTGGCCGGGAACCCGGCCGGAGATCCTGTCCGGGTCGGCGCTGCACGCGCTGGAGCCGTCGCTGGCCCGGGACCTCGTCGCCGTCCGGCTCGAGATCGGGTTCCTCGTCGCGCCGGCGGCCGCGACCGACGCGTTCGCCGGGCTCGCCCGCCGGAACGGGGCGGAGGTGCGCCTCGAGTCAGACGTCGGCGTCGCCACGGACGATGGTCGCGCGGTCGGTGTCCGCGTCGGCGACACCGTGGAGGCCGCCGGATCCGTCGTCGTCGCCGCCGGCCCGTGGACGCCGGCGCTGGTCGACCCATCGGGCTCGTGGCGCCCGATTCGGCCGATCTGGGGCGTGGTGGCGAGCATCGACCTGGCGAGGGCGCCGCGGCACGGCGTCGAGGCGATCGACATCAACATCGAGCCCGAAGACCGCCGGCGACCGACCGACGACCCCGTGTCGGTGCGTGCCGACGCGGCCGATGTCGGTGTCGACTTCAGCCTCATCCCTGCGGCCGGATCGAGCGCGCTGGGATCGACGTTCCTGACCGACGAGCCTGATCCCGGACAGTGGATCGAGGCGCTCCGCCGGGTCGGCTCGCGCTACGTCCCGGCGGTCGCGGCGGCGCCGCTGGTCGCGATGCGGTCGTGTGCCCGGCCGGTGAGCCGCGACGGCCGGCCGTTCGTGGGCCGGGCTCCGTCCGTCCACGGCCTGTGGTTGATCGCCGGCCACGGTCCGTGGGGCATCTCGACGGGGCCGGGCTCTGCCCGGCTGCTGGTGGAGCTGATGCGGGGCGGTGGCCGGGATCCGATCCCGGCGGCGCTGGCGGTCGATCGGCTCGGATAGCCGCCCGTCGCCGCGGCGACTCCGAGGAAGCCCACCCGTCGCCGCCTCCGACCGCGCGGCTATGCTCCGCGGATGATCCCGACCCAGCTGAAGGTGGGTGTCCGCAGCTCGACGGCGCCGCTTCGCGACGTCCTCGTCAAGCGGCCAGGTCCCGCGTTTGGTCGGGCCTTCGACGACCCGGCTCACGGCTTCCTCCATCCGGTCGACCTCGGTGCCGCGCGGCGCGAGCACGACCGGCTCGTCGAGACGCTCGCGGACCTCGGCGTCCGCGTCCAGGAGCTGGGCGTGGAGCCCGACGACGACGCCGACCTGTGCTACGTCTTCGACCCGCTGCTGATCGGCCCGGAGGGCGCGATCCCGCTTCGGCCGGGCAAGCCCAACCGCCTCGGCGAGCCGGCGATCCTGGAGCGATGGCTGGTCGATCGCGACGTCCCGATCGTCGGCCGGATCGAGGCGCCGGGGACGATCGAGGCCGGCGACACCGCCTGGCTGCGCGACGACCTGTTCGTGATCGGCCGGTCCCTCCGAACCAACGATGCGGGCGCCCGACAGCTGGCGCGCCTGATGGGCGGCGACGTCCGGATCGTCGACGTCCCGTACTACAAGGGCCCGGCGGAGCTTGTGCACCTGATGTCGGTGATCTCGCCGGTCGCCGACGACCTGGCGGTCGTGTTCATGCCGCTGCTTCCGGCCGGCCTCCTCGAGTGGCTGATGGACCTCGGCATCCGCCTGATCCCGGTGCCGGAGGAAGAGGAGCCGACGCTCGGCTGCAACGTCCTCGCCGTCCGGCCAGGCGTCGTGATCGTCGCGGAGGGCAACCCCGTTGCCCGCCGGGGACTGGATGCCGCCGGAGTCGAGGTCCATGCGATCCCGCTCCGAGAAGTCGGCGAGAACGGCAACGGCGGCGTGACCTGCCTGGTCCGGCCGCTCCGTCGCGAGGCATGACCGCCGGGGCGCTGTCAGAGCCCGCCGAGGCCGCGGCGGCGGCCGCGGTCGACCCGGCCGGCCTGCGCGAGGACCTCGCGGCGCTCGTCCGGATCCGAAGCATCACCGGAGACGAGGAAGCGGTCGCGGCAGACGTCGCGACGCGGCTGCGACAGGCCGGGATAGGGGTCGAGGTGGTGTCGCCCGATCCGGCGGCGATCCGGGCCGATCCGGCGTGGCCCGGTGAGGAGACGACCCGGGTGTCCCTGCCCGTCGTCATCGGTCGCCTGGGACGCGGCGGCGGACGGCGCGTCATCCTGTCCGGCCATGTCGACGTCGTGCCCCCCGGCGACCCGGCGACGTGGTCGGTCGATCCGTGGGCCGGCGAGGTCCGCGACGGCCGGCTCTACGGGCGCGGCGCGTGCGACATGAAGGGCGGCGTCGCCGCGATCGTCGGCGCCGTCCGGGCGCTCGTCACGAGCGGCGCGGCGGATGCGGTCCGCGGCGAGCTCGTCGTGGCGCTCGTCCCCGGCGAGGAGGACGGAGGCCAGGGCACGCTCGCGGCGATCCGGGCCGGCGTGACGGGCGACCTCGCGATCATCACCGAACCGTCGAACCTCGACATCGTCGTGGCCCATGCCGGTGCCATCACCTTCCGGCTGACGGTGCCAGGCCGGGCAGCCCACGCCTCGCGGCGGCGCGAGGGCGTCTCGGCCCTCGACAATCTGTACGCGGTCCTCCGGGCGCTGCAGGCCGACGAGGCGGCTCGGAACGCAGCGGAGACCGACCCGCTGATGACCGCGCTCGGCCTGCCGTACCCGACGATCGTCGGCATCGTCGCCGGCGGCGAGTGGGCGTCGACGGTCCTCGACCGGGTCGTCGCCGACGGCCGATACGGCGTTCGCCTCGGGCAGTCGCCGGCGGACGCGGAGGCGGACCTGCGGCTGGCGGTCGACGCGGCGAACGCGTCCGACCCGTTCCTTCGCGACCACCCGGCGACGGTCGAGATCGTGGGCGGCCGGTTCGGATCGGGCCGCGTGCCGTCGGATCATCCCCTGCCGGTCGGCCTTAGCGAGGTGGTCGAGTCGGTGACTGGTCAGCGCCCATCGCTCCTCGCCGAGCCGTACGGCGCCGACATGCGGCTGTTCATCGGCCAGGGCGCGACGCCGTGCGTGATCTTCGGGCCGGGCGACGTGAGGGTCGCCCACAGCGCCGACGAGTTCGTCCCGCTCGCCGAGGTCGAGACGTGTGCCCGCGTCCTGGCCGCGTGGGTCGTCCGGGAGCTGGCCCGAGCCTAGCCGGCTGTCTGCGCGGCCCGGTCGAGCGCGCCTCGACGGACCGTCAGGATCCAGGCCGGGATCGCCACGAGGATCGCGCCGAGGACGCCGAGGGTCGCGTAGCCGGCGGACGCGACGAGGACGCCGGATCCGAGCGAGGCGAGGGCCGCGGTGCTCCAGATCAGCCCGTCGGCGATGCCCTGGACGCGGGTCCGTTCGACGATCGATACGCCGCTCGTGAGCAGCGCGCTCCCGGCGACATAGCCGAGGTTCCAGCCCCAGCCGAGAAGGAACAGGGCCAGCAGCAGCAGGCGATCGTCCTCGGCTGGGGCGATCGCGGCCAGGACGCCCGACACGGCGAGGACCGCCATGCCGCCGTAGATGACCGCCGCGCTGCCGAACCGGTCGGTCAGGCGGCCGGAGATCGGCGAGAGCGCGTACATCCCGAACGTGTGTGCGCTCAGGACGAGCCCGACGGCGCCGAGGTCGTGGCCATGGGCGGTCATGTGGAGCGGCGTCATCGTCATGATCAGGACCATCACGAACTGGCCGATGACCAGGGCGACGATCGACACGAGGACCTGGGGTCGACGGATGATCTCCGCGAGCGGCGACGCCGTACCGAGATCGTCGGCGGATCGGCTGTGGTGGTCGGCAAGGTCGTACGGATCCGGCCGCAGCCGGACGAACGACAGGACCGCCGCCAGCGCGACGAGGACCGTCGGGACGAGGTACGGGCCGGCGTGATGCGGCAGCCCGATGGCCATCGCGACGTCGCCGCTCGGCCCGACGAGGTTCGGCCCGACGACGGCGCCGACCGTCGCGGCCCAGACCACGACACCGAGGGCCGTCGCCCGGCGGTCGGGCGGGTACAGGTCGGCCGCGGCGTACCGCGAGAGCTGGTTCGCGCTGTTCCCGAAGCCGATCAGGAGCGAGCCGAGCAGCAGGATCGGCAGGCTGGTCGCGACGATGCCGATGATGGCCAGCGCCGCGCCGACGACGCCCAGGCCATATCCGGCGACCAGTCCCGGGCGCCGGCCGCGGCGGCTCATCAACCACGACAGCGTCGTCGCGCCCAGCGCGGCGCCGAACACGACGGCGGCCGCGGGTGTCCCG
>VBFG01000033.1 GCA_005882635.1 Chloroflexota bacterium | reverse complement strand
GCCGCCTGCTCGACTGCCACGTCGTCGCCGTGCAGCGTGATCGTCATCCGGCTGACGTCCGGCTGGTCGGTCCGGCTGACAGCGAGTGAGTCGATGTTGAAGTTCCGCGCCCGCATCAACGACGCGACCCGGTTCAGGACGCCGGGCTTGTCGAGGACGATCGCGATCAGGGTGTGGCGGCGCGCCTCGCCGCCGCCCGGCAGGGCCCGCGGGGGCGGCGCGGCGTGTGCCGGCGATGGAGAAGCCGGCGCCGGCACGGGAGCCGCCGGCGCCGGCGATCGACCGTTCGAGCTGGGATCTTTGGTCATTCGTCCGCGCCTTCCCAGTTCTCGATCAGGTCGGACAGACCCTTGCCGGCGGGCATCATCGGGAAGACGTTCTGCTCCTCGGCGATCTCGAACCAGACGAGGGCCGGCCCGTCGACCGCCTGGGCGGCGCGGATTGCCTCGTCGACCTGGCCCGGCTCGCTCGCCCGGAACGCGGGGATCCCGAACGCGTCGGCGAGCTTCGCGAAGTCGGGGCCGGGCAGGTGGGCGGAGTGGTAGTTGCCCGCGTAGATGATCTCCTGCCACTGACGGATCATCCCGAGCTTCTTGTTGTCGAGCAGGGCGATCTTCACCGGGATGTCGTCGGCGACGAGCGTCATCAGCTCCTGGAACGTCATCTGGAAGCCCCCGTCGCCGGTGATCGCCCAGGTCTCGCGGTCGGGCGCACCGAGCGCCGCGCCCATCGCCGCGGGGACGCTGTAGCCCATCGTCCCGAGCCCGCCCGAGCTGACGTGGGTGTTCGGGCGGCGGAAGCCGGCGTAACGGGCCAGCCACATCTGGTTCTGGCCGACGTCGCCGACGTAGGTCGCCGCGTGGTCGGTCAGCTCGCCGATCCGCTGGATCACGTAGTCCGCCGAGAGGAGGCCGTCGCGCCAGGCGCCCGAGCCGTGCCACGACGAGGCCTCGGACTCACGCCGCCACTCGGCCAGCTCGGCGAAGTAGTCGGCGCGGTTCGCCGGGTCCATCTCGGCCACCATCGGCAGGAGGGCCGTCAGGACGCGTTTGGCGTCGCCGACGATCGGGACCTCGACGGCCACGTTCTTGCCGATCTCGGCGGGGTCGATGTCGACATGGACGATCCGGGCGTACGGGGCGTACGTCCGGACGTTGCCGGTGACCCGGTCGTCGAAGCGCATGCCGATCGCGAACAAAAGGTCGGCCGACTGGATCGCCCGGTTGACGTGCTTCCAGCCGTGCATCCCCATGTAGCCGTAGCTGAGCGGATGCGTCTCGTCGATCGCCCCGATCCCGAGGAGCGTGTGGGCGACGGGGATCTGCGTCTTCTCGGCGAAGGCGACGAGCTCGTCCCAGGCCTCGGCGTGGAGGACGCCGTGGCCGGCGAGGATCATCGGCCGCCTGGCGCTCGCCAGCTCTGCCGCGGCCAGCTTCAGCTGGCGGCCGTTGGCGTCGAGGTTGGGGCGGAAGCCGGGCAGCCCCGCGACGATCTCCTCGTGGGTCGGGTGGGGAGCGGCCGTCTCCTGCTGGAGGGCATCCTTGGTGATGTCGACGTGGACCGGCCCGGGCCGGCCGGTCCGGGCGATGTGGAAGGCCTCGGCCAGGACGCGCGGCAGGTCGTTCGCGTCGCGGACGAGGTAGTTGTGCTTGGTCATCGGCAGGGTGATGCCGTTGATGTCGATCTCCTGGAAGGCGTCCTTGCCGATCAGGGCCGACGGGACGTTGCCGGTGATCGCGACCATCGGCACCGAATCGAGGAGGGCGGTCCCGATCCCCGTGACGAGGTTCGTCGCACCCGGGCCGGAGGTGCCCATGCACACCCCGACCCGGCCGGTGACGCGGGCGTAGCCGTCCGCGGCGTGGGCGCCGCCCTGCTCGTGGCGGACGAGGACGTGGCGCAGCTCCGGGTAGTCGCCCAGGACGTCGTAGAGGGGCAGGATCACGCCGCCGGGATAGCTGAAGAACACGTCGACGCCCTGGAGGAGGAGCGCCTCGCAGACGACGTCGGCGCCGATCCGGGTCCGCCGCCGCGGCCGCGCGTCGTTGAGCATCGCCCGGCGGGCCGCCTCGACCGCGGCGGCGTGCGCCGTCCCGTCACCCGGGATGTGGCTCCGCCGCGCGGGCGTGGCGGGGTCCGGCCGCACGGGCGCGGCCGGGTCCGCGCCCGCCGTCGGACTCGGTGGCGCGGAGGCCTGACCCTTCGTCATCGTCATCGATTCCTGCCTGCCCTCTTCGTGACAACAAAAGACCCTCGCCACCCGGCGAGGGTCCCGTTGGTCTGCGGTGGTTGGTCGCTGTTAGCGCCCGTCCCTCCGTGTCCCTCCGTTCTCCCGCCGGGAGCCGGTA
Source organism: Chloroflexota bacterium (assembly GCA_005882635.1). Classification (GTDB taxonomy): domain Bacteria; phylum Chloroflexota; class Limnocylindria; order Limnocylindrales; family CSP1-4; genus CF-46. The sequence continues at coordinate 28,458 of VBFG01000033.1, read as the reverse complement.
ATGAGGAGGCCGAGGAGGCCGTCGATACCGGCAAGGAGCGAGCGAAGAAGACCGAGGAGCGATACGTCCTGAAGACCCGAGTCGCGGAGGGGCAGCTGAACCCGCCGGCCATCCGTCGTGATGACGACAGCGATGTGGCGGCGATCGCTGCGGTGGAACAGACCCAACGCGGTCTCCCGAACGTGACCCGGCGATCCGGGCGGTTCGCGCAGTCTACGGGTGACTCCGTGTTCGCGCAACCACCCGGACCTCACGCGATCGCCCGGATCGAATGAGGCCGTGCCTCGAGCAAGGCCGAAGAATCCACGAGACCGTCGGTCGCCCGACGGCCTCGCATCCCCCGACCCTCGAAGAGGAGGGCTACTTCCAGCGTTGTCCAGCCTCGAGCACGAGCGCGGAGCTGGCCAGCGCAGACAGGACCAGGAGGACCCGGAAGGCCTGAGCCTTCAGCGTGCGAGCCATCTGATCGCTACCAGCGCATTCCGGCGCCGACGGACAGAGCCAATGACGCCAGGAGCATCAGGGCCCATGTGAGGCGCACCAGGTTGCCCTTCACAATTGACTCCTTTGAGTCTGTCGAGTCGTCGGTTCTCGGCAACCGGGCGGTCTTCGCGTTAGGAAGATCCCTGGCTTTGCGTCCCCGTCTCGCGGCGGGTTTGCCCTGGACGATGGACCGGCGGAGGAACGTCCGTCCTCACCCCGGACGATCGTCGTCCGGGCACCGATCGGACATGGGTCGAGAGTCCCGGTCGATCAGGACGAGAGAGGGAGTTGCCGGCCCGCACCGCCGGGCTCGGCGGGCGCTGATCGGCGCATCACGACGACGATCAGGACGAGGACGCCGAGCGCGATCAGGACGTCGCCGACGCTGAAGACGTTGGCCAACGGCAGCCACCTCGGCAGCGCGAACTGGTCGGTGAGCGGCTCGAGGACCGGCCGCGCGACCACGGTGCTGTTCGAGTAGATGACGGGCGCCGACCGACCGACCGATACGATCGCCGACGGTGCCGCCGGCATGTATCCACCGTTCGACACGATTGCGGCGAGGTTGCTCGCCGCGCCGAGGGCGACGAGCGGGATGCCCGGCAGGTCGAGGTTGCGGAGGACGGCGACCCCGACCGCGATCGTCGACGCGACGTACAGGAGCGGGCCGGCCCCGCCGACCCCCGCGGCCACGACGTCCGTGAAGAGGATCACCTGGGCGAGGAAGCCGAGGACGACGAGCGGCGCCCAGCGGAACCGAACCTGGGCCAGATGGGCAACGCGTCCGCCGGTCAACGATCCGATCGCGAGTCCGGCGGCGATCGCGTACAGGATGAACATGGCCGGCCGGCTCAGCTCGCCGGGGACGCCGCAGGCCGCCGGCCGACGCGCCGCCCGACCCGGCGGGCGCGACGCGGTTCGGTTGACGACCAGATCGTCTCGGCGATCGCCCGACCACCATCGGGTCGGCCGAAGAGATAGCCCTGGCCCAGCTCGCAGCCGAGCTCGCGGAGCGCGGCCAGCTGGCCCTCGTCCTCGATCCCTTCGGCGACGACCTTGAGGTCGAGGCTCCGGCCGAGGGCGATGATCGCCCGGGCGAAGGCCCAGTCGTCGGAGCCGCCGCCCGGGCTGCCGATGAACTCCCGGGCGATCTTCAGGACATCGACCTGGAACCGCCGCAGATAGCCGAGCGACGAGTAGCCGGTCCCGAAGTCGTCGATCGCGATCCGGATGCCGAGGGCCCGAAGGTCCTGCAGCCGGGCCAGGGTCGTGTGGGTGTCATGGAACATCGCCGACTCGGTCATCTCGAGGATGAGGTCGGTTGCCGGAAAGCCGGTCTCGACCAGGATCGCCTGGAGGTCCTCGACGAAGTCGGGCTGCTGGAGCTGGGCCGCCGACAGGTTCACCGAGAGCGCGATGCGGTCGAGGCCGCGGCGGCGCCGCCAGCCGGCGACCTCACGACAGCTCTCGATGAGCATCCATCGCCCGAGGGGCAGGATCGCGCCGCTCTCCTCGGCGAGGCGGATGAACTCGTCCGGACCGAGGATGCCGCGGGTTGGATGGCGCCATCGAACGAGGGCCTCGACGCCGTAGGTCGCGCCCGTCGCCAGGGCGACGATCGGCTGGTAGAACGCGAGGAGCTCGCCCCGGCCGATGCTCTTCGACAGCTCGGAGGCGAGGGCATGCCGCTCCACGAGCGCCGCGTGCATGGTCGGCTCGAACACGGCGTAGCGGTTCTTGCCCGCGGCCTTGGCCGTGTACATCGCGACGTCCGCGTTCCGGAGCAGCTCGTCGGGTCGTTCGCTCTCGCCCCGCCCGGTGGCCATGCCGATGCTCGCGGAGATCGCCAGCTCCTGCCCGTCGACCTGGAGCGGCGCCTGGAGCGCTTCGAGGATCCGCCGGCAGACCGCCACGCTGTGGGACAGATCGGCACCGTCCTGGAGCAGGATCGCGAACTCGTCGCCGCCCAGTCGCGCGGCGACGTCGCCGGCCCGGACGCAGCTGCGGACGCGGTCGGCCACCGCGACGAGCAGGCGGTCGCCGGCGACGTGGCCGAGCGTGTCGTTGACGACCTTGAAGTCGTCGAGGTCGATGAACAGGACGACCGGGTGCATCCCGGGCAGGCCCCGCGAGATCCGGTCCTCGACCTGATCGACGAACAGGCTCCGGTTCGCGAGGCCCGTCAGCGGGTCGTGGTAGGCCTGGTAACGGAGCTGCTCCTTGAGCCGCGAGAGCTCCGCCAGCGACTGCTCCAGCTGGCCGTTCTCGAGAGCCACCGCGGCCTGGTTGGCGAGCGTCTCCATCAGCCGCAGGTCATCGTCGCTGAAGGTCGTCCCCTCGGTCAGGCGGTTGCCCACGAGCAGCGATCCGATGACGCCCGACTCGCCGCGCAGCGGGGCGACCATCGCCTGGCGGAGGCCGGTCCAGGCCGTGTCGAACGGCGACGGACTGAAGAAGAAGGCGTGCGGCTCGTTCCGGATCCGTCGCTGGATCATGTCGTCGGGCGAGAACGGCGTCGGCAGCATGGCGATCGCCGGAGCGCCCTCGAAGCTCGTCGTCCGAAGGGCGTCGTCGCTGGCGTGCCGTGGGTGGAGCACGACCTCGGCCCGTTCCGCGCGGAACATCTCGCGGGTGTGGTCGAGCAACGCGACGATCGCCGAGTCGAGCTCCGGCGAGTGCTGCAGGATCCGGCCGGATTCATAGAGGAACTCGAGACGCTCGCCCTTCTCTCGCTCCGACAGGTAAGCGCGGTAGGCGAGGAACACGGTCACGAGCGGGACGACCAGGAGCCACAGCAGGCGCGCATCGACCCACAGGATCGACACGGCCAGCAGGGCGAGGCTCGTGTTGGCGACGGCCACGAGGCCGCCGAACTGGATCATCTGCGGCAGCTTCTGGAACTGCGGCGCCCCGCCGGAGAGCGAGATCGCGCTGGCGATCGTCACGGCCGAGAGGACGGTCGTCGTCAGCGTCGCGGCGAACGCCGCGAGCCAGTCCTTCGGGGTCGGCTCGCCGGCCTGGGCGGCGACGAAATGGAAGACGACGAGGGCCGCGGTCGCGCCGAGGCCGAAGTTGACGAGGTTGAAGGTGAACTTCAGCGGCGGCTGGCGGGCATAGGCGAGCGCGACCGCCGAGCCGAGGAGCACCGCCAGGACATAGTCGTGCGGCGACAGGAGGAACAGGCCGAGGACCGCCGGAAACTCGCTGAGCGAGAAGCTGTGCTGCTCACGCCGGAAGTGGACGTCGACGACCTTCATCTCGGCGAGGCAGAAGCCGACGGCGATCAACGGCCACGGGATGCCGAAGGGCAGGGAGCTGGCCATCGGCCGGGACTCCAGGAGGACGAGATCGAGGACCACCGCGAAGAGCGCCAGGGCGGAGCTGAACGCCCAGACGCGAGCCGCCGGAGCCAGCGCGACGAACGGCAGGCGGAACCGAAAGCGCGCGACGAATGGCAGCGCGAGCCGGAGGCGCGCGGCGAGCGGCAGCCAGAACGGCAGCCCGTACGGCAGCCCGAACCGGAAACGCCCGGCGCTCGGCGCGGGCTCGGCTTCGTCTTCGATGCTCGCTCGGACCACGACGGGACGGTCCGGCTCGCCCATGCATGCCTCCATGTGACCCCGGCTCCCGAGTTGTACGCGGCGGGCGGTGATCTGCGGGGGAGTCCGAGGTACCAGTGGGACGCAGGACGAATCGCGCGGCTGCGGGTGGGCGAGCCGCCACGTGCCCGGGACGGGCGCCTCCTTGCCTACGCCGGCGCCGGGCTCCGTCGCATCGCCGCGGCGATCACGACCGCGACACCGATCCCGATCAGGACGTCCCCGACGCTGAACACGTTCGCCAGTGGCAGCCAGGCCGGCAGCGCGAAGAGATCGGTCAGCGGCTCGAGCGCCGGGTGCTCCACGACGACGCTGTTCGTGTTGCCGCCGACGCCCATCCCAAGCGACGCCAGCGCCGATGGACTGGCCGGCATCGCCCCGCCGTTCGCGGCGATCGCGGCGAGGTTCAGGCCCGACCCGAGGACGATCAACGGGACGCCGGTCAGACGCAGATTGGCCAGGACGACGATCGCGACGGCCGATGTCGACGCGAGGTAGATGGCGCGCGTGACATCGTCCGGGAGCGGGTCGGCGAGGGGCGAAAAGAGGCCGATCTGGACCGCGAGGGCGATGACCGCGATCGGCGCGAGCCGAAATCGCACGGCAGCCAGTCCGTCGATCCGGCCACCGAGGATCAGACCGGCGAGGACCCCCGCGACGAGCCCGTACAGGATGAACACGCCGGCCAGTATCGCCGGGTCGAACAGGAGCCTGTGCTAGCCTGACGGACCGTTCGCCAGCCAGTCGACCGAGCCAGGAACACCGTCACGCGATGAACGCCCACCGCCCCCGCACGATCGTCGAGAAGATCTGGGACGACCACGTCGTCAGCCAGGACGAAGGGGCGCCGGCGGTCCTCGCGATCGACCTCCACCTCGTCCACGAGGTGACGTCGCCGCAGGCCTTCACCGGGCTCCGCGCGCGCGGGCTGGGCGTCCGTCACCCCGAACGGACGGTCGCCACGGCGGACCACTCCACCCCGACCCACTCGCGGTCGCTGCCGATGGCCGATCCGATGGCTGCGGCACAGGTCGCCCAGCTCGAGACGAACTGCCGCGAGTTCGCCATCCCGTTGCATGGCCTCGGCTCGCCGAACCAGGGGATCGTCCACGTGATCGGACCGCAGCTCGGGCTCACCCAGCCCGGGATGACGATCGTCTGCGGCGATTCGCACACGGCGACCCACGGCGCGTTCGGTGCGCTGGCGTTCGGGATCGGGACGAGCGAGGTCGAGATGGTCCTCGCGACGCAGACGCTCCTCCAGAGGCAGCCGAAGACCTACGAGGTCCGGATCGACGGACGGCTCGTCGCGGGCGTGAGCAGCAAGGACATCATCCTCGCCCTCATCGCCCGGATCGGGGTCGGTGGCGGGACCGGCCACGTCCTCGAGTACACGGGCGAGGCCATCCGCGCCCTGACGATGGAGCAGCGGATGACGATCTGCAACATGTCGATCGAGGGCGGCGCACGTGCCGGCCTGATTGCGCCGGACGACACGACATTCGAGTACGTCGCGGGCCGGCCCCACGCGCCGGCGGGACCTGCCTGGGACGCCGCCGTCGCTTCGTGGCGGAAGCTGCCGACCGACGACGGCGCGGCCTACGACCGGTCGGTCACGATCGACGCCTCGGCGCTCGAGCCGATGGTCACCTACGGGACGAACCCCGGGATGGGCATCCCAATCACGTCCCGCGTGCCGGCCCCGCAGGACCAGGTCGATGCGTCGGCCCGCCGGGCGCTCGAGCGGGCGCTCGAGTACATGGACCTCCAACCGGGCCAGGCGATCCTCGGCCAGAAGGTCGATGTCGTGTTCGTCGGCTCGTGCACGAACGGCAGGATCAGCGACCTCCGCCTGGCGGCCGAAGTCCTCCGTAATCGCAAGGTCGCCGACGGCGTCCGGATGATGATCGTCCCCGGCTCCGACGAGGTGAAGCGTGAGGCCGAGCGGGAGGGCCTGAACGAGGTCTTCCGGGCCGCCGGTGCCGAGTGGCGTGAGGCCGGCTGCTCGATGTGCATTGCGATGAACGGCGACCAGCTCTCGCCCGGGCAGTACGCGATCAGCACGTCGAACCGCAACTTCGAGGGCCGCCAGGGCAAGGGCGGGCGGACGTTCCTGGCCTCGCCACTGACGGCCGCCGTTTCGGCGATCAACGGCGTGGTCAGCGACCCGCGGACGCTGCCGGGCATCGAGGGCCTGGCCGCCGTCGGCGGGCGCTGACGACCGAGGAGCGCCCCATGGCCGAGCCGTTCCGGACATTCACCAGCGCCGTCATCCCCCTGCAGGCGGAGAACGTCGACACCGACCAGATCGTCCCCGCCCGATACCTGAAGGTCACCGACAAGAACGGCCTCCGCGACGCGCTCTTCCGTGACTGGCGATACGACGAGGACGGCGGACTCAAGGAGCCCCTGTTCGTCATGGATCGCGTCGCCATGGTCGACCGGAAGATCCTCCTCGTGGGCGACAATTTCGGAACGGGCTCGTCGCGCGAGCACGCACCGTGGGCGCTCACGGCGTGGGGCATCCGGGCGATCCTGTCGACCTCGTTCGCGGACATCTTCCGGAACAACGCCCTGAAGAACGGCCTGCTGCCGATCGTCGTCGAGGCCGAGAAGCATCGCCAGCTCTTCGAGCTGGTCGCGACCGACCCGGACGCCCAGCTGACGGTCGACCTGGATGCACAGGTCGTCCATCTCCCGGGCGACGAGGACCTCCCGTTCGACGTCGACCCGTTCGCCCGGATGATGCTGCTGGAAGGCACCGACGAGATGGGCTACCTGCTCGGCAAGGTGCCGGCGATCGAGCGGTGGGAGGCGAGCCACCCGGCCCGGATCGACACGCTGGTCGGCGCGGGCTGACCCACGCGGCGACGGCGCCGGAACTCACCGCAGTCGCGCCGCAGTTCCGCCGCGCCGACCCGGCATTCTCAGCCACCTCGGCCATACTTCCCCCGCGTGAATCTGTTCGACGTCCTGATCCTCGTCCTCGTCGCTGCCGCGATCCTGATCGGCATCGGCACGGGGGCGCTTCCCCAGCTCGGCGGGCTGGTCGGTGCGTTCGCAGGCGGCGCGCTGTCGATCTGGATCCTGCCGTTCGTCGAGCCGCTCGCCGCGACGCTCAATGCCACGACGCGAGCGATCGTCGTCCTGGCCGGCATCCTCATCGTGGTCGGGATCGGCGAGGCGATCGGCTCGGCGGTCGGTCGCGTCGTGGCCTACCGCCTCCGCGGGAGCCCTCTCCGGACCGTCGACCGCGCGGTTGGCGGGATCGTCGGCGGCGCCCAGGCCCTCCTGGTCATCTGGCTGATCGGCGGGCTCCTTGCGGCCGGCCCGATCCGCTCCCTCGCCACCCAGGCCCAGACATCGCTGATCGTTCGCGGCCTCGACCGCGTCCTCCCCGCCCCTACCGAGATCGCCGTGCAGCTGGGTGGGCTGCTCAGCGACACAGGCATCCCCAACCTGTTCGTCGGCCTCGAACCGCTGCCGGCGCCTCCTGTCGACCGCCCGGGCGATCCGGCCGCCGAGGCGATCGCGCGCCGCGCCGAGGACAGCACCGTGAAGGTCTCGGCGATCACGTGCCAGTTCACGTCGTCGGGGACGGGCTTCGCGGTCGACCGGGACTATGTCGTCACCAACGCCCACGTCGTGGCGGGCGCGGGGACGATCCGCGTCGCGCTGCAGGGGAGCGGCCCGCTCGACGCGGTCGCGGTCTACGACGACCCCGAGCTCGACATCGCCCTGTTGTGGGTCCGGGGGCTGGGCGCTCCACCGCTTCGGCTGGCGAGCACCGACCCGACGCGCGGAGCCATCGGAGCGACGATCGGCTTCCCCCACGGCGGCTCGATGAGCGTGTCGGCCGCGGCGGTCACGGCCTCGTACCTCGCCCAGGGCCGGGACATCTACGGCGAGCGCCGCGTGAGCCGAACGATCCTCGAGCTGCGAGCCGAGATCGACCAGGGCGACAGCGGCGGGCCGCTCATCCTCGCCGACGGGACCGTCGGCGGCGTCGTCTTCGCCGAGGCACGGACCGACGATTCCGTCGGCTATGCATTGACGCCGACCGCGGTCGCGCGGGCGGTCGAGCCGTCGCTCGGCCGGACCGGACCGGTCGACACGGGCTCCTGCATCCGGTGACCGCGGTCGACGCCGCGGGCCGACTCGCCGGACTCGCCGAGGAGGCCTGGGACGGCGAGATGGCGGCCGACCCGGTCTTCGCCACGTTGATCGGGGATCGGCGCTTCGACGATCGCCTGCGGCCGAACGGGCCCGACGCGATCGCCGCCGAGATCGCCCGCCTGGACGGCCTGCTCCAGCGCGCCGAGGCCATGGACGACGGTCCAGTGTCGACGGCCGACAGCGTGACGAAAGCGGCGCTGGTGGACCTCCTGCGCTTCGAGCGCGACCTCGTCGGGGCCGGCCTGGAGGCGTGGGCCGTCGACCCGCTCGACGGGCCGCAGGTCGCGTTCCTGAACATCCCCTCCTTCCACCCCATCAGGGACCGCACCGAGGCAGAGGCCCTCGTCGTGCGCTGGCGCGAGATGGGGCCGTGGGTCGACCGGCATGTCGCGACGACGGGCGATGCCCTCGCCCGCGGGATCGGCGCGCCGGCGGCGCTCGTCCGGAGCGTCAGCGCCGAGCTGGACGACCTGCTCGCGAGATCGGTGGACGAGTGGCCGTTGATGGATCCCGCGCGCGATCTTCCGGCCGGCTGGGATCCCGCCGAGCGCGATCGCTTCGCTACGGATCTCCGCACGACTGTCGAGGCCGTGATCCGGCCGGCGTTCGCGCGGTACCGGGACTTCCTCGCGACGGATCTGGCACCGGTCGCTCGCGACGATGACCGGCCGGGCCTCGCCTTCGTGCCCGGCGGCGATCTTGTCTACGGCCAGCTCGTGCGGTCCCACACGACCCTCGATCTGAGCCCGGACGAGATCCATCGGATCGGCCTCGAGGAGACCACCCGGATCGACGCGGAGTTCGCGGAGCTCGGCGGACGGCTCCTCGGAACCGCCGACCGCCACGAGGCGATCGCCCGGCTCCGGTCGGATCCGGCCCTCCGTTTCGCGACGTCGGACGAGGTCTTCGACGTCGCCGCCGCGTCGCTCGCCCGGGCGAACGGCGCCACCGCAGGCTGGTTCGGCCGGCTGCCCAGGGCGGATTGCGAGGTCGTGCGGATGGGCGAGCACGAGACGCAGCACTCGACGATCGCCTACTACCGGGGGCCCGCCGAGGACGGCAGCCGGCCCGGCCGCTACTACATCAACACGACCGATCCCGCGACCCGGCCGCGCTACGAGGCCGAGGTCCTGGCGTTCCACGAGGCGGTGCCGGGCCACCACCTCCAGATCGCGATCGCCCAGGAGCTCGCCGGGCTGCCGGCCTTCCGGCGGCATGGCGGGCCCACCGCGTTCATCGAGGGCTGGGGCCTGTACAGCGAGCGGCTATCGGCCGAGATGGGCCTCCTGACCGGCGAGCTCGACCGGTTCGGGATCGTGTCGTTCGACGCCTGGCGCGCATGCCGCCTCGTCGTCGACACTGGCCTCCACGCGATGGGCTGGAGTCGCGACCACGCGATCGACTTCATGACCCATCACACGGCGCTCGCGCCGAACAACATCGCCAACGAGGTCGACCGCTACATCGCCGGCCCCGGCCAGGCGCTCGCCTACAAGCTCGGCCAGCTCGAGTTCATCCGACTGCGCGAGCGGGCTCGCTCCGCATTGGGCGACCGCTTCGACGTCCGGGCCTTCCACGACGTCGTCCTCGGCGACGGAGCGCTGGGGCTGCCGACGCTGCGGGGCATCGTCGAGCGCTGGATCGCCTCGATCGACTGACCGACGGCCTCCCGGCCACGGCCTCGCCGACCGCAGCCGCAAGGTCAGTGGGCGACGCTGGGCTCGAGGTCGCGCAGGCGGAGCGCCACCGACTCGAGGACCCCGATCCGGATCGACGGGAACCGGTCGAGGAGCGAATGGAACTCCCGATGGGCGATCACCAGGAGTCGTGAGTCCTTGGTCGCGGTCGCGGTCGCGATCCGCGGCCGCTCCGTGATCAGGGCGAGGTCGCCCACGAATCCGCCCGGCTCGATCGTTGCGATCGTCCGGCCACCCCGCTCGACCCGGATTTCACCGTCGATCACCACGAAGAACTCGTTGCCGATGTCGCCCTCGCGCATGAGGACGTGGCCGGCCTTGACCTCGACCTCGTCCGCGAGCTGCCCGACCTCCTCCAGGTCCTTCCGGCCGAGACCGGCGAGCAACGGCGTGCACTTGAGCAGCTCGACCTTGTCGTCGGTATGCGTCGCCATGACCCTCTCCCACCTGCGGACGCCCGGCCCGCTTGCGTCCGGGCAGCATAGTCGCGCGCCCCGCGGGACGGAAGGGCAACCTACACTGGCGGCGACCCGATCGCTGCCACCGGGAGATCCCGCGATGCCCGACGCCCGTCATCCGTACGACCGCCCGACCGACCCCGCGAAGCGCCACTCGGCGGCCCTGACCGACGGGCCGGACCGGGCCGGAGCGCGCGGGATGCTGAAGGCGATCGGCTTCACCGACGAGGACCTCGCCAAGCCGATCGTGGGCGTCGGGACGAGCTGGATCGAGACGATGCCGTGCAACTACAACCACCGCCGCCTGGCGGAAGCGGCGAAGGCCGGCATCCGGGCGGCCGGCGGGACGCCGATGGAGTTCACCACGATCTCGGTCAGCGACGGCGTGTCGATGGGAACGGAGGGGATGAAGGCCTCGCTCGTCAGCCGCGAGGTCGTCGCCGACTCGATCGAGCTCGTCGCCCGGGGCCACCTCTTCGACGGGCTCGTCTGCGTCTTCGGCTGCGACAAGACCGGACCCGGCGCGGTCATGGCCCTCGGCCGCCTCGACATCCCGGCCCTCGCCCTCTATTCGGGGACGATCTATCCGGGCGTCCGGTCCGCGGTGATGGGCGGCAACGGCTCGCGCGACGCGACGGTCGTCACGATCTACGAGGCGGTCGGGGCGTATCGAGCCGGAAAGATCAGCCTCGACGACCTCTACGCGGTGGAGAACGCATCCTGCCCCGGACCGGGCGCCTGTGGCGGCCAGTTCACCGCCAACACGATGAGCATGGTGATCGAGGTCCTCGGGTTGTCGCCGGCTGGCCTCAACGGAATTCCGGCCGAGGACGAGGCGAAGGACGCGGCGGCGAGGCAATGCGGCGAGCTCGTCATGCAGCTGGTCCGCGACGACGTCCGGCCGTCCCGGTTCGTGACCCGGGCCGCGATCGACAACGCGATCGCGGCGGTGGCGGCGACGGGCGGCTCGACGAACGCGGTGCTCCACCTCCTGGCGATCGCCCACGAGTACGGGATCCCGCTCGACATCGACGAGTTCGGCCGGATCGCCGACCGGACGCCGATCGTCGCCGACCTCCAGCCGGGCGGCCGCTACACGGCGACGCACCTGTACGAGGCGGGCGGTCTTGAGCTGGTCCTGCGCGAGCTGCTGGCTGGCGACAGGATCGACGGCGGGACGCGCAACGTGGACGGCCGAACCACAGCCGACATCGCGGCCGCGGCGGTGGCGGCACCCGGCCAGGACGTGGTCGTCCCGATCGACCACCCGCTGAAGGCCACCGGCGGGCTGACGATCCTGCGGGGCTCGCTCGCGCCGGACGGCTGCGTCGTCAAGCTCGCCGGCCACGAGCGACGGCTGCACCGCGGTCCGGCCCGCGTGTTCGACTCCGAGGCGGACTGCTACGCAGCCGTCCGCGACCGGCGGATCGTGCCGGGTGACGTCGTCGTGATCCGCTACGAGGGCCCGGTTGGTGGCCCCGGGATGCAGGAGATGCTGAGCGTCACGGCGGCCCTGACGGGCGAGGGCCTCGGCGACTCCGTCGCGCTGATCACCGACGGACGGATCGACGGCGGGACGCGCAACGTGGACGGCCGAACCACAGCCGACATCGCGGCCGCGGCGGTGGCGGCACCCGGCCAGGACGTGGTCGTCCCGATCGACCACCCGCTGAAGGCCACCGGCGGGCTGACGATCCTGCGGGGCTCGCTCGCGCCGGACGGCTGCGTCGTCAAGCTCGCCGGCCACGAGCGACGGCTGCACCGCGGTCCGGCCCGCGTGTTCGACTCCGAGGCGGACTGCTACGCAGCCGTCCGCGACCGGCGGATCGTGCCGGGTGACGTCGTCGTGATCCGCTACGAGGGCCCGGTTGGTGGCCCCGGGATGCAGGAGATGCTGAGCGTCACGGCGGCCCTGACGGGCGAGGGCCTCGGCGACTCCGTCGCGCTGATCACCGACGGACGGTTCTCCGGCGGGACGCACGGGCTGATGATCGGCCATATCGCGCCGGAGGCGGCGCTCGGCGGCCCGATCGGCCTCGTCGAGGAAGGCGACGAGATCCTCATCGACGTCGACAACCGGCGGCTCGATCTGAACATCCCCGCCGAGGAGCTCGAGCGGCGGCGTGGTTCGTGGCGGGCGCCGGGCCCGCGCTACACGGGCGGCGTCATGGCGAAGTACGCCGCCGCGGTGTCGTCCGCGTCCGAGGGCGCGGTCACGACGGGTCGGCGGATGGCGGTCGCGCTGGAGCGAGCCGCCCTCGACGGCGGGACGCGGGCCCTGACGGCGGACACCCTGATCTCGGGCGGATGACGGTCCGGATCGGGTTCAAGACGTCGCCGCAGGACGTCGACTGGGCGACGATCGATGCGACGTGGCGGCGGGCGGGCGAGCTGACGGCAGAGCCCGGCGGCGGCTTCGACAGCGGCTGGATGAACGACCACCTGACGAACATGGACCCCGCCGCGCCGGGCGGCTCCCTCGAGGCGCTGACGCTGCTGGCGACGCTCGTCCATCACGTGCCCGGCGTCCTCGTCGGTCACGGCGTGCTCGCGAACACCTTCCGGCACCCGGTCATCCTGGCCAAGGCGGCGGTCGTGCTCGACCACGCGACGAGCGGACGGTTCGTCCTCGGCCTCGGCGCCGGCTGGTTCGAAGGCGAGCACGAACCGTTCGGCCTCGAGCTCCCACCGATCGGCCCGCGGATCGACCGCCTGATCTCGGCGGTTGAGACGCTTCGCGCCCTGTGGTCCCCGGAGGCCGCGAGGTCGCCGGGGGTCAGCCGCGACGACCCGTTCTACCCGCTCCGCTCCGCCGTCAACGCTCCCCCGCCGTGCACCCCGGGCGGTCCGCCGATCTACCTGGGCGGCCAGGGGCCGCGCGGGATCCGGCTGGCGGCCCGTCTCGGGTCGGGCTGGCTGCTTCCCGGCACCCACGTCGGGAATGTCGAGTACTTCTCGGAGAAGCGGGATGAGCTGATGGCGGCCCTCGAGCGGGAGGGCCGCGACCCGACCGCCTTCGACTACGTCGGCCAGGTCGTGCCCGGCACGACCCGGGCGAGCCGACGTGAGGCCGTCGGCGTCGCCTGCCGGTTCGTCGATGCCGGCGCGAGCCACGTGATCCTCGGGATGCAACCGACACTCGGGCCGGCCGGTCTCGACGCGATCGCCGCGGAGTGCCTCGCCCCGCTTCGGGATCGGCTCGCGTGAGCGAGGACCGACGGCAACCGCTAGCGCTGCCACCCGATCCCGCGGCCTACGATTCCGAACGGAACGCGGCGGCCCGTCGGCGAGGACTGGCGACGCCCTACATTCCCGGCGGACGCGACCCGGAGCAGGCCCGGTCCGAGCAGGAGGATCGCCACTACCTGCGGATCCTTCTCGTGATGGTCATCGCCATCGTCCTCGCCGGTTTCGTCCTCGGCATCGTCGCGATGCAGCTCGGCCTCAACGGCCTCGTCGGCAACCCGGTCTGACGGCGTGCGCGCCGCGTCAGGACTCCCGTCGAGCGCGCTCGATCCGGCGGCGCTCGGCCGCGCCGGCGAGGAGCTCGTCGAGACGCTTCGCTCGCTGATCCGCATCCCGTCGATCAACCCGCCGCCGGTCGACGCACCCGACGGCGAGACACGGGTTGCGAGCTGGATCGCCGCTGCACTCGGCGACGCGGGCGTGCCGGCGGAGGTGCTGGAGCTCATCCGGGGTCGCGGATCGGTCGTGGCGCGGCTGCGCGGCGACGGAACGGGCGGCGAGCCGCTCCTCCTCCTGTCACATCTCGACGTCGTGCCGGCCGTGGCCGACGCCTGGACCCGCGACCCGTTCGGTGGCGACCTCGCCGACGGCTACGTCTGGGGCCGCGGCGCCGTCGACATGAAGAACCTGCTCGCGACGGAGCTGACCGTCGTGCAGATGCTGGCGGCCGAGGCGCGGGCCGCGGGCCGCGACCCCGCCGTCGACCCGGTCCCCGGCATGACCCGCGATGTCATCTTCGCCAGCACGGCCGACGAGGAGGCCGGCGGCCTGAACGGGATCGGCTGGATCGTGGCCGAGCGGCCGGAGCTGCTCCAGGCCGCTGCCGCCATCAACGAGTGTGGGGCCGTCGCGACGACGTTCGGCGGCCGTCGGTTCTACCCGATCGGCGTGGCCGAGAAGGGCTACGCCATCTATCGCCTGACCGTCCACGGCGCCTGGGGCCACGGCTCCATGCCCCGCGACGACAACGCCGCCGTGCGCGCCGCGGCGGCGATCGCCCGGCTCGCCGTCCAGGGTCCGCCGCGTCCGACGCCCGTCATGCAGGCGTTCCTGCGCGGGGTCGCCGACCACGTCGAGGCGGAGGCCGCGCGGATGCTCCGGGCGCTGGCGAGCGAGGACCCGCGCGTCGGGGAGACGTCACTCGAGGCGACCTGCGACCCGATCTCCGCGCGCGTCATCAGGGCGCTCCTGCGCGACACGATCAGCCCGAACATCGTCCACGCCGGGGTGAAATACAACGTGATCCCGGGCGAGGCCACGGTCGAGCTCGACTGCCGGGTCCTCCCCGGTACGACCGAGGACGACATGCGGGAGATCATCGTGGGCCGGCTCGGCGACCTCGCCCAGCACGTCGATGTCGGGCTCGTCATCCACGCCCCGCCGGTCGCGGCGCCGGTCGACGACCCGCTCTACGGGCTCCTCGAGCGGACGGTCGTGGACCACGATCCGGACGGGGTGCCGCTGCCGATCATGGTCCCGTTCGCCACCGACGCGAAGCACACCGCCGCGCTCGGGATCCCGACGTACGGCTTCTCACCGCTTCGGCTCGATCCGGAGGAACGCTTCCTCGAGCGGTTCCACGGGGTCGACGAGCGCGTCGGCGTCGACGCGCTACGGTGGGGCCTGCCGGTGCTCTACGACGTCGTCCGCCGCTACTGCAGCTGATGGAGGCCATCGGCTCCGCAGACGGACGCCGGAGTCAGTCGGGCGTCCGCTCGTCCCCGTCGAGGTCGACGCGAACCCGCTCGTTGCAGAGCGGGCAGGCGTAGATCCGCCCTCGGCCCCACGCCCGCTCCGGGTCGCTCTCCGCGACGTCGTGCTCGGACGAGGGCTCGAGTCGCACCCAGTCGTCGCCATGGCGATGCTCGACGCGCAGGAGCAGCGCGGAAGCCCGGACCTGTTCCACCATCGCGACCTCCTCGACCGTTTGGATGTGTACGGAGCGTAGCCGCGCCGCGGTCAGCTCGTCGAGCCTCGGATCAGCCGGCCGCGCCGCGAGATGGCGTGGGTCGCCAGGGCGGCGACCCCCATCGCGATCAGGGCCCGTTCGGCCGTCGGCATCGGCCGGATGGCCGACAGGAACTGGTCGGCTCGGGCGCGGTCGACGACCCGCAGCAGCGCGGCGCCGCGCGGCGTGAGCTGGAGCGTCCGCTGCCGCCGGTCCTCTTCCTCGACCCTCCGTTCGACGAGCCGCCGCCGGACGAGCCCATCGACGAGGCGGCTCGTCGCCGACGGCGACCGGTTGATGACGTCGGCCAGGTCGCCGATCGTCATCGTCCCGGAATCGGCGAGGACGTACAGCGCCGCGAGCTGGGTGAAGCCCAGCCGCATCTCGCCGAGCTGAGAGGCAAAGCCGATGACGAGCTCGCGCCACAGGGCGCGGCCCATCGCGACCCGCTCCGAGATCTGGCGGACGTTCGTGATCCGGGTTCCGGCGGCGAGGACGGTCGCGGACAGGTCCGCTTCGAACCGTCGAGCGATCGCCCGGGCGGGCGGCGGAGGGCCGAGGCGCCGGCCGCCGGGCTTCGGCTCGGTCGTCATGCTCGGATGGCCGGAATCGTGATCATCGGGCCCGAGAATAGCCCGAGGGAGCCTCTTGCGTGCAGTCGCGCACACGCCGGGCCGTTTGAGCGTGGATTCCGCGGCTACCCTGCGAACGATGACCACGTCTGCCTTTGTCTTCCCCGGCCAGGGATCGCAATCCGTCGGCATGGGGCGGGCGCTCGCCGCCGCGTTCCCAGCCGCGGCGGCCATCTTTGCCGCCGCTGATTCCGCCCTCGGCGAGCCGATCAGCCGGCTCGCCTTCGACGGACCCGCCGACGTTCTCGACCGCACCGAGAACGCCCAGCCGGCGCTCCTCGCGACGTCGATCGCCTATCTCGAGGCCCTCCGCGAGCGATGGGCGGCCGACGGCGTCGAGCCGACCCTCCCGTCGTACGCCGCAGGTCACTCGATGGGCCAGTACACCGCCCTCGTCGCGGCCGAGGTCATCTCCCTGGCCGATGGGGTCCGGCTCGTCCGCGAGCGCGGCCGGCTCATGCAGGCATCGGGTGCCGGCCGCGACGGCGCGATGGCCGCGGTCATCGGCCTGGACGACGACCGACTTCCCGAGCTCGTCGATCGGGCTGCCCGTCACGGCGTGTTCGGCATCGCCAATCGCAACGCGCCGGGGCAGGTCGTCGTGAGCGGCGAGCGATCGGCGATCGAGGCGGCGACCGACATCGCGCGGGACCTCGGCGCCCGGAAGGTGATCGTCCTGCCCGTTTCGGTCGCGGCCCACTCACCGCTGATGGCGGAGGCCGCGGACGGCATGCGCCGGGTCCTCGCCGAGGTCGAGTTCCATGACCCGGGCGTGCCCCTTCTGGCCAACGCCGACGCCCGCCCGATCACGACCGGCGACGACGCCCGGGCCGAGCTCGTCGATCACCTGACCGCCGGCGTGGACTGGGTCGCCGCCGTCGAGCGGATGACCGCCGGCGGCGTCACGACCTTCATCGAGGTCGGACCCGGCCGCGTCCTGACCGGCCTCATCAAGCGGATCGCGCCGGATTCAGACGCGCTGCCGCTCGACGATCCCACCGCAACCGACCGACTGGCCATGCCGTTCGCGACAGCCGCGCCGGCCTGACCTCCGAGCGATCGAACTCCGAACCCCAGAAAGGATTCCCTGAGCGTGCGCAAACCCGATTACGACCGACGCGTCGTCGTCACTGGACTGGGTGTCGTCAGCCCGGTCGGCAACGACGTCCAGACCGCCTGGGGGAACCTGGTCCGCGGTAACTCCGGTCTCCGCGAGATCACCAAGTTCGACGTGTCCCGGTACGAGGCCAAGGCCGCCGGCGAGGTGATCGGCTTCGACGCGAGCCAGTGGATGGACCCCAAGGCCGTCCGCCGGAGCGAGAGCGCGATGTGGTTCGGCGTCTCGGCCGGCAGGCAGGCGCTCGCGGACTCCGGGTTCGAGATCACCGACGCGAACCGCGAGGATGTCGGCGTGGTCTTCGGCTCCGGGGCCGGAGGCCAGCAGCTGATGATCGACGCCTGGGTGAACCTCCACGAGAAGGGCCCGCGGAGCGTCCCACCGACGTTCATCGCGAACGCCCTGGTCGACTCGACGTCCGGGATGCTGGCGATCGAGACCGGGGCGATCGGCCACAACGTCTGCATCGTGTCGGCCTGCGCGACCGGGACCCACAGTGTCGCCGAAGGCGCCGAGGCGATCCGCCGCGGCGACTGCATCGCCGTCATCTCCGGGTCGACCGAGGCACCCTTGCTGGAGACAGCCCACGCGGGCTTCACGAACATGCGGGGCATGGGCATGCCCCGTCCCGGCGAGGCGCTCCAGACGGTGTCCCGGCCGTTCGACAAGACGCGGGACGGGTTCGTGCTCGGCGAGGGGGCCGGCGGGCTGTTCCTGGAGGACCTGGAGCTGGCCAAGGCCCGCGGCGCGAAGATCTACGCCGAGGTCGTCGGCTACGGCTCGGCCGCCGACGGGTGGGACATGATCCAGCCGATCGACAAGGGTTCTGGATCGGCGCGGGCGATGAAGATGGCGCTCGAGCGCCGCGGCGTGCCGGCCGACGAGGTCGACCTGATCAATCCCCACGGGACATCGACGCCGCTCGGCGACAAGCGCGAGGCAGAGGCGATCTGGACTGTGTTCGGCGAGCGGGCCGCCCGCGATCGCCAGTCCCTCGCGATCAGCGGCACGAAGTCGATGACCGGCCACATGATGGGCGCCGCCGGCGCCTTCGAGGCCTTCGCGACCGTGATGTCCGTCGCCGAGCAGTGCGTCCCGCCGACGATCAACTATCGCGAGTTCGACCCGGACTGCGACCTGTGGGTCGTCACCGAGGCCACCCCGATGACCGTTCGGTACGCCCTGTCGAACAACATCGGGCTCGGCGGCCACAACGGGGCGGTGATCTTCAAGCGCTACGACGGCGATTGACGGCTCCCTCACAGCTGACGAACGCGGTCAGGGCCAGTTCGTGGCGGACCACCGACATTCCCTCGTCAAGATTCCGCGCATGGCTCGCGATCATCCGGCTGGCAAGGGGGCGGGCGACTGAAGCGCGCGATTCGTGCACGGCAAGGTCGCGCCTGGAGCCGAGGACGGCGCGGCCTGCGAGGTGCGCGTTCCTGCCGGCGATGCTCACCTCATGGTCATTCCCGGGCCTTCACGATCGACAAGGCCGGCTCGTCGGCTGCCAACGGTCGCCGACTCGCCCCAAGACGCTCGTTTGCACATGTCATGAGCGACACGCCGCCGAAGCGACGGGCCGCGCCGGCTTCGCCGCAACAGACCCCCGAAAATGCACACCACGCGAGCGTCAGGGTTCGGAACTGCGGGGGTTCCCGGCCGGGAGCGGGATCGGTCACTACAATCCGTCGGTGCCCATTCCTGAGGTGATCGGTCTTGCCTGAGCTCGACCCTGCTCGGCGCGCCGTCGTCAGCGGCCTGGGTGCGGTCATGCCGATCGGCAACGACTTCCCGACGTACTGGTCCAATCTCGTCGCCGGCGTCACCGGGACGCGCCGGATCCGGAGCTTCGACCCGTCGGCCTTCGAAGTCCAGATCGCGGCCGAGGTTCTCGACTTCGACCCGACGAGCGCGATGGACCCGAAGATGGCCCGTCGGATGACCCGGTTCATCCACTTCGCGATGGCCGCCGGCAAGGAGGCCGTCGCGGACAGCGGCATCGACTTCGCGGCGATGAGCCAGGAGGATCGCGATCGGGTCGGGGTCGTCGTCAACACCGGCGGCGGCGGGATCGAGGCGATCATCGATGGGACCCACGTCCACGACACCAAGGGCCCGCGGTTCGTGTCGCCCTTCGCGATTCCGGCATTGTCCGGGTCGATGGGCGCGGCGCTGCTGTCGATGGAGTACGGGCTGACCGGCCCCGTAATGACCCAGGTCGCCGCGTGCGCTACGTCGGTCATCGCCTTCCACGACGCCCTGCGGCTGATCCGGACCGGCGAGTGCGACATCGTCCTCGCCGGCGGATCCGAGGCGCCGGTCGTGCCGATGGGCGTCGCCGCGCTGGCGAACATGGGCGCGCTGTCGCGCCGCAACGACGACCCCGAGAGCGCCTCGCGGCCGTTCGATGGATCGCGCGACGGCTTCGTCCTCGGCGAGGGCGGCGGCGTGGTCGTGCTCGAGTCGCTCGCTCACGCGCAAGCGCGCGGCGTGGCGCCGACCGTCGAGGTGATCGGCGGGGCATTGACCGCCGATGCCTTCCACATCAGCGCCCCGGAGCCGACCGGACGAGGCCAGGCCCGGGCCATGACGAACGCGCTTCGCAACGCCGAGGTGGCCCCGGACGAGATCGACTACATCGTCGCCCACGGCACGGCGACGCCCCTGAACGACGTGACCGAGACGCGGGCGATCAAGACGGCCTACGGAGCCCACGCGAGGAAGGTCGCGATCAGCTCGCCGAAGTCGATGATCGGGCACCTCGTCGGCGCCGCCGGGATCGCGTCGGCGCTGGCCGCGATCGGCGCGATCCGCGACCAGGTGATCCCGCCGACGGCGAACCTCCGGACGCCCGACCCCGAGTGCGATCTCGACTACGTCCCCGTGACGGCCCGCAAGGCCCGGGTCGACACCGTCGCGGTCCATGGATTCGGCTTCGGCGGCCAGAACGCGGTCGCCGTCTTCCGGCGCCTCGGGGCCTGACCGTCAGCCGAGGGATCGCCCCTCGAACGCCTCGATCGCCGCGCGGTGGGCCGGCGAGATCGCGACCGGCGCGTCGGCCGTGTAGTCGTAGCGGACCAGGATCGATTCGCTGGCCGCGACAAGCCGCGCCGGCCCTCCGGGGACGCTCGCCGTCAGGCGGTGCTCGAGGGTGAAGCTGGTACGGCCGAGGCGGGCGGCTCGTGTCTCCACCGTGATCGTCTCGCCGTGGAACGCCGGCGCCCGGTACGTGATCCGGGCCTCGGCGAGGATCAGGCTCTCCGCGCCCTCGGTCCCGAGTCGGACGGGCTCGCCGGTCACGTCCGTCCAATACGAGATCCGGGCCGACTCGCAATAGGTGAGATAGACAGCGTTGTTGACGTGGCCCATCGCGTCCGTATCGGCGAAGCGCACGTCGACCTCCCGGCGGTGACAGAACGTGCCGGGAAGATCGCGCGGATCGTCGGGGACGGCGATGCGGCTCGGGCCGGGCGGCAGGCTCACGGCTCGACGACCAGGCGGCCTCGGCGAGGGCGCGGCCGCGAGGCGTCCGGGCGTGCGTCGAAGCGGCGCAACCGGAGCGAGTTCGTCACGACGGCCACGGACGAGAGGGCCATCGCTGCCGCTGCGAGAGCCGGGCTGAGGGTGATCTCGAGTGGGAAGAGCGCGCCCATCGCGACCGGGATGAGGACGATGTTGTAGGCGAAGGCCCAGAAGAGGTTCTCGCGAATGATCGACATCGTCGCGCGAGACAGCGCAATCGCCGCCGGCACGCCCCGCGGGTCGCCGCCGACGAGGGTCACCGCAGCGGCCTCGACGGCGACCGCGGCGCCCGAGCCGATGGCGATCCCCACGTCGGCCTGGGCCAGCGCCGGCGCATCGTTGATGCCGTCACCGATCATGGCGACGACCCGACCGCCCTTCTGGAGGTCGCGAACCGCGGTCGCCTTGTCGGCCGGCAGGACCCCGGCTCGAACGTGCTCGCTCGGGATCCCTACCCGGGCCGCCACCGCGGCCGCCGACGCCGGCTCGTCGCCCGTCACCAGCCAGACATCGATCCCGGCCGAGCGCAACTCGGCGATCGCCGCGGCCGCCTCGGGCCTGACCGGGTCGGCGGCCCGGACGAGGCCGGCGAGGGCTCCGTCGATGGCGATCCAGACCGGCGTCCCACCGGCTCGCGCCAGGTCCTCCGCAATCGCCTCGCCGGGCGCGGTGGCGATCCCCCGTTCGCGCAGGAAGCGACCGGTCCCCACGGCGACCGTCCGTCCGTCGACCTCGCCTTCAACGCCGTGGCCCGCCGCGGCCTGGAAGCGCTCCACCGGGCGGAAGCCGAGCTCGTCCGAGCGAGCACGGGTCACGATCGCCGCTCCGAGCGGGTGCTCGCTGCCGGTCTCGAGCGAGCCGGCGAGGTCCAGGATCTCGGCCTGGCTAACGTCGCCGAGGGCGTGGACTGCGTCGATCTCGGGCCGGCCGCCGGTGAGCGTGCCCGTCTTGTCGAACACGACCACGTCGACCCGATGGGCGCGCTCGAGCGCCTCGCCGCCGCGGAACAGAATTCCCGCTTCCGCTCCGCGACCCGTGCCGACCATGATCGCGGTCGGGGTGGCGAGACCCATCGCGCACGGACAGGCCACGATCACGACACCGATGAACGCGGTCAGGGCGCGGGTCAGGCGGGGCTCGGCGCCGAACAGAAACCAGGCCGCGAAGGTGACTGTGGCGATGACCAGGACGGCCGGGACGAAGACCTCGCTGATCCGGTCGGCCAGACGCTGGATCGGTGCTTTCGAGCCCTGGGCATGGGCGACCAGAGCGACGATCCGGGCGAGAGCCGTCTCCGCGCCGACCCGCGTCGCGCGGAACGTGAAGGTCCCGGCGCCATTGAGGGTCGCCCCGAAGACCTCGTCGGTGGGTCCTTTGGCGACCGGAATCGGCTCGCCGGTGAGCATGGACTGGTCGACGGCCGACGATCCCTCGACGACGAGCCCGTCGACCGGGATTCGATCGCCCGGCCGCACCCGGAGCAGGTCGCCGGGCTCGATGTCCTCCACCGCGACCGACCGATCGCCGCCCGGTTCCGCGAGCAGCGCCAGCGGCGGCTGGAGGGCGACCAGCCGACGGATCGCGTCGCTCGCCTGGCCCTTCGCCCGCGCCTCCAGCCACCGACCGATCAGGACCAGACCGAGGATGACCGTCGAGCTGTCGAAGTACGTCTCCGGTTGGAGACCCGCCTCGTGGATCACTCCCGGCGCCAGGGTGACGAACACGCTGTATGCCCAGGCCGCCGTCGTCCCGACAGCGATGAGCGTGTCCATCGTGGCGCCGCCGTGGCGGGCTGCCCGCCACGCCGCCGAATAGAAGCGGCGGCCCGCCCAGACCTGGACGGCCGTCGCGGGGAGGATGACGAGGCGGTTGACCGTCTCCATAGGCACGACCGTCTGCGGCCAGAACATGAGGACGACGATCGGGACCGCGACGGCGAGCGCCACGAGACCCTCGACGAGAAGCGCCCGCGCCTCCGTCGCCCGGCGGTGCCGGTCGGCGTCGGCTGCAGCCCGGAGCGTTCGGGCGGCCGCCGTCTCCGCCTCGGTCGGCGGCGGCTTGAGGTCATAGCCGGCGGCTTCGATCGTCCGGGCGAGCTCTGCCCGACCCGTGACCTCCGGGAGGTAGCGGATCGTCGCGATCTCCGTCGCGAGATTGACCGACGCGGCCTCGACCCCGGCACTCCGCGTCAGGAACCGCTCGATGCGATGGACGCACGACGCGCAGGTCATCCCGGCGATCGGCAGCTCAATGTCGACGGTGGCGGCGCGCGCTGCCGCTCCGCCGCTGGATGGCTCTGTCGGGATGGCAGCCTGCATACTCCAGGGGAGTATACCAGGCAGAACGACCCCGAGACGCCTCGTGCGCGGCTCGGGTCAGTCGATGTTGCGGCTCACACGCTCGATCCGCTCGGCGAGCTTGACGGCATGAGTGGAGAGTTGCTCAACCTGCGGGTCGTCAGGATGCAGATCGGCCTTGCTCGACTCGAGGTCCGCCAAGCGTTCTGCGTCGGTTCGGATCGAGTCCTCGGTGGCCTTGAGGTCCTGGACGAGCGCCGGCGGCTTCCGCGGTCGACCTTTGGATTCAGCCGTGTTCTGTTTTTTGTCCATCATGCCGTCCTGTCCTCCCTGGCCTCTGCTCCCGACGGTCAGCGGCGGGCCGGATCCATCGGCCGTCGCGATAGACGTACCAGATCTGGGCCCGCTCGCCGGCCAGCTCACGCCGCCGGACGATGGCCGCGGGATAGCGCTGACGGAGACCATCCTCGAGCTTCGTCGGCGTGATGACGCCGCCCTCGACCAGACCCATCGCGTAGGACCGGAACGCCTCGTCGTCGGCCGGGTTGAGGACGAGCGTCGGCCGTGGTTCCGGTTCTGTCGCCATCAGCTGCCGCTCCCCCGCGTCACGGTGGCGGCCGGACCGTCTCGGGCGGGTCGGTCGCGACGGTTCGACGCTTGCAGCCGCGTTGCACTCGGAACGAACCGCGGCCGGTCGGATTCCCGGATCATGTGCCGGTGACGCACGACTTCCGGATCGGCACCGCCCGGGCACCCTGGGGTCCCGTCTGCCTGGCGACAGGGCCGCGCGGACTCGTCGGGTTGGCGGTCCTGTCGCCGCTCCAGCCCTTCGCCGAGGAGGTCGCTCGGCGGACCGGGCTCGACCTGGCCGCCGGGACGGACCGCGTCCTCGATCGGGCGGTCGACGCCGTCGAAGCGTTCCTCGACGGTCGGCCGGCAGATCTCGAGTCGTTCCCGATCGACATCGTCGTGCGGTCGTCGTGGGATCGGTCGGTGCTGGGCGGTGTCCGCCGGGTCGGGTGGGGCGAGACGACGAGCTATGGCCGCGTCGCCCGGGCCATCGGCCGACGCGGGGCGGCTCGGGCCGTCGGCGGCGCGGTCGGCCGGAACCCGATCGGGCTGGCGATCCCGTGTCACCGGGTCCTGGCCGGCGACGGCTCGATCGGCGGCTACGGCGGCGACTGGTTCGGCAGTCGCGAGGAGCTCCTCGAGATCAAGCGCGAGCTCCTCGCCCGGGAGGGGATCAGCCTGCCTGCGGCGCACCTCCGCGACTGATTACACTCCGCCCGATCGGCGAACGTCGGGCGGCGGCCGAGCAACCACACCGCCACCTGAGGGACGAACCGTGAGCGACCCCCGACCCGACTCTGCCGCGACCGTCGAGGTCGCCGGGCCGATCGCCGCGCCGTCGCCGTTCTCGGTGTTCCGGAAGCCCGACTTCCGCCTCCTCTGGACGGCCCAGCTGGTGTCGACCGTCGGGACCGCCCTGACCGACCTCGCGGCCGGCATCCTCGTCTTCCGCGAGACCCACTCGGCGCTGTCGGTCGGCCTGATGTTCATGGCCGTGTCGATCCCGACCCTGATCGTCGGGCTCGTCGCCGGCGTCTTCGTCGACCGCTACGACCGGCGACGGATCATGCTCATCGCCGACCTCCTCCGGGCGGCGATCGTCGTCTCGATCCCGATCCTGATCCACGCCAACATCGCCCTGCTGTACGTGGCCGTCGCCCTGGTCAGCACCATCTCACAGTTCTTCAACCCGGCCAACGACGCGGTCCTGCCCGAGGTCGCGACCGACGAGGAGCTGGCCGCCGCGAACTCCTGGATCATGATCAGCTCGTTCGGGTCGACCTCGATCGGGTTCGCGCTGTCGGGGCTCCTGGCCACCGCCTTCGACATCAGCTGGGCGTTCTATCTCGACGCCCTGACCTTCCTCTTCTCGGCGGCCTGCCTCGCCTTCGTCCGGGTCGGCAAGATCGAGGCCGAGGGCGACACGAGCGTCGGCGTCGTCGTCGAGAACCTGAAGGAAGGCATCGCCACCCTGGTCAACACGCCGGTCCTCCGCTCGCTGTTCGTCGCGGGTGCCCCGGTCTTCCTCTCGTTCGGGCTGTGGAACGTCCTGCTGCTGCCGTTCGCGATCCGCGCCCTCGGGGCGACGGAGTTCGAGTACGGCCTCCAGGAGGGCGTGACGTCGGTCGGCTTCGTCATCGGGAGCCTGCTCATGGCCCGCTGGGCCGACCGGCTGCGCGAGGGAACGTGGATCGTGATCGCCCTCATCGGGATGGGGATCGCCGGCGTCCTGTACGGGCTGTCGACGTCGATCGTCGTCGCGGTCGCGCTCGTGACGGTCTCCGGCTTCCTGAACTCGTTCTCGTCGGTGTCGCGCCGGGTGATCATGCAGCGATCCACGCCGCGCGAGCTCCGCGGCCGCGTCTTCAGCGCGTTCGCCGTTCTCCGTGACGTGATGTTCCTGATCGGGATCTCTCTCGCCGGCCTTGCCGACGCGATCGACGTCCGGGTCCTCGTCGTCGTCGCCTCGCTCGTCCTGATCGGGTCGGGTTTCGCGACGGCGTTCCTGCCGGGCATCGGCCGACCGGCCGCCGAGTGGCGGCGGGCGATGTCGGCGCTTCGAGGTGCCGCGGCGCGGCCGACCGTTCCGATCGCGGTCCGGCCGCCGACGCTGGCCGACTTCGAGCGGCTCGCCGGCCACCTCCCGGCGCTCGCCCGGATGAGCGACGCGCAGCGATCGGCGCTCCTCGCCGCGTCGCACGTTCGGGACGTCGCGCCGGGAGCGACGATCGTCACGGAAGGCGATCTCGGCGACGCCGCCTGGTTCATCCTGGATGGCCGCGTGGCCGCCGGCTCGCCGGCACCGGACGGCGGCTATCGGGCGCTGTCGACGATGGAGACGGGCGACTTCTTCGGGGAGATCGCGGCATTGACCGGCAGCCGGCGAACCGCAACCGTCGTGGCCGAGCAGCCGACGACGGTCATGGAGGTTCCCGCGGCGACGCTCCGCGGACTGATGGCCGTGCCGGAGCTCAGCGCGCTGTTCCTGTCGAAGCTGACCGAGCGCCTGAACCGGACGAACAACGCCGATCTGCCGCGGTTCTCCGGGGTCGACCAGGCCTCGCTCCGCGACCTCCGGACGCCACGGTCGGGGACGGAGGCGGGCCCGGCAGCAAGCTGAGTTATGGCGGGGGGTTCGGCAGGGCGCCAGGACGAATCGATGGCGGTGATATTCGAGATGAGAAAGCCGCGGAGCCGCGGAGCCTCAGCGCCGGTGTGCCGCAGATGACAATCCCGGCGTCCGGGATAGAGATGCGCGCCGACGGCGGAGCCCGTATCGTGGCGACATCGCGCCAGCAGCGAACGCCGACATACGTCAGTCGGGGTCACGACAGAGGGATGCGGCCATGAGCAAGAAGACGAACCGGCTTCCCCGCGAGCAGGCATACGGCGACAGCCTGCCGACCGACATGGGCCCGACCGACCAGGACGTCGAGGGGCACGTCCGGCTACCCGGCACCGGCGGCGACTTCATGCCGCGCCTGCCCGGCACGGGCGGCGAGCTTCGCCGGCCGTCCGGCGGCGGCGAGGCGACCAACGACGACGTCGAGGGCCATCGGCCCGTCTGATCCCGTCATTCGCGTTTCACCGGGGCGGAGACCCCGCCGCCTCCCAACGCCCCGTCCACCTCGGACGGGGCGTTTGGCATTCAGTCAGCCCTGGACCGGAGCGTTCGCCGTCGCGGCCAGGATCGTCTTGACCTCGAAGGGCGTCGCCGTCGGATGCGCAGCGCGGATGCGGGCGGCGAGGCCGGCGATGTGGGGCGCCGCGAAGCTGTTGCCGGTCGCCACGATGCGCCCGCCGTCGCGCCAGGCGACGTCGACGTCCAGGCCGTAGGCCCCGAACTCCACGGGTGGCCGCGGGTTGTAGAACCACGTGTCGGGGTCGCGAACGTCGTGCGACGCCACCGACACAACCGCCGCGAACAGCGACGGGTAGCTGGCGATCGCGACGTTGTTCGCGGCGCACACGAGCAGGCAGTTCGCGAAATACGCCCGGTCCGCGAGGTCGTGGAACGTGGCGTAGAGCGCCTCGCTCCGCGATGACAGGCTGAGGTTCACGATCGAGGCGCCCCGCTCGATCGCCCACTGGAGCCCGGCCGCGAAGGCGAGCCCCTTGCCGCGATTGTCGGGGCCGAGGACGCGGACGCTGATCAGCGAGACCGCCGGGGCGAGGCTGTGGATGATCCCGGCACACGCCGTCCCGTGGCCGACCGGATCCATCGGATCATCGGCCGCGACGGTCGTCTCCTCGCCGACGAGCTCGATCCGGACACTCTCGACGAGGGACCCGCCCACTGCCGGGTGCGACCCGTCGATCCCGGAATCGATGATGGCGACCGTCACCCCGGCACCGTCGGCGGCGCCGAAGGCCCAGGCACGATCGACCCTCGAGAACGGGGCGACACGGGCCAGGTCGGCCCGATGGGCCGCGGCGAACGCCTCCGCCCACGCCGGCAGCACCGCCGCGGTCTTCGTCGCCGTCGCGGCTGCCGTCGCTGTCGACGAGTCGGTCATCGCCGGACGGGCTCGCCGCGCATCGGGCGGCCACGACCACTGCGGCCGCCGCGCTCCGCGCGGCTGACGAGGACTGCGAGCAGCTCGCGGACGAGGTCGAGCTGGGCGGGATCCGCCGCCCGGAGGCGGGCAATCTGGTCGGCGAGCGCCCACACGGGGTCGTCGGGATCGGCGTCGAGCCCGTCGATCGCGGCCTCGACGACCGCATCCACCTCGCCGTCGGGACCGCCCGCGGCCCCGATGACGGAACGGAGCAGCGACGCGGTGTCGCGTTCCAGGCGGCCGCTCCGGATCGCGATCGTCGCCTGCCGGGCGAAGGCGCCGGCCAGCTCCACGTCACGCAGGTCGAAGCCGCCGTCGCCTCGCTTGTCGAGGACCTCCAGCACGCCGATCACGCCGTCGTCGTCGGCCAGCGGGAGGGCGATGAGCGAGCGCGGCACGTACCCGGTCCGCTCCGCGGCGGCCCGGCCGAACCGTGCATCCGCGGCGACGTCCGACAGGGCGATTGCCTGGCCGGTCGAGAAGACGTAGCCGGCGACACCCTCGGTCGGCTCGATCGAGACGCCGACGACGCCCTGGCCCTGCTCGCCGGCCGCGACCTCGAAGACGAGCCGGTCCGCCGTCGGGTCGTACAGGGCGATCGATGCCGCCTCGGCGCCGAACAGCGTCGCGGTCGTCTCGACGATCGAGCGGA
>VBFG01000032.1 GCA_005882635.1 Chloroflexota bacterium | reverse complement strand
GTCATCGAAGCCCTGCATCGTCCAGCAGCCGGGCACGTCGGCCTCCCGCCAGTCGGGGCCTGGCTCGGCGTCGGGCGCGCGGAGGAGCTGGAACCGCCACCGCCCGTCGAGCACGATCCGCTGCGCCGGATCGTCGTGGCGGAGGGTGTGCATCGGCAGCCGGTGGAGGCTCGTCAGCTCAGGAGCGAGCCATGGCCGGAGCCCGGAGGCGGCGATCCGTGGCACGTGCCTAGCCCTTCGTGGATCCGAGCGTCAGGCCCCTCACGAACTGCTTGGACAGGACGAGATACACGAGAATCGTGGGCAACGCGACGATGAACGACATTGCGGCGAGGACGTTCTGGTCGGTGAAGAACGATCCCTGGAAGTTATTCAGCGCGGACGTGATCGGGCGTTTGTCGCCCGTCTTCATCAGGATGAGGGCCCAGAAGAAGTCGTTGTAGATGAAGGTGAACAGCAGGGTGGCCAACGCCGCGAGCGCGGGTCGGGCCAAGGGCAGGATCACCCTGCGGTAGGTCGTCCAGAGCGACGCGCCATCCACCAGGGCCGCTTCGGTCAGCTCGCGCGAGATCGTCTTCATGTAGTTGCTCAGCACGAACGTGCAGAAGCCGGTCTGGAAGACGATGTGGATCAGGATGATGCCGAAATAGCTGTCGTAGACCAGCCCGTTGTCGCTCAGCAACCTGGGCAACGGGAGCGCGAGATAGATGCGGTACAGCGGGACGATGATCACCTGTGGGGGCAGGAGGTTGCCCGCCGTGAACATCATCAGCAGGAAGAGGTTGAGCCGGAACGAGAACCGGGCGAAGACATAGGCGAGCATGGACGAGACCCAGAGCGTGATGAGCACGGCCGGGATCGCGACGATCAGCGTGTTGACGAAGTACTTGGGCAGGCTCGCGACCGTCCATGCGGTCGCGAAGTTGTCGAGGCTAAGGTGCGCAGGCCAGGAGACGGCGCCGTCGGCGATCACGTCGCCGTAGGGGCGGAGGGCCGAGAACAGCGTCCACAGGATCGGGAAGAGCCAGACGAGGGAGAACGAGATCAGGACGGAATGGAGCACGACCCGCTGCCAGCGGATGCGGCCGGCGGGCGCGACCGACACCTGGACGGCCGGCGTCGCGATCTCGCTCATACCGTGTCCCGGCCCATCGTCCGGACGAGGAACGTGACGATCGGGACGAGCGAGACGAGCAGCAGCACAACCGCGATGGCCGACCCGAACCCGAGCAGGTTCGCCTCGCTGATGCTGTTGTTCGTGATCAGGATCGACAGCAGCTCTAGCCCGTTCTTGCCGCGGTTGATGATGTAGGCGATGTCGAAGGCCCGGAGCGACTCGATCACCGTGATGACGACGACCACGATGTTGATCGGGCGCATCACCGGGAAGACGACCCGGAAGAAGATCTGGCGGGCGTTGGCGCCATCGATCGCCGCCGCCTCGCGGAGGGTCGGGTCGACGCTCTTGAGCCCGGCCAGGTAGAGGACCATCACGTAGCCGACGTGGCGCCAACTGGCGGCCACGAGCACCGCCCAGATGTTGAGGTTCGCGTTCCCCAGGAAGTCGATCGCCGTGCTCGACGAGGTGTGGCCGAGGACCGAGTTGAGGAACCCCTGCGATGTGTAGATCTGCTCCCAGATGAAGCCGACGATCGCGAGCGACAGGACGACCGGGACGAAGAACACGCTCTGATAGATCCGCGTGCCGCGCATCTCGCGATCGAGGAGGACGGCCAGGAAGATGCCGATCGGCGTCGCGATGAAGACGAACACCACGAGCCACAAGACGTTGTGGATGACCGCGGGCCAGAAGAACGGGTACGTCGTGAAGAGCGTCACGTAGTTCTTCAACCCGACGAGGTTCTGGTCAGTGAGCGGCGTGATTCCGCGCCAGTTCGTGAACGAGAGCCCGATCGACGCGATCGTCGGCAGCCAAATCAGGGTGACGCAGAGAAAGGTCGGGACCCCGACCATCAGGGCCATCACCGTCTTGTCGCGACGGGTCAGGATCGAGTAGCGGCTCCGACCTCGGCGCGGAATGGCAGCCGCCCCACCGGTCTGGGGTTCCAGCGGGGCGGCGTCGAGCGGTTCGGTCTCGCCCAGCATCGGCTCAGGATAGCCGTGACGGACGCAGCGAACGGATGGCTAGGTCAGCGGCGGGAGCGACTCCCAGAAGTCCTGGATCGTCTTCTGGTAGGCGGCCAGATCCTGGGTGGGATTGGCAAGGAACTTCTGGAGGAAGCTCTGCATGCCGTTCGACCCGGCGAAGTCGGAGCGGGTGTCGCGATCGAGGAACTGGGTGATCCGAGTCGCCTTGCTGACGATCTCGACCGCCTTCTTCTGGAGCGCCGTGTAGGAGCTGGTGTCGGCGTCCTTGGCCGTCGGGATCAGGCCCGGTTGGTTCTGGAACATGATCACCTGGGTCGAGCCCTTCGCCCAGAACTCTAGGTAGGCCTTGGCCGTGTCGGTCTCGGACGAGAGGTTCGGCGACTTCGCCGCGATCTCCCAGGTGTCGATCGGCGCGTCGAGGGCGCCCTCGGCGTCGTACTGCGTGCCGAGCGTCGGGAACGGGAAGAAGTCGAGGTCGTCGAGGTCGGCCTGGTTCTTCGTCGCCGCGAACTGGGATGAGACGAACAGCCCCAGGAGGTACATCCCGGACTTCTTCTGGACCAGCGTGTCGGCGGCGTTCTGCCAGGTCAGGCCGGCGTAGTCCTTGGCGTGGAATGGAACGATCTCCGCCCACTTCTGGAAGACCGTGGTGACCTTCGGGTCGGTCCACTTCTCCTTGCCGGCCATGAGGTTGACGTGGAAGTCGTAGCCGTTCAGGCGGAGGTTCAGGATGTCGAACGTGCCCATCGCGGGCCAGCCGTCCTTGTCGCCGAAGGCGATCGGGGTGAGGCTGTCCGACTGCATCTTCGTGCAGAGCTTCTTGAGGTCGTCCCAGGTCGCCGGGACCGTGTAGCCCTTGCTCGAGAAGACGCTCTTCCGGTAGAAGACCGCCCACGGGTAGTAGTCGACCGGGATGCCGTAGACCTTGCCGTCGTTGCCGACGACGGAGTTCGCGAAGCCCTCGGTGTAGTTGCCCTTCACCTTGGACCAGACATCGTCGACCGCGACATTCAGGCCCTGGTCGGCGAAGAACTTCATCCGGAAGCCGGAGAACCAGGTGTACGCCGTGTCGGGCGTGCCGCCGAGGTAGTTCTGGAGCTGGTCCTGGAAGGTCCCGTGGTCCACCGTGTTCATCTTCACGGTGATGCCGGTGGCGTCCGTGAACGCCTTGTTGATCAGTTCCATGCCGGTCTTCTCGCCGGGATCGGAATGGTTGCTGCCGACCGACAGGGCGCCGACCGCGCCGACGGAGGCTCCGGCGGAGCCGGATGGAGCCGAGGGGGCGGCGCCGGTCGCCGTCGGTGCGCTCGGGGCGCTCGATGCGCCCGGCCCACACGCGGCAAGGAGCGACGGGGTCGCCGCCAGGCCGGCGACGCCGGCGAGACCGGCGAGGACCCGGCGACGCGTGAGCATCGGGTTGCCCGGCGACGGGGATGGAGTGGTCGCTGAACTCGGCGTGTCGCGGTTCGCCACGGTCTCCTCCTTGGCCTGCTCCCTCGCGGGAACGCTTTGCGCGTACGAACAAACACCGACAGGATCGCACGGATTGTCTGATGCTACCCCTCCTGATGTCAAGATGCGTGCGCGATTCGTTGTGAGATCTCGTTGACTTGTGCCCGGAAGTGACGCAATCTTTCGGATCAGACAACGCAGCTGAGGCAGGACCGGCCGATGATCGCCATGCCCCTCTGTCACGGATCTGGACCCCGGCATGCCTGACATGCTGGCGCGGCAGCGCCAGGGCCTGATCCTGAGCCGCGTCCGCGAGGATGGCGGCGTTCGCGTCGTCGACCTCGCCCGGGATCTCGGCGTATCGGACATGACGGTCCGCCGGGATCTCGAGCTGCTCCACAACCAGGGCCTGATCGAGAAGGTCCACGGCGGCGCGACCGCGGTCCCCGGAAGCGCGCTGTTCGAACCGGGCTTCGCCGCGAAGTCGAGCCTCCAGGAGCCCGAGAA
The DNA here is from genome assembly GCA_005882635.1 of Chloroflexota bacterium. Lineage (GTDB taxonomy): Bacteria > Chloroflexota > Limnocylindria > Limnocylindrales > CSP1-4 > CF-46. The sequence continues at coordinate 13,838 of VBFG01000032.1, read as the reverse complement.
GGAGGCGATCGCCGATGCGGCCGTCGCGCTCGTCGCGCCCGGCACCGCAATCGGCATCTCCGCCGGCACGACGACATACGCCCTCGCCCGGCGGCTGATCGACGTCCCCGGCCTCACGATCGTCACCAACTCCGTGCCGGTCGCCGACGTCCTCCATCGCGCCGGCCGGAGCGACCAGACGATCATCCTGACCGGCGGCGTTCGGACCCCGTCCGACGCGCTCGTGGGTCCGTTCGCGGTCGCCGCCCTCCGAACCATCCATCTCGACCAGGTCTTCATGGGCGTGCATGGGATGGACGTTCGCTCCGGCTTCACGACACCCAACGTGCTCGAGGCGGACACGGACCGGGCGCTCGTCGCCGCCGGGCGGCGCTTGGTGGTCGTCGCCGACTCGAGCAAGTGGGGCGTGATCGGGATCAGCTCGATCGCCCGGCTGGACGAAGCGGACACGATCGTGACCGACGCGGGCTTGTCTCCTGAGGCCCGGGCGATCGCGGCGGATGCCGTCCGCGAGCTGCTGATCGCGCCCGATCGCAGTGCTCGCAGATCCCTCGAAGCGGTCCCGCCGATGTCCGGGGTCGGGTCGGCGCGTTGACGACCACGAGCCGGCCGCAACGGCAGGTCGCCCCGACGGGCCCGGAGCGCCTGGAGCGCCTCGGCCGGGAGCCGCACCGCCGGTACAACCCCCTTCGCGACGAGTGGGTCCTCGTCTCTGCCGAGCGGACGCGACGACCCTGGCAGGGCCGGCGCGAGCGTCCGGCCGGCGGCGACCCCGTCGCTTACGACCCGACCTGCTACCTGTGCCCCGGGAACCGCCGCGCGAGCGGCGAGGTCAACCCCGACTATGACGCGACGTTCGTCTTCACGAATGATTTCGCGGCGCTGCGACCGGACTCCGACCCGCTCACGCTCGAGGACGGCCTGCTCAGGGCCGAGGTGGAGCCGGGGACGTGCCGCGTCATCTGCTTCGCCCGGCGGCACGACCTGACGCTCGCGGCGATGGCGGCGCCGGACGTCCGTCGCGTCGTCGACCTGTGGGCGGGGCAGACGGCCGAGCTGGGCGAGCGCTTCCAGTGGATCCAGGTCTTCGAGAACCGCGGCGAGATGATGGGGGCCTCGAACCCGCACCCGCACGGCCAGATCTGGGCCGGGGCGGCGCTCCCGAACGACGCGGTCCGGGAGGACCGGAGCCAGCGGTCATACCTGGCGGAGCGCGACCGGTCGATGCTCCTCGACTACGTCGAGCAGGAGAGCGGCGGCCCACGAGTCGTCGTCGAGAACGACGACTGGCTCGCGGTCGTCCCGTTCTGGGCCTCCTGGCCGTACGAGGTTCTCCTCGTGCCGCGGACGGCGACGGGACGCCTGCCGGATCTCGATGATCGCCGCCGAGACACGCTGGCCGAGATCCTGATCGCGGTCCTCGGCGCGTACGACCGTTTGTTCGACCTATCGTTCCCGTACTCCATGGGCTGGCACCAGGCACCGTTCCGCAACGGGGACGAGCGCCACTGGCAGCTCCATGCCCACTTCTTTCCGCCGCTCCTCGAAGCGACGGTCCGGAAGTTCATGGTCGGCTACGAGCTGCTGGCCGAGACGCAGCGGGACCTGACGCCCGAGGAGGCGGCCCGCCGGCTCCGAACCGCGCTGGGATGAAGGCACTCGTCTTCCGCGGGCCTGGCTCCATGCCCCTCGAGGAGCGGCTGGATCCGAGTCCCGGCCCGGGTGAGGTCGTGGTCGAGGTCCGGGCGTCCGGGATCTGCGGCTCGGACGTCCACGGGTTCGCCGGCGCGACGGGCCGGCGGCGCGTCGGCGTGGTCATGGGCCACGAGGCGACCGGCGAGGTCGTCCAGACCGGGTCGGACGTGACGACGGTCCGGGTCGGCGATCGGGTCGTCCTGCGCTCGATCCTGTCCTGCGGCCGCTGCGCTTCGTGTCGGTCGGGCCGTCCGAATCTCTGCCTCGAGCGGCAGGGCTTTGTCGCGGAGCTGCGGCAGGACTAGGTTCGCGCCTGCTCGCCGGCGGTCGGCGCCGGCGATTCCGGTCGCGACGTCGCGATCAGTGGGTCGTCCGTCCGGCGCGCGAACAAGATCCGTGTCCCGTACCGGGAGTTCACGAGGGCGATCCCGCCGATGATCAGCGCCGTTCCGATCAGCATGCTGACCGCGATCGGCTCGTGCAGGACGAGCGCACCGAGGGCGATGCCGTAGACCGGCAGGAGATACGCAACGAGCGACGTCCGCGTGGCGCCCCAGCGCTGGAGGATCCGGAAGTAGCTCAGGTAGGCCAGGCCGGACCCGAGGAGGCCGAGCCAGACGACCGACAGGATCGCCTCCGGCGCCCACTCGACCGAGAGCGGTTGCTCCGTCGCGAAGGCGAGCGTGCCCGTGATCAGCAGCCCGAAGAAGACCTGGAAGACGGCCGGGATCATCGGCCGGAGGCCGTGCACGTTGTGCTTCGCGTAGACGTTCCCGACCGCGTACGCGATCGTTGCCCCGATCAGCGCGAGCTCGCCGACGGCGCCGCCGCCGACGAGCTTCGTCACGTCGAACCCGACGAGGATCGCGACGCCGACGAAGCCGACCGCGAGACCTGCCAGCCGGTTGACGGTGATCGTCTCGCCCTTCAGGAACAGCGCCGCGATCACGATCACGAACAGCGGTACCGCGCTGTTGATCACCGACGCGAGCGACGAGTCGACCGTCGTCTCGGCGAACGTGATGAGGCTGAAGGGCAGCGCGATGTTGATGGCGCCCATCACGAAGAGATGCCCGTAGATCCGGGGACTTCGTGGCAGGGGCTCCCGCGCGACGGCGACGACCGAGGCCAGGAGGGTGAAGCCGATCAGCAGGCGGAACATGATCAGCGAGAACGGCTGGAGGCCGTGCTGGACGCCGATCCGGATGAACAGGTAGCTGCTGCCCCAGAAGAAGCCGAGGGCGATGAAGATCAGCCAGTCGAGTCGGGTGCCGCGCGTCGCCATGGTTCCCCTGGTAGGAGGTCGAGTTGGCCTAGTGTAGTGTGCCAAACGCCGGGAGTGAATCGGCGCTTTGCACCTGCCGGAACACGTGGGCCGGCGCCGTCGTTGCAGGTCGGCGGCGCCGGCACGGTCCGATCGTCCCGCCGGATCCTGCCGGATCGCGGCATGATTGACCCGGCTGTCGCGTCGGACGCCGATGGCGGTGTTGGCGGCTGCGGTCCGCACTCACGCACCTTGAGGTGCGCACGTTCGCGGTCCTCTCCGCCGCCTGGCCCTCGACGCCCAAGCGCGACGAACGCCGTCACGTGTGGAGGACACATGCGTCTGTGGGGCGGGCGGTTTCGGGCGGCCAAGGGCCGTGACCCCGCCGACGACGAAGGGGTCGCGGACGACGCCGTTGCGGCCTTCGGGCGCTCGATCGACGTCGACGCCGCGCTCGCCCCCGACGACCTCGACGGCTCGATCGCCCACGTCCGAGGCCTGGGCCGGGCCGGGATCCTGACCGACGCGGAAGTCGAGGCTCTCGTCGGCGGCCTGCGGGACCTCCGCCGGGACGTCGACAACGGCGAGATCCGCTGGGACCCGGCGCTCGAGGACGTCCACCTCAACCTCGAGGCGATGCTGACCGAGCGGCTCGGCCCGGTCGCCGGGAAGCTGCACACAGGTCGGTCGCGCAACGACCAGGTCGCGACCGACCTCCGGCTGTGGACGCGTCGCGCGATCGACCGGGTCGACGGCGGCTTGCTGGCGTTCGAGGATGCACTCGTCGGTCTCGCCGAGCGCGAAGGCGATGCCGTTCTGCCGGGGTCGACCCATACCCAGCCGGCGCAGCCGGTCCTGCTCGGCCATCACCTCCTCGCCTACGTCGAAATGGCCGAGCGCGATCGGAGCCGGCTCGCCGACGCTCGCCGTCGACTCAACGTCAGCCCGCTCGGGTCGGGGGCGCTCGCCGGGGCCGGCTACCCGCTCGATCGCGAGGCGACGGCGCACGAGCTCGGCTTCGACGGCGTGACCGCGAACTCGATCGACGCCGTCGGCGATCGCGACTTCGTGGTCGAGGTCCTTGCCGCGGTTGCGCTCGGGATGGTCCACCTCAGCCGCCTGGCGGAGGAGATCGCCTGGTGGTCGAACCCGCGGTTCGGCTTCGTCCGCGTCGCGGACGCCTACTCGACGGGCAGCTCGATGCTGCCGAACAAGCGCAATCCGGATCCCGCCGAGCTCGTCAGGGGTCGCTCGGCGCGGACGATCGCGGCCCTGACGGCCATGCTGGGGATCCTCAAGGGCCTGCCGCTCGGCTACCAGCGCGACCTCCAGGAGGACAAGCCGCCGCTGTTCGGCGCGGTCGCGGCGTACGAGGGATCGCTCGGCGTGCTGGCCGGTCTGATCTCGACGCTCTCGGTCGATCGCGACGCGATGGCGACCGCGGCCGCCGAGGGCTACACGACCGCGACGACCCTCGCCGACGCCCTCGTCCGTCGGGGCGTGCCGTTCCGCTCCGCCCACCACGTGGTCGGCGAGCTCGTCGGCCGGGCCGAGCGCGACGGCATCGCGGAGCTGTCCGCGATGCCGCCGGCCGTGATCGAGCAGCTCCTGGCGGCCTCCGATGAGGCGGCCGCGCGACGCCTCGCGGCCGAGCCGGGGATCGGAGCGACGCTCCTCGCGACGGCGACGATCGAGTCGTCACTGGCCGCCGCGGACGTGACCGGCGGGACCGCGCGGGCCCGTGTAGCCGACGCGATCGCCGCCGCCCGGGCGCGGCTGGAGGCAGTCCCCCGCTGACCGACGACCGCATCTGCGCGGTCCGGCTCGCGAACGACGCAGCGTTCCCAGCCTGCGGGAATCCATGGCGCCCACCGAGGCCGAGCCATAGGGCGTGAATCGCCGCGCTCATCGGGTGATCGACCGATGACCCGTCGGTCACGGGCGGCCATCGTCGAGCCATTCGACGGCCGCCGACCGCGGTCGCGGAGCCAGGAGGACCGTGGTGGCCACATTCATGGACGTTCATTCCGGGTTCGTCGGGGTGACCCGGGAACAGCTGAAGGAAGCGCACGAGCGCGACCTCGCGATCGAGAAGGACGAGGGCGTCCACTTCGAGCGCGCCTGGCTCGATCCCGAGTCAGGAAAGGTCTTCTGCCTGGCGACCGGCCCGTCGAGGGACGCCGTCATGCGGATCCATGCCCGGGCCGGCCATCCGACGCCCGAGGTCTACGAACTGCCGATCGAGGTCTGAAGGAGGACCCCATGAACACGCAAACCCGATCTCACCACCTGCGGGGAGCGGTCCTCCTCGCGACGACCCTGCTGTTCATCCCGCTGATCTCCGTCGTGGCCTTCCCGGTCAAGGGCGGCCAGGCCAGCCTCGACGACGTCCGGAACGCGACCGCGAAGTACCACGACATCAACGTCGCGATCGCGGACGGCTACGGCCCGTTCTACGTCTGCACGGACAAGGAAGGCGTCGGCGCGATGGGCCAGCACTACGTCAACGGTGCGCTCGTCGACCCGGTGAACAGCCCGGGCATCGACCCGCTCAAGCCGGAGGCGCTCGTCTACGAGCCGCGCCCGGACGGCTCGCTCAAGCTCGTCGCGGCCGAGTACGTGACGTTCCAGGACGCCTACCACCAGGCGTTCGGCGCGAACGCGACGCCGACCGTCCTCGGGACGAACCTGATCGCGGTCGGTGCCGGCAACCGCTACGGGCTGCCGCCGTTCTTCGAGCGGCACGTCTGGCTCTGGTCGCCGAACCCGCTCGGGATCTTCGACGACTGGAACTCGCGGGTGAGCTGCCGCGGCAACGGCGACCCGGCCGTGTGACACGACCCCACGGGCTCGAAGGGCGGCGACATTGGACGTCGCCGCCCTTCGTTTCGCCCGTTGCAGCCGGGTCAGTGAGTCACGATCACGTCAACGATGCCGAGCAGGGCCTGGACGATTGCCAGACCCATGATCCAGACCATTCCGCGCTGCCATGCCGGGTCGTCGCGGTGATAAAAGGCGACGGCAGCAACCACGACCCCTGACCCGGACAAGATCATCGCCGGGACGAGATTCATCCGCTGAATCTAGGCCCCAGTTGGCCTCGCACTCCCCAATGACAGCCACGTCCACCTTCGACGCGCCTTGATGTGCAAGCAAAGCCATCGCACGACTTCATTGGGGCGGGATGAGCTGCAAACGGCTCATCTCGTTCCGCTTGGGCGCCTTCGCAAGCAGGTTGACGCGCTCCAAGGTCGCCGTGGCTGTCGTCCGAGAGAAACCGTCAGCTCTTGACCGGGCTCCCCGTCCACAGCGAGTCGCGACCGCCGTCCCGCGGCGTCTTGTGGGCCGCCCGACCTCAGCGGCGGCTCGCGAGGGCCGCGCCGGTGGCGGCAGCGAGACTCCCAGCCGGCGCCGCGGTCTGCGGCCGCGCGACCGTCGCCGTCCAGGCCGCGATCTCCGCCCGCCGGGTCACCCCGAGCTTGGCCAGGATGTGCTCGACGTGGGCACTCGCCGTCTTCGGGGCGATGTCCAGCCGGTCGGCGATCTCCGCGTTCGTCAGGCCTTCCGCGATCAGCCGGGCGACCTCGAACTCGCGGGCGGTCAGCGGTCGCCACGGCTCGTCGAGGCTGCCTCGGCCGTGGGCGATCCGGGCCAGCTCGTCGGCCTTGGCCTGAAGGGGCTCGCTGCCGACACGCCCGGCGAACGCGCGGACCTGCGCGAGCTGGGCGGCCGCCTCACCGAATCGATTCGAGCGCATCAGGGCGTGAGCGAGATCGAGCCGGCCCCAGGTTGCCTCCCACGTCCGGCCGCGCTCCTCCCACCCTGCGATTCCGCGTTCGAGCGCGTCGCGTGCCGCGGAGAGCGAGCCCGTCGCCAGCGCGACCAGGCCCTCGGCATGGGCGAGCGCCGGCCCGGCGATCGGCTCCCAGCCGGCCAGCTGCTCCCGCATCCGGGCCAGCCAACGCTCGGCGTCGTCCGGCCGGCGGGCCGCGAGCAGAGCTCGCGTTCCGGTCACGACGAACGGGATCAGGAGCGCCCGTTCCTCGGTCGCGGTCGCGATCGACACGCCCTCTTCGCAGCGGTCGATTGCACTCTCCAGGTCGACCGACTGGAGATCGGCCTCGGCGAGTCCCCAGAGCGGCGTCAGGATCAGCGGGACCTCGCCGATCTGGCGGCCCGCGGCGAAGGACTCGTCGAGCCAGCGACGCGCCTCAGCGATGCGTCCCCGACCGAGGGCGACGAGACCGATGACGTCGAGACAGCCGATGACGCCCCGGCGGCAGCCCCGATCGACGAGCTCCTGGCGGGCCCGCCCGTCGGCCTCATCCCAGCGACCGGCGGCCCAGCCGAGCATGCCCGACGTGGTTGCCATCATCTGCCGGCAGTGCGACTGTTCGATCGCGTCGGCGTATTCGAGACCCTCGTGGATCGCGACCTCCGCGGCGTGGTGGTCCATCACCCGGGCGGCCATGATCGCGAGGTTGCGGTAGCCGGTGACCCCGACCGACTCGAACCCCGCGTCGCGGGCCTCGCGCGCCGCCCGCATCCCGTCGCGAAGGCCGGTCTCGATCCGGCCGGTGGCGATCTCGATCCGGGCGAGGGTCAGGTCGGCCTCGAGGACGGTCTCGCGGTCGCCGACCGACTCGGCCAGCTCGCGCGACGCGAGCGCCTGCTCGCCGGCCGCGTCGAAGTCAGAGGCAAAGAGCAGGTCGGTCGCCAGGACGCCGACGAAGAAGGCCCGCGCCTTCTCCCGCTCCGGCGTGACCGGCACCTCGGCGAGCTCGGCGAGGGCCTGGTCGATGAACGCGCGCATCTCCCCGTGCGGCGCGCCATTCCGGGCCGCCAGCGTGGACATCGAGATGAGCATCCCGGCCGCCTCGATCGGCCGCCCCGCCTGCTGGTACAGGTCGCGGGCTCGCGTCGCGGCGGTGACGCAGTCCTGGTTCCGCTCGATCGCCGCGGCCGCGTTCGCGAAGGCCTCGAACAGCTCGGCCTGCTCCACGATCGGCAGGTCCGCCGGCAGGTTGTCGATCGCCCGCTGGTAGAGCTCGTAGGCCTCCTGGCGGGCCGAGATCCGGCTCGCTTCGTGGGCCGCGGTCAGTGACGCGCGGAAGGCCTGCGAGCGCAGTCCGGCCCGCTCGAAGTGGCGCGAAGCGTGGATGATGCTCTGGCCCTGGAGGCTCATTCCGAATTCGGCGGCCTGGGCGTGGAACCGCCGCAGCTGCGAGGGTGGGACCGTTCCGTAGACAGCATCGCGCAGGAGTTGATGGCGGAAGTCGTAATAGCCCTCGTCGACGTAATCGAACGGGTGGAGGATCGACGCCTCGACGAGCTCGTCGAGCGTCGGTTCGAGCTCTGCGAGCGGCCGGTTGACCATTCCCGCGATGACATCAGGGCTGAAGCAGCGGCCCACGACGGCGCCGGCCCGAGCGACGATTCGGGCCTCGTCCGAGAGGTGCGACATCCGCGCAAGCACGGCGTCGCCGATCGTGTCGGGAACGCGGGCGTCCCGGATGCGGCGACCGTCGGTCCGGGCGTCGTCGTCGAGGGCGGCGAGAAGCTCCTCGATGTGGAGCGGGATGCCGTTCGTCCGCTCGTGGACGGCGGCCACGACGTCGCGCGGCGCGGGAAGCTCACTCCCGAGGATGAGCGTCGTCGCGATCGCGGTCTGTTCGAGCGTCAGCGGCTCCAGGCGGATCTCCTGCGCGTGGCGCTGGCTGAGCATGCGAGCGCGCCACTCGCGGTGGATCCCGCCGGCCGGGAACTCGTCCGAGCGATAGTCGCCGAGAAGCAGCAGCGGTCGGTCCGTGCCGAAGCGTGCGAGCTCGCCGATGACCTCGAGGCTGAGCTCGTCGGTCCAGTGGAGGTCGTCGAAGAGGAGGAGCGTCGGGCGATCGATCTCAGCGAGGATTCGGTCGGCGATGCCGCGGATGATCAGCCGTCGGGCTCCCAGTGCGTCGCCGTCGTGGACCCCGTCGATCGCGAGGAGGTCCTGCGACAGGGCGCCGAACGCGGCGTCGCCGCGTATCGAGATCGCCATCTCCCGGATCGAGCCCAGCGGCACCTGGAGATCCTGGGGAGCGACGGACCCGCCCGCGGCGCGAAACCCTGCGGCGACCGCCTTGCGGGCCACGGCACGGATCAGGCGCGTCTTGCCGAGGCCCGCGGCGCCCGCAATGAGCACGCTGTGGCCGCGGCCCTGGGCAGCCTCCACGATCAGGTGGTCGAACAGCTCGAGGACGTCGTCACGCCCGACGATGACGGGACAGAGGACCGAACCCGCGCGCCTCATGGGCCGCAGTGTACGGCTCCACGTCGCGCCGGCATCGGTCGATCGACCGATGGGCCCTCGGGCCCGCTCGCCGCGGTCGTACCATCGTCGGGATGCTCAGACCGGACACGATCCGCCAGGCCCCGAAGGCGCTCCTCCACGACCACCTCGACGGCGGCCTCCGGCCGGCCACAGTCATCGACCTCGCCACGGAATTCGGCTACGACGGGCTGCCCACGACCGACGTCGACGACCTGGCGGCGTGGTTCCGCCGCGGCGCCGACCGAAAGTCCCTCGAGCTGTACCTCGAGACGTTCGCCCACACCGTCGGCGTCCTCCAGGAGCGCGACGCGATCATTCGGGTCGCCGCCGAATGCGCCGAGGACCTCGCCGCGGACGGTGTCGTGTATGCCGAGGTTCGCTACGCGCCCGAGCTCTCGACCGAGCGCGGCCTGACCCTCGACGAGGTCACCGAGGCGAACCTCGAGGGATTCCGGATCGGGATGGAGCGGGCGGCCGCCGCCGGGCACCAGATCGTGATGAAGATGCTCGTGACCGCGATGCGCCAGGCCGCCCGGTCGGTCGAGGTCGCCGAGTGCGCGGTCCGCTGGCGCGATTCGGGCGTCGTCGGGTTCGACGTGGCCGGCCCGGAGAAGGGCTACCCGCCAACCCGTTACCTCGACGCGTTCGAGCTCATCCGTCGCGAAAACTTCCACATCACGATCCATGCCGGCGAGTCGTTCGGGCTGCCGTCGATCTGGGAAGCGCTCCAGTTCGCGGGCGCCGAGCGGCTTGGCCACGGCGTCCGGATCGTCGACGACATCACCGTCCAGGACGACGGCTCGGTGCGGCTCGGGCGGCTGGCCGCGTTCGTCCGCGACCGGCGGGTGCCGCTCGAGATGTGCCCGACGTCGAACGTCCACACCGGCGCCGCCCCGTCGATCGCCGAGCACCCGATCGACCTCCTCCGCCGGCTCCGCTTCCGGGTCACCGTCAACACGGACAACCGCCTGATGAGCGGCGTCTCGATGTCGTCCGAGTTCGCCGCGCTCGACGAGGCGTTCCGCATCGGGCTCGGCGAGATGGAGTGGCTGACGATCAATGCAATGAAGTCGGCGTTCGCCCCGTTCGACGAACGGCTCCGCGTGATCAACGAGATCGTGAAGCCGGGGTACGCCCGGCTGCGCGCGGCCGAGAGTCGCGTGGTTGCGGGGCTCGTCGCCGAAGCCGGCCGATGAGCGGCTGGCGGGACCGGCTGCGAGCGACGTTTCGCGCTGGGCCGGGGTCGTCGCCCGGCGAGGTCTACGGCGGTCTGCGCTCGCTCGCCCTCACGACCGACAGGAAGGAGTTCCGCCGGCCCGACGGTGAGCCGTGGTCGGGTGCGCTCGTCGCGATGATGGAGATCGGATTCGCGGAGGGCTCCGCCACGATCGTGGCCATCGGGGACGGGACCGTCAGCATGTACACGACGGGCGGCGGAGGCGTCATCGGCGCCGGCGAGCACGCCGCCGTCCAGGCGGCGGCGGATCGGTTCCGCGGCGTCGCCGCGGATGCCCGCGGTCAGCTCCAGGTGACGACGGACTTCCCCGGCCCGACGCCGGGCGAGGTCCGGTTCCAGCTCCGAACCGAGGACGGGGACTTCAGCGGGGCCGCTCCGGAGGCGACCCTCGCCTCCGGCCGTCACCCGCTGTCCGAGCTCTACGCGGCCGGCCAGGACCTCGTGACGGAGATCCGCCTCGCGACGCCGTCCTGATGGCGCCGATGGTCTGATGTCGCCAGCGAGTCCATCCCGGTCCGTTCGGCTCGGGATCATCGGAACCGGCGGGATCCTCGATCGATTCCTGCCGGGAGCGGCGCTGTCGACGCCGATCGAGGTCGTGGCCATCGCGAGCCGCGATCCGGACCGAGCCCGAGCGGCGGCGGCCGCGCGAGGGATCCCGCGGGCCCACGGCTCGTACGACGACCTGCTCGCCGACGCCGCCGTCGATGCCGTCTACATCTGCCTCCCGAACTCGATGCACCACGACTGGACGATGCGCTCGCTCGAGGCCGGGAAGCACGTCCTGTGCGAGAAGCCCTACACGACCGACCCCGCCGAGGTCGACGCGGCGCACGACCTCGCGGACGCATCGGGACTGGTGCTGACCGAGGGCTTCATGTGGCGCCACGGTCCGCACGCGCTCCGGTTCGTCGAGGAGCTGCCCCGGGTCGGCGAGCTGCGAACGATCCGGTCGACCTTCACCTTTCGGCTCGAGTCGGAGGCCGACATCCGCCTGGGCGCCGAGCTGGCGGGCGGGTCGCTGATGGACGTCGGGACGTACTGCGTCAGCGCCTCGCGGCTGCTCGCCGGGCGCGAGCCAGTGGCGGCGATCGGGATCGCCTGGCCGGCGCCATCCGGCGTCGACGACCGGTTCAGCGGGGTCCTGGACTTCGGCGATGGCCTCGCGGCGACGCTGACCTCCGGGTTCCGGAGCCAGCATTCGAGCATCGAGGCGATCGGGTCCGACGGCTCGCTCCGCCTCGATGATCCCTTCGCCGGCCGGGCGACGCGGCTCGTCGGCTCCGACGGCTTCGCCGTCGATGTCCCACGGGTCAACCCGTACCAGCTGGAGCTGGACGACTTCGCTGCGGCGATCGGCGGTGAGGGCCCGCCCCGCCTCGGTCGGGCCGACATGCTCGGCCAGGCCCGCGCGCTCCGAGCGCTGTACGAATCGGCCGCGACCGGCCGGCTGGTCCGACTCTGATCGCCCGCGGACCAGACGGCGCGCGCCCGTCGTCGCCTCCGCTCAGGCGACGGCCGCGATCGACTCCGAGCGAAGGACGATGACCTCCAGGGGCTCGGCCCGGCCCTTGACGGCGAGCGGCCGCCGCTCGACGCCCGCCTCGTCCCGGCCGGCGGCCCGCCAGGCCGAGGCGCTGACCAGCAGCTCGCCCGCGCCGGCGTCGGATCCGAGCCGGGCTGCGACGTTGACGGTGTCGCCGAGGGCCGTGAAGTCGAGGCGATCGTCGGCGCCGACCGTCCCGACGAACGCCTCGCCGGTATGGACGCCGACGCCGATCTGGACGCCGCCGGCGACGAGCGCCCGGTCCTCGACGGCGCGAAGCACGGCCTCGCCGGCCTCGATCGCCCGGATCGCGTGCTCGCTACCCGAGATCACCGGGATGAACAACGCCATGATCCCGTCGCCGAGGAACTTGTCGACGGTCCCATCGTGCTGGTGGATCGCCTTCGCCGCCCGGTGGTAGAACTGCTGGACGAGCCGCCGAAACTCGCCCGCCGACGTCCGCTCGGCGATCCCGGTCGAGCCCCGGATGTCGGCAAAGAGGACGCTGATCTCGATCTCGGCGCCGCCCGGGCCGCCGCTCCGGAGCTGCCCGAAGCACAGGCTGCAGAGCATCGGGTTCGACTCGGACGGCCCGTGCATCATCAGCCGGGTGAGGAGCCGGCCGGGCCCGCGGAACGGCGCCGCGCACATCTTGCAGCGCGGGTCGGACGGGAGCCGGCGGAACCGCCGGCGGAGGGCCGGCAGGCTCGGGTCGGTGCCCATCAGGATCGACCGCCAGATCTCCGTGTTCCGGTCGGCGTCGGTCGGGTCGAACGGCGGCGGGGCGCCTTCCTCGGTCATGACACGGTGACGGTACGCCACGGGCTCGCGGCCCGTGTGTCTCGCGCGTGACGGATCGCGCGTCGCCGATCAGCCGGTGTGGAAGATCTCGGGCAGGTCGAGCCACCAGGTGCCGGCCCGGCGATCCGGATCGGGCTCCTGCATCGCGTCGGTGAGCGACCACCACCGCCGCGTCTCGTCGTCGGCGGCCAGGGCCGCCATGTCGGCCGCGTAGTCGTCGCCGACGTACTCGAAGTAGCCGAAGAGGGTCGTCCCGTGGCGGAAGATCGAGTAGTTCCGGATGTTCGCCCGCTCGATCGCCGCGAGGACGCCCGGCCACGGCTTCGCGTGGAGCGCCTCGTACTCGGCGATCCGCTCGGGCCGGACGCCGATGACCTGGCCGAACCGCCTCACGACGAGGCCCACTCCGCCCCGTCCGGGAAGCGGTACCGGGCGAGCGATTCGGGCCGCATCTCGGCGCTGTAGCCCGGCTGCGACGGAAGCCGGTAGGACCCGTCACGGATGACGACCGGGTCGAGGAAGTGCTCGTGGAGGTGGTCGACGTACTCGATCATCCGGCCGTCGATCCGGCCGCTGATCGCGATGTAGTCGACCGCCGACAGGTGCTGGACCAGCTCGCACAGACCGACGCCGCCGGCATGCGGACAGACGGGAACGCCGAACTTCGCCGCGAGGAGGAGGACCGCGACGACCTCGTTCACGCCGCCGAGCCGGCAGGCGTCGATCTGGCAGATGGAGATAGCTCCGGCCTGGAGCAGCTGCTTGAACATCACCCGGTTGTGGACGTGCTCCCCGGTCGCGACCCGGATCGGCGCGACGGCCCGGGCGATCGCGGCGTGGCCGAGGATGTCGTCGGGGCTCGTCGGCTCCTCGATCCAGTACGGGTCGAACGGCGCCAGGTCGCGCATCCATGAGATCGCGACCGGCACGTCCCAGCGTTGGTTGGCGTCGACCGCCAGCATCCGGTCCGGGCCGATCTCGG
>VBFG01000031.1 GCA_005882635.1 Chloroflexota bacterium | reverse complement strand
GGTAGTCGACGAGGTCGACGAGCGCCTCCGGCGGCATGTCGACGAGGAGCTTCCAGAGCGGCTTGCCCGCGCGCTTCGCCAGGAGGTCCCAGACGGCGTTGACCACCGCCGCGGTGGCGAGATGGATGACCCCCTTCTCCGGCCCGATCCAGCGCAGCTGGCTGTCGCCGACGAGGTTCCGCCAGAAGCCGCCGGGGTCGGCTTCGATCGCCTCGACCGACCGGCCGGTGACGAGCGGCTCCAGTGCGCCGACCGCCGCGACGACGACCTCTGTCCCGCGACCGATCGTGAATGTCAGGCCGTGGCCCTCGTGGCCGTCACCCGCGTCGGTCCGCAGGA
>VBFG01000153.1:0-5000 GCA_005882635.1 Chloroflexota bacterium | reverse complement strand
CGCGATCAGTCCCTGACGACTCCGAATTCGAAGATCGACTGCACAACGGCGCCCACGCCGGCCCTCGGGCCGGGTTGGTCGCAGCCGAACAACGTCCAGACGCAAGAAATCCTGGTGACATTGGCGGAGAGGCCATACCCGTTCCCATCCCGAACACGGAAGTCAAGCTCTCCAGCGCCGAAGATACTGAGAGGGCAGCCTTTCGGGAAAATAGGTCGTCGCCAGGATTTTTGCGTTTCCGGGATGAACGCGCGAAGGACGTCGCGGGACTCCTGAGCGCGCTCGGGGTCACCACCTGATCCGTCCGCCGATCATGCGATCGGTATCCTTGCGCCGATGAGCTCTCCCGTCGATGCGTCGAGTCCCGCGGATTCGAGCGCCAGGAGCCAGCCCGACCCGCCCGATATCGTCGACGGACCGCCCGACACCGTCGACGGACCGCTCGCGCGCGCCGGCGCGCGAGAGGTGGCCGCCGCGATCTGTCCCTACCTCGCGTCGGCCGGCGGATCGTGGCGGATGGCGACGCCGTCGCGTGAGCATCGCTGCCGGGGGCTGATGCCGCCGGCACCTCAGACGACCGAGAAGCAGCGCCGACATTGCCTGTCGTCGGACCACGTCGAGTGCGCGATCTACCGAGCGGCGCGGGACGCCCGGCAGGCCACGCTCGCCGCGGGCGCCGGCGTCGAGCGGGTCATCGCCGCCGACGAGGCACGCCGCCCGCTGCCACGGACCGCGCCGATCCTGCTCGAGCCGCCGCGGCTCCTGGATCAGGCCAGCCGGCTGCAGCTGGATCGGGCACCGGGCCAGCTGGCGCTCGTGGCGCTCATGGTCCTGGCCTTCGCGATCGTCGCCCTCAGCCGCATCTCCGCCGGGTCCGGCCAGGCATCTCCGCCCCCGTCCGTGGCCGCGGTCGTGCCGAGCATCGTCCCGCGGACGACGCCGCCGACACCGATCGTCCTTCCGTCCGACGCCGCATCGCTCGAGCCGTCCGGCAGCCCCGTGCCATCGTTCCGCACGACCTACACCGTCAAGAAGGGAGACACCCTGGTCGGCGTTGCGAACAAGTTCAAGACGACGGCCGCGGCGATCCGCACGCTGAACAACCTGACGAGCTCGACGCTGCACGTCGGTCAGGTGCTGAAGATTCCCTGAGCGGCGCGCTCAGCGCTGGCAGCCCCGACAGAACGACGTCACGAAGCCGCCGGGCTTGACCTCGCTGATCCTGGTGCCGCAGCGCGGGCACGGCTGCCCGCCCTTGTCGTGCACCGCGAGCCAGTCGCGGGCCTGCTTCTCGAACGTCGGTGGGACGCGCCGCCGGAGCTCGTCGATGGCGTTCGCGATCGTGCCCCGCGTCGCGGCATACAGCGCGTCGATCTCCTCCTCGGCGAGGCTCGACCGCTTGCGGAACGGCAGGAGCCGGGCTGCATGGAGGATCTCGTCGCTGTACGCGTTGCCGATCCCCGCGATGAACGCCTGGTTCTTGAGCAGGTTCTTGAGCTCGCCCGGGTGGCGGCGGATCCGCTGCCGCCACACGTCGGGGGTCAACGATCGATCGTCGGCATCGGGCCCCTGGTCGTCGTCGAAGCCGGCCACGGGCCGGCTGACGCCCGCGGGGAGGATGTAGACCTTGCCCATCTGGGTCGGGTCGCGGTAGCGGATCTCGGCAGCCGTCTCGTCGCCGGGGATCCAGTCCGCGCCGCGCGTCCACCGGGCCGCGTCGCGAGGCGCCGAGGACCGCTCGCCGAACGCGATGACGACCGCCGTTTTGGTCGGCAGCGGGGCAGCGGGTCGGGCGAGCTGGAACCGGCCCGTCAGCATCGGGCTGAACACGATCCGGTCCCGATCGAGACGCGCGATCAGGAACTTTCCGCGACGGCGCAGCTCGATCAGTCGCTGGCCGACGAGGTCGGCCACCTCGGCTGGCGTGCCCCGGATCGCGAGCGGGCCGGGCGCCTCGATGGAGGCGATCGAGCGCCCGGCGAGCGCCGCATGAAACGCGTCGGCAACGATCGCCAGGTCGGGTAATTCGGGCACGGCCGGCCGATTGTAGCGGCGGAAACCCCTGTGCTAGACTCTCCCGGCCCTTGAACGGCAACAGCTGAAGACCGTCCAGCCACCTCGCTACGAAGGGAGCGGACCGCGGCCCATACACCACGGAACACTCTGATCGTCTCGGAACCGGCCTGGGCGCTGCCCAGGCCGTCGTCGTGTCAGGGGACTTGACCGACAGGAGAGACCAGACCGTTGACCGATGAATTGAAGGACGGGACTGTCCCGACCGAGGCACCAGCCCCGAGCGCGGACAAGACTCCCGACCGAGCCGCCGTCGCAACCGCCGTGGCCGATGAGCCCGCAGCCCCCGAGGCAGCCGAGGCGCCCAGCGTGAGCGACGCGGAATCCGCGGAACCCGCCGAACCCGCGGCCACGGCCGCTGACCCCGCGGCCACGGCCGCTGACCCCGCGGCCACGGCCGCTGACCCCGCGGCCACCGCCGTAGAGACGCCCGCGACGCCGGCTCCCGCCGAAGAAGCCGCCGTGGAGACGCCAGCAGCCGACGCCACCGATGGCGTCGTCGGGGACGTCGCCGTCGCATCGACCGCGACGATGCCGCTCCCGCCGGAGCTCGAGGCGACGGACACCACGGACGCCCCGTCCGCGTCGGAGGACGACGAGGCGGGCGCGGACGAGACCACGGCCGCGGACGAGACCACGGCCGCCCCGGCTGCGGCCGCGCGCGACCTCGGCCCCGAGCCGACGACGATGGAGGAGCTGCTCGCCGAGCAGGATTCCGACATCAAGAGCTTCAAGCACGGCGACGTCGTCGAGGGGACCGTCGTCCGGATCGACAAGGACGAGATCCTGGTCGACATCGGCGCGAAGTCCGAGGGTGTCGTCAGCAATCGCGAGCTGTACGGGCGCCACGCCGAATCGCAGCCCCAGCTGGCGATCGGCGACACGGTCCTCGTCTACGTCCTCCAGCCCGAGTCGCAGGAGGGCCACGCGGTCCTCTCGCTCCGACGGGCCGGCCTCGAGCGCAAGTGGCGCGCGATGCAGGAGCAGTTCGAAGCGGGCGTGATCATCGAGGCGCCGGTCATCGACCACAACAAGGGTGGCCTCATCGTCGACTGCGGAATCCGCGGCTTCGTCCCGATCAGCCAGATCGTCGATTTCCCGCGCCGGCCCCAGAACGACCAGCCGCGCGACGCGGCCCAGGAGATCGCGGAGAAGCTGATGCCGTTCGTCGGCCGGAAGCTTCGCCTCAAGATCCTCGAGGTCAACCGCAAGGCGAACCGGCTGATCCTGTCCGAAAAGGTGGCCCTGTACGAGGAGCGCCGCGAGAAGCGCGACGAGCTGTTCAGCAGCCTCCAGGTCGGCCAGAAGGTCAGCGGCACGGTCCGGTCGATCGCGCCGTTCGGCGTCTTCATCGACCTCGGCGGGATCGACGGCCTCGTCCACAAGAGCGAGCTCTCGTGGAACAAGGTCAACAACCCCGAGGCCGGCTACAAGGTCGGTGACGAGGTCGAGGCCGAGGTCATCGACATCAACCACGAGCGCGGTCGGATCAGCCTGTCGATCCGTCGCCTCCAGCCCGACCCGTGGCACTCGACCGTGGCCGATTTCAATGTCGGCGACATCATCGACGGCACGGTCACGAAGCTCGTCAACTTCGGCGCGTTCGTCCGCGTCCGCGACGGCCTCGAGGGCCTGATCCACATCAGCGAGCTGTCCCACCAGCGCGTCGCCCATCCGGGCGATGTCGTCCACGAGGGCCAGACGCTCAAGCTGAAGATCATCTCGCTCGACTCGGAGCGGCACCGCCTCGGGCTCAGCCTCAAGCAGGCCGAAGAGCCGCCGGCCCGACCGGCGCCTGAGCCGGGCGCCGCCCCGTCCGCGCCGCGCGGTGGCGGGGAGCGTCGGCCGCGACCCGAGCGGGGCTGGTCCGCAACCGATGCGGTCCAGGAGCCCGAGGGCGGGATCGACAACACACTGGCCGCCGCCTTCGCCCAGGTCCGCGACCAGCTCGCGGCCTCCGAGGAGGCCCGCGCCTCGAGCGAGGCCGAGGTTGCGCCGGCCGCCGAGCCCGAGTCAGCGCGGGCGACGGCCGAGGTCGCGACGGAGCCCGAGCCAGAGGCGCCTGCTGCCGAAGTCGAAGCGCCGGCGGCTGACGTCGAGGCGGAACCGGAGGCTTCAGCGGCCGAGGCCGAAGCGCCAGCTGCCGAACTCGAGGTGCCTGCAGCGGAGGTCGCAGCGGAGCCCGAGACGCCCGCCGCCGAGGTCGCTGCCGAGCCCGAGGCCGAGACGGCGACGGCCGAGGCTGAGCCCGAGCCCGCAGCCGAGACCGCCGAGCCCGAGCCCGAGCCCGCGGCCGGGACCGCCGAGCCCGAGCCCGCGGCCGAGACCGCCGAGCCCGAGCCCGAGCCCGCGGCCGAGACCGCCGAGCCCGAGCCCGAGCCCGCGGCCGAGACCGCCGAGCCCGAGCCCGAGCCCGCGGCCGAGACCGCCGACGCGGCCGAGGACGCCGAGGCGGCGAGCGACGAGGACACGGCCAAAGGCTGACCCGGCCCGCCACGACAGACGACCCGCCGGGCATCCGGCGGGTCGTATCGATTCCTTTACTGGTTTCGTCCGCCGGCCCGAGATCGGATCGAGTCCATCCGACGAATCATGGGTTGGCGGACACGCCTCGCGGCCCGGTCTTGGCGACCCGTCGGAGATGGGTCGATCGGCTGATTGCGGGGCAAGGCCTCCGTGCTAGCATGGCCTCAAGGGCGTTCAGCCGGACGCTCAGCAGGGAACAGACGTTCACCCGAATGGACCGCTTCGACAAGTTCACGGATCGCGCGCGCAAGGTCCTCACCCTTGCCCAGGACGAAGCGCAGCGATTCAACCACAACTACCTCGGCACGGAGCACTTGCTCCTCGGCCTCGTCCGCGAGGGCGAGGGCGTCGCCGCGCGGGTCCTCGAGAACATGAACGTCGAGCTGGCGAAGGTCCGGACC
>VBFG01000030.1 GCA_005882635.1 Chloroflexota bacterium | reverse complement strand
GACCCTCACCGAACGCCAGATCGCCAAGACGATCGACCACTCCCTGTTGCGGCCCGAGCTGGACGACGCGTTCGTCGAGAGCGGCTGCCGGCTGGCTGCGGAATACGACGTCGCGTCGGTGTGCGTCCGGCCCGTCGACGTCCGGCGGGCGAAGGCGATCCTCGATGGATCGGACGTCCAGGTCGGCACGGTGATCGGCTTCCCGCACGGCAGCTCGACGACCGCGACGAAGGTCTTCGAGGCGCACGGCGCGCTGGCCGCGGGCGCGACGGAGCTCGACATGGTCATCGACATCGGCGCGCTGAAGTCCGGTCGCGACGACGACGTCAGGGCCGACATCGCGGCCGTCGTCGACGTCGCCCACGCCAGCGGGGCGATCGTCAAGGTGATCTTCGAGAATCACTACCTGATGCCGGACGAGATCGTTCGGGCGTGTCAGGCGACCGAGGCAGCCGGCGCTGACTTCGTCAAGACGTCGACCGGGTTCGCCGCCGGCGGGGCAACCCACGAGGACCTGGCCCTGATGCGGCGGTCCGTCTCGCCCCACGTCGGGGTCAAGGCCGCGGGCGGCGTCCGGACGCTCGACGCCCTGATCGACGTGATGAACCTGGGAGTCACCCGGATCGGAGCGACGGCGACGAAGGCGATCATCGACGACTTCCGCGCGCGAAAGCGTGGCGAGGTCGCGGTCGCGTCGCCGGCCGGAGCGGCGACGGAGGGCAGCTCCTGATGGAGGATCGGGCTTGATGGCCGAGACGCGCGAGGTCCGGATCGGGATGCTCGGCTCGGGGTTCATCGGCGAGTTCCATACCCTCGGGTTGCGGTACGTGCCGGCAACCCGGGTCGTGGCCAACTACGGCGCCGGCCCCGAACGCCGCGAGGCCTTCGCCCGGCAGTTCGGAAGCCGTCCCTCCGATTCGATCGAGGCGGTCT
The DNA here is from genome assembly GCA_005882635.1 of Chloroflexota bacterium. Taxonomy (GTDB): domain Bacteria; phylum Chloroflexota; class Limnocylindria; order Limnocylindrales; family CSP1-4; genus CF-46. The sequence goes on along the minus strand of VBFG01000030.1, from coordinate 32,053 downwards.
GCACCGATCCCGAGGTCGACCTCGTCGTCGTCTCGCTGCCCAACCACCTCCACGTCGAGGCGGTCCGCGCTGCCGCGGCCAACGGCAAGGGCGTCGCCTGCACGAAGCCGCTCGGCCGGAATGGGGCCGAGGCCGCCGAGATGCTCCGCCTGGTCCGCGAGGCGGGCGTCTTCGAGGCCTACCTGGAGAACGTGGTGTGGAACGTCGAGATGATCCGGGTCCGGGAGATGATCGAGGCCGGGGCGATCGGCCGGCCGGTCACGTTCCGGGCCCGCGAGGGCCACAGCGGCCCCCACGCCGCGCACTTCTGGAACGCCGAGCTCGCCGGCGGAGGCGCACTCCTCGACATGGCCTCGCACGGGACGGAGGCGGCCCGGTACGTCTTCGGCAAGGACGTCGCCGTCCGCGAGGCGTTCGCCTGGGGCGACACGCTCGTCCACGGCGACCGGACGACCGGCGAAGACAACGCGGTCATGCTGATCCGGTTCGAGGACGGCCGGGTCGCGACGTGTGACGTGTCGTGGTCGTCGAAGGGTGGGCTCGAGGGCCGCTTCGAGGTCTACGGCGACGCCGGCCGGATCATCCAGGACATGAGCTCGGCGTCGCTGCGCGCCTTCATCGAGCGGCCGGCTGGCTATCTCGGCGAGAAGGCCGACCAGGACACGGGCTGGGTCTACCCCGTCCCGGACGAGGTCCGGGTCCACGGCCATGACCTGATGATGGCCGACACCGTCGAGGCGTTCCGGGCCGGGCGCGAGCCGCAGGAGACGTTCCGGGACGGCTACATCGTGAACGCGACGCTCGATGCGGCATATCGCTCGATGCGAAGCGGTCGCTGGGAGCGCGTCGAGACGGACTCCGAGCTGCTGCAGGCCGTGCCGGCGACCGCGGCTGGCCGATGACGATGGCGATCGCCCCGACGCTCCCGTGGATGACCGCAGCAAGCGAGCTGCTCGACGAGGTCGCGTCGACCCAGGCCGAGGCGATCGAGACGGCCAGCCAGTGGTCGGCCGAGGCGATCGCCGCCGACGGACTGGTCCACCTCTTCGGCACCGGCCATTCGCGGATCCCCGTCGAGGAGATGTTCCCCCGCTACGGGTCGTACCCGGGCTTCAACCCGATGGTCGAGCTGTCGATGACGTTCCACACCCAGGTCGTCGGCTCGAACGGCCAGCGCCAGGCGATGTACATCGAGCGCACGCCGGGCCTCGCCGAGGTGATCCTGTCGAACTTCTCCTTCGGCGCGCAGGACCTGATGATGGTCTTCTCCGCCGGCGGCACGACCGCCGTTCCGGTCGAGCTTGCCCGCGGCGCGAACGCCCGGGGACTGCGGGTGATCGCGGTCACGTCGGTCCGCCAGTCGATGTCGTCGGAGATCGACCCGACCGTTGGCAGCCGCCTCCTCGACGAGGCCGACCTCGTCATCGACCTCTGCACCCCCCACGCGGACGCGCTCGTCGACGTCCCCGGTCTCGACACTCCGGTCGGTCCCGGGTCGACCGTCGCCGCGGTCGCGATCGTCAACTCCATCAAGGTCCGGACCGCGCAGCTCCTGACCGAGCGGGGAGCCATGCCGCCGGTCCTGACCCGCGGCAGCGTCGTCGGGGCGGAGCGCTCGCGAACGCTGTTCGACGAAGCGTATCGGGATCACGCACGGCGACTCGCCCGTGCGATCGGCCAGCGAGGAGGTGGATGACGGGGCGACGAACGGGATTCATTCGCGCGATGATGGTTCGACCGACGGCTCAGGTGGGGACTCCGTCGGCCAGAGGAGGAGAGTTCATGAAGCGACTTGGACTGGCCCGCGGCCTCGTGGCCGTCGCGACGCTGGCGATCCTCGCCGGCGCCTGCACCGGTACCGCCTCACCGGGCGCCTCGGGCGGCGGAGCGAAGGCGTACTCGATCGGGTTCTCGAACCCGGGTGGCGTCGGGAACGGCTGGCGCGAGGCGATGCTCTGCTCGGCGAAGGCCGAGGCCGTCAAGACCGGCGAGGTAACGAAGGTCACCATCATCCACCACGACACGGACGCCAACGGCCAGCTGGCGGACATCCGCTCGCTGATCGCCCAGGGCGTGAGCGCGATCATCATCAACCCGGCCGACCCCGACGCCCTGAACCCCGGCATCGCCGAGGCCCTCGCCGCGAAGATCCCCGTCGTCGCCGTTGACGCGTCGGTCACTGCGCCCGGGGCCTACAACCTCTCGAACGACCAGGTCCAGTACGCCTACCTCGGCGCCTCGTGGCTGTTCAAGGCGCTCGGCGGCACGGGCGATGTCGTCTACATGCGCGGCATCGCCGGGCATCCGGCCGACACCGACCGCGACACCGGCTTCAAGAAGGCGCTCAGCGAGAACCCCGGCATCAAGGTCGTGAAGGAAGTCGCGACGAAGTGGGATCCAGCGACGGCGACCACCCAGATCAACGACATCCTCAGCAGTGGCCTGAAGTTCGACGGCATCTGGACGTCCGGTGTCGATTCCACCATCGTCGACGCGCTCAAGACGGCCAAGCACCCGTTCGTTCCGATCGTCGGCGCCGACAACGCCGGCTTCGTGAACCAGCTCCTCAACGAGACCGGGCTCAAGGGCGCGGCCGTCACCAACCCGCCGTCCGTCGGCGGCGCGGGCGTCAAGCTGGCGACCCAGATCCTCGACGGGAAGCCGCCGAGCGCGACCACCGTGCACGTCACGCCCGAGCTGTGGGACAACACGACCGACGCAGGGAAGGCTTCCCTGAAGGCTGCCGCCGATCCGAAGATCAACCCACTCTGGCCCCTCGGCCTGACGATCAAGGATTGGACCGACTACAGCAAGGACGAGGTCATCGCCTGCAAGGGACCTGGCGAGTAGGCCTCCTCAGGCCCAGGCGAACCTTGGAGGCAGGGGTGTCGGCGGCGCCGGCACCCCTGCCGTATCTCCACGAACCACAGGGGTGACACGCCGTTGACGACCGTCGGCACCGAGCTCCTGCTCGACGCACGCGACATCTCGAAGCGCTACGGCGCGGTCGTCGCGTTGCGCTCGGCGTCGCTCGCGGTCCGACCCGGGGAGGTCCACGCCCTGATGGGGGCGAACGGGGCGGGCAAGAGCACGCTCGTGAAGATCCTGAGCGGTGGGGTGCGGGCGGACGGAGGCACGATCAGCGTTCGCGGCCGGCCATACGGCGCTCATTCACCCGCCGAGGCGCGTCGCGGCGGCGTCGTCTCGGTCTACCAGGAACCGGCCCTCATCCCCGATCTCGACGTCCGCTCGAACCTGCGCCTCACGGCGACCGCGGTGGAGCCGGTTCGACACTGGCTCGCCGAGCTCGGTCTCCCGGACCTCGACGTCTCCAGCATGGTTCGGGATCTGCCGCTGGCTTCCTTGCGGGTGATCGACCTCGCGCGAGCGCTGGCGATCGAGCCGGACGTGCTCATGCTCGATGAGATCACTGCGGCACTGCCGGCAAATCTGACCGAGCGCGTGCTCGAGGTGGTCGCCCGGCATCGCGGCACCGAGCGGTCGATCATCTTCATCTCCCACCGTCTCATCGAGATCGGCGTGGTGTGCGACCGGGCGACCGTGCTTCGGGAAGGCGCGACGGTCGGCGTCGTCGACGTCGGCGCGGGCTCCGACGACCGGATCGTGCGGCTCATGCTCGGTGAGATCAGCCGCCGGGCGCCGGCCGTTGCGGCGGGTCCGGCGGGCGCCGGAGCGAGGACGCCCGAGACGGCGCCCCGACTGACCGCTCGAGGCCTCAGCGCCGCCACCCGGTTGCGTGACGTCTCGTTCGATCTCTACCCCGGCGAAGTCCTCGGGCTCGTGGCGCTGGAGGGCCAGGGTCAGGACGAGCTGTTCGACATCCTCGCGGGCTCGGAGCGGCCGGCCGGTGGCGAGCTCCTCGTCGACGGCGCACATGTTTCGTTCCACCATCCCGCCGATGCGATCCGGGCGGGGCTCGTCTACGTCCCGGCGGATCGGGCGGAAGCGCTGCTGATGCAGCGGTCGGTTCGCGAGAACATCGCACTCCCGTTCTCCGGCCCGGTCGGAGCCTGGGGTCTGATCAACGTCCGCGGCGAACGACGCAAGGTCGACGCCGCGGTCCGGACCCTGCAGATCGACACCCGCGCCGCGGCTGAGGTGAGGCGGCTATCCGGCGGGAACCAGCAGAAGGTGACGATCGCGCGCTGGGTCGCGGGTGGCGTTCGGACGATGCTCTGCTTCGATCCCACCCGCGGGATCGACATCGGGACGAAGCAGCAGATCTACCAGCTCCTGCGCGAGCTCGCGGCAGCCGGCGCGGCCGTCCTGCTTTACACCTCCGAGCTGAAGGAGATCCAGCTCGCCTGCGATCGCGCGATCGTCGTCTTCAATGGTCGCGTCGTGGCCGAGATCCCGGCACTGGAGGCAGACGAGCCGACGCTCCTTCGCGCCGCGTACGACCTGAAGCCGGACGAGGCGATCCCGGAGCTGGCTGTCGGAGAGACCGCGTGACGATCATCGCGGGAGACGCCGCGTGAGCGCGGCGACGGAGGCCCTCGGCCGCCGACGGGTCGGGGTCGGCGAGGCGGTGACGAGCTGGATCCGGCGGAGCCCATGGATCGTCGCGCTGATCGGCCTGCTGGTCGTCTTCTTCGCGATCACCAAGATGCTCGTCCCGAACTATGGCGCGCCCGGGGTTCAGGCGCTGGGGATCTCGATCCTGCCCAACGCCCTCGCCGCGGTCGCCCAGGCCATCGTCGTGATCTCCGGTGGCATCGATCTGTCGGTCGGATCGATGATGGCCTTGACGAGCGTCGTGTCGGCGGTCCTGATGAAGGGCCAGAGCGACATCTTCGCGGTCGGTGTCGTCCTGGGCACGCTCGCGCTCGGAGTCCTGCTCGGTGCGATCAATGGCGCGCTGATCGTTGCGACGCGCGTCCCCGACATCGTCGTCACGCTTGCGATGTCGTTCGTCTGGGCCGGCGTCGCCCTCCTGATCATCCACACGCCCGGTGGCGGCGCGGCGCCGTGGCTGATGGAAACGATCCGCGGGCCGCTCGTGAGCGAGTGGATCCCGCGCGGGCTCGTGGTCCTCGCCGTCCTCGTCGGTGCGATCTGGATCCCGCTCCGACGTTCCAACCTGGGGCTGTCATTGTTCGCCATCGGCAGCAACCGCCTCGCCGCGTTCCGGAGCGGCGTCCCCGTCGACCGGATGAAGATCGTCAGCTACGCACTCACTGGCCTGTTCTCCTCGCTCGCCGGGCTCGCCCTGACGGCGAATACGGGTAATGCCTCGCCGGTACCGGGGCCGTATACGCTCGAGAGCATCGCCGCGATCGTCCTCGGTGGGGTCAGCCTCGCGGGCGGCCGCGGCGGCGTGGTCGGCCCGATCCTGGCCGTCGCCGTCCTCTACCTGATCCGAATCGACCTCCAGTTCATCGGCATCAACCCGAACTTCGGGACGGTCGTCCAGGGCGTGATCCTGATCGGCGTCGTCATGCTCGGCAGCTTTCTGGCGCTCCGTCGGGTGCGCCCATGACCAGCGTCGGAACGGGGACCGCCGAACGCAACCCGTGGCTGACCCGCGCGACGTGGCGGCGGATCCTGCGCGACCAGCCGCTGATCCCGCTGAGCGGTCTCCTGATCGCGCTCGTGATCGTCCTGCAGCTCGTTCAACCCGGGATCGTCACCGCATCATGGGCCGGCGTCATCGTTCGCCAGGCCGTGCCGCTGGCGATCCTGGCTGGCTGCCAGACGTTGGCGATGCTCACCGGCGGGATCGACCTGTCGGTCGGCGCCGTTGCCTCCATGGCCGCCTTCGTCATGGCGACCCTCGTCAACGGCCAGGGACCAGTCGTCGCCGTTCTCGCCGGACTCGGCGTCGCGCTGGCGGCCGGCGTGGTCACCGGAGTCGGGATTGGTGTCTTCAAGGTCCACCCGTTGATCATGACCCTGGGGATGAGCCTCGTCGTTCTCGGCCTCGTCGCCGTCTACCAGCTCGCGATGGTGCTCTCCGGTGTCGTCATCCCCGATCCGATCCTGTGGCTCGGGTCCGAGACATCGTTCGGGTTCCTTCCGAACAGCCTCTTCCTGTTCGTCCCGCTGTCGGCCGTCATCGTCCTGGGTCTGCGGCGGAGCGGCTACGGACGACTGCTCTTCGCGGTCGGCGACAACGCGATCGCAGCGCGCCTGGCCGGGGTTCGGATCTGGCAGGTCCTGATCGTCCTGTACACGCTCTCGGCACTGCTCGCGGCGATCGCCGGCTTCCTGATTGCCGGCCTGAACAAGACCGCCAGCCCGGCCCTGGTCGAGTCAGCGGTCCTTCCTTCCGTCGCCGCCGCGGTCATCGGCGGGACATCGATCCTCGGCGGTCGCGGTGGCTTCGCTGGGACGATCGTCGGAGCGCTCATCCTGACGCTCCTGACGACGCTCCTGACGACCCTCAACATGCCAGAGGCGATGAGGCAGGTCCTCTTCGGGGCGATCATCGTCGTCGTCGCGGCGGCCTACACCCGGGTCACCGGCGAGGCCTGACCGGCATGGACGGGCCCGCGGCGACGCGCCATCTCGGCCTCGATCTCGGCGCGACGAACCTCAAGTGGACGGTCGTCGAGCGCGAGGGTGACGGCAGCTGGCGGACCCTCGATCGAGGATCGGTTGTGACGCGGGCGGCCGGCGGTCCGGACGCAATCGTCCCCCAGCTCGGCGAAGTCGGGCATGAGGCCATGCGGCGCTGGCCCGGGATCATCACCGCCGGCGTGGGGATCCCCGGCCTGTACGACCCGAAGGCCGGCGCGACGCGGTTCCTCGTCAACCTCCGCGGGCCGTGGGACGGCTATCCGGTGGCTGCGCCGGTCGGCGCGGCGCTCGGCGTGCCGGTCGCCCTGATCAACGACGCCCGGGCGTTCGGCGTCGCCGAGCTGCGGTTGGGTGCCGGCCGGGGCGCGTCGTCGATGGTGGGGCTCACGCTGGGGACCGGCGTCGGCGGGGTGATCGCCGTCGACGGCAAGGTCCACCAGGGCCACGACGGAACCGCCGGCGAGATCGGCCACCAGACGATCGATCCGGATGGGCCGGATTGCAACTGCGGCAACCACGGCTGCCTCGAGGCGTTCGCCCGCGCCGACCGGATCGCCGAGGCCTGCGGGACGGCGACGGCTGAGGAAGCCGTGGAGCGGGCACGGAACGGGGACGCGGCCGCGATCGAGGGGCTCCGCCGGGTCGGCCGGTATCTCGGGATCGGGATCGGGAACATGATCGTCGTCCTCTCCCCGGACCGGATCGTGATCGGCGGCGGGATCGCCGCCGCGGGCGACCTCCTCCTCGAGACCGCCCGCGAAGAGATCCGGCGGCGGGTCCAGACGACGTCGGTCTCGGAGGTCGAGATCGTGACGGCCGAGCTCGGGACCTGGGCGGGTGCGATCGGCGCTGCCATCCACGGGGCCGAGGTCGCCTCGGCGGCCGAACAGACCGCTCCTGCCGCCACCGCACCCGCGACGGCGCCGCGATGATCGATGCCGGGTACCTCCCGCACCATCGCCGGATCGAGCAGGTCCTGCGCGAGCGGATCACGGTGATGAAGCCGGGTGACCGGCTGCCGTCCGACGCGGAGCTGGTCGCCGAGTTCGGCGTCAGCCGGATGACCGCCCGAAACGCGATGCAGCACCTGGCCGAAGAAGGCCTCGTCGCCCGGCATCCCGGTCGCGGCTCGTTCGTCGCGCCGTCCGCCCCGCACCGCCGGACCGATCGCCTGCTGACCTTCACGAGCGAGATGCTCCGCCGCGGGCGCGTTCCGACGTCGCGCCTCCTGGCGCGGACGGTCCGGCCGTCGACCCGTGCCGAGGCCGCCCCCCTCGGGCTCGAAGCCGGCGACTCGATCGTCGAGGTCCGCCGGGTCCGCCTCGCCGACGACGAGCCGATCGCGGTCGAGACCGCCGTCCTCGTCCGTGCCTGCGCGGAGACCGTCCTCAGCGCCGACCTCGAACACGGCTCGTTACATGAGGCGATCCTCGCCGGGGGCATTGGCCTGCGGCGCGGCACCGGAACGGTCGGCGCGGCGGCGGCCACCGCCGAGGATGCCCGCCTGCTCGGCATCCGCCGGGGCGACCCGCTGCTCGTCGAGCGCCGGGTCATCGTCGACGACGCCGGCCGGCGGATCGAGTCGACCGAGTCGCGCTATCCCGCGGATCGCTATGCGCTCGACGTCTCGTTCGACGTCGAGCAACCCGGCCAGACCTCGAACGGCGGCGCGCCGTGACCCCCCGAGCGGAGATCCGCGGCCGACTCGTCCTCGACGCCGAGGTCTTCGTCGGCCGGCTGACGATCGAGGACGACCGGATCGCCGCGGTCGACGTCGACCGACAGGCCACCGACGGGGACGAGGGAATGCCGTTCGTCGCACCGGGCTTCGTCGACGTCCACTGCCACGGCTGGGGCGGTCACAGCGCGATGGGCGCGACCGACGACCTCGACGGGATGGCCCGCGCCCTGCTCCGGCGCGGCGTGACGTCGTTCCTGCCGACGGCCTGGTCGAGCCCCTTCGCCGAGCTCCACGCCTTCGCCGACCGTGTCCGGGCGTGGATCCCGCGAGCCGCCGACGACGGCGCCCAGCCGCTCGGCTTCAACCTCGAAGGGCCGTTCATCTCGCACGCGAAAAAGGGCGCCCACAATCCGGCGTTCATCGCCAGCCCGGCCGACACGCCCTGGTCGCAGATCGAGCCGCTCGTCGACGGGCTGACCCTGATCACGATCGCGCCCGAGATCCCCGGCGGCCTCGACCTCATCCGGCGCCTCCGCGGGCTCGGCGTCCGAATCTCGATCGGCCACTCGGCCGCCGACCTCGCCGGGGCGACCGCCGGCTATGACGCCGGCGGGACGACGACGACCCACCTATTCAATGGCATGACCGGCCTCGATCATCGTGCGCCGGGCGTGGCGGTCGCCGCGCTGATCCGCGACGAGGCCTACGTCGAGCTGATCGCCGACGGCCACCACGTCCACCCGTCGGTGTGGACGATCATCGAGCGGACGAAGCCCGCCGACCGGCTGATGCTGATCTCCGACGCCCTGTCGATGGCCGGCATGGGCGACGGGCGGGTCACGATCGGCGGCCAGGAGATCGAGATCCGCGACGGGCGCTGCACCCTGGCCGACGGCTCCGGGACGCTCGCCGGCTCGGTCATCGCCCTCGACGTGGCCGTCCGGAACGTCGTCGCGAACGGGTCCTCGCTTCCTGCCGCCGTCGCCGCGGCGAGCCGCAACCCGCTGGCCATGCTCGGCTTGATCGACCGCGGCCGGCTGGCGGTCGGTCAGCGCGCCGATCTGGTCGAGCTCGCCGAAGACCTGTCCGTCCGTCGGGTGGTTCGAGCGGGCCGGACCGTGGACATGGACCGCCCCGTCGGCGCCGGTGGTTGATCCGGCGAGGACAGTCGAACGGACCTACCTGGTCCTGACCCTCTTGACGACGCTCGCCTCGTCGTTCATCTGGGGGATCAACACGATCTTCCTCCTCGACGCGGGGCTGGACAACGCCGGGGCATTCGCGGCCAACGCCTTCTACACGCTCGGCCAGGTGATCTTCGAGGTCCCGACGGGCGTCGTCGCGGACACTCGCGGCCGCCAATTCTCGTACGTCCTGGGTGCTGGGACGCTGCTCCTCTCGACGGTGCTCTACCTGGTGATGTGGCAGGTCCACGCGCCACTGGCGGGTTGGGCGATCGCCTCGATCCTGCTGGGTCTGGGCTTCACGTTCTTCTCGGGCGCGACCGAGGCCTGGCTCGTCGATGCGCTCCGGGCGACGGGCTTCACGGGTCACCTCGAGCAGATCTTTGGCCGAGCCCAAATGGTCAGCGGAGCAGCGATGCTGGTCGGGACCGTCTCCGGTGGGGTCATCGCCCAGGCGACCAACCTCGGCGTTCCCTACGTGATCCGGGCGGCCATGCTCGGCGTGACGATGGTCGTGGCGATCCGGTTCATGCACGACCTGGGGTTCTCGCCGCAGCGGGAGGTCGGTCCGGTCGCCGCGGTCCGGGCGGTGATCCGCGGGTCGATCGACGGCGGGTTCCGTAACCCACCCGTGCGCTGGTTGATGCTCGCCGCGCCGTTCTCGGCCGGGGCCGGCATCTTCGTGTTCTACGCAGCCCAGCCGTTCCTGCTCCAGCTCTACGGCGACAAGACGGCCTACGGGATCGCGGGTCTCGCTGCCGCAGTCGTCGCCGGGATCCAGATCGTCGGCGGGCTCACGGTCTCCCGGGTGAGGCGGCTGTTCGGCCGTCGGACGACGGCGCTCGTGATCGGCGGCCTGCTCAACGTCGTCCTGCTCGGCGTCCTTGGGGTGACGGGCAGCTTCGTCGTCGCCCTGCTCCTGCTCGGCGGCTGGGCCTTCGTGTTCGCGGTCGAGTCGCCGCTCCGGCAGGCGTTCGTCAACGGCTTGATCCCGTCCGAGCAGCGGGCGACGGTGCTCTCATTCGACTCCTTGATGGCGTCGGCCGGCGGCGTGGTCGCCCAACCGGCGCTGGGCCGCGTCGCCGATATCAGCGGCTACGGGCCGGCGTACCTGGTGTCGGCCGGGATCTCGGCCTTGTCGTTGCCGTTCATCGTCCTGGCCCGCCGGGAGCGCGCCAGCTCGGACCCGATCGATCGCGACGAAGGCGTCATCGCCGGGATCGGGGTGTTGCCGGCCGAGATCAGGCCCGCGGACGACGGCGCTTCGCAGCCGCGGCCGCCAGGAGGCTGATCACTCCGATCGCATTGGCCGCGAGAAGGATCGGCGCTGCCCCACCGTCGTCGAGACGGGCGAGGAACATGACCGAGGCGGCCGCGATGTCGACGAGGCCCCAGATCGTCGCCCCAGCGATCAGCTCGGTGCGAGCCGGGCGACGCTGCCAGCGAGGGACGCCGAGCCAGAAGCCACGCCACGCGAATCGGTCGGGCCGCGACCAGACCGCGGCCCAACCGAGAAGCCACAGCCCGAGCGCCAACACGGGTCCGGCATACGTCACGCCTCGATCGCCGACTCGCGCGTCGCGAGGTACTCGTCGAGCTTGTCGAATCGGCGATGCGTCGCTTGTCGATCGTCGATCCCGGGCACGCTCGCGGTCGTCGGCAGCCCACCCGCGGTCACGTCAGGCGATCAAGCCATGCTGCCCGCGCGGTTGACTCGCCAGGCGAATGGATTTGAGCTCGAGCGTGCACGATCAAGCGCGCAGGTCGCTCGATCGCGCACGGCCGATCGGAATTCAACTCGAATGCCGCATCGACTCCCGACGCGCCGAGTGCCGTCAGCTCCCCGACTTCGCGGCCGCCGGAGCCTTGGCCGCTCCCGCCGAGGCCTTGCCGTTCGACGCCGCGAGGGCCTTGCGGGCCTTGTCCCAGTCCGACCGGAACTGGACGATCCCCTTGTCGGTGAGCGGGTGATGGACCATCTGCTGGAGGACCTTGAACGGCAGGGTCGCGACATGGGCGCCGGCGAGCGCGGCCTGCGTCATGTGGAGGGGGTTCCGGATCGACGCCGCGAGGACCTCGGTGTCCAGCTCGTGGATCGCGACGATCTCGGCGAGCTCGCGGATCACGATCATCCCGTCCTGGTTGATGTCGTCGAGGCGGCCGACGAACGGCGACAGGAGCGACGCACCGGCCTTCGCCGCGAGGAGCCCCTGGTTCGCGGTGAAGATCAGGGTGCAGTTGGTCTTGATCCCCTCCTCGGCGAACCGCGACATCGCCTCGAGCCCTTCCTCGCTCATCGGGACCTTGACGACGATGTTCGGGGCGATCTTCGCGAAGGCGCGCCCCTCCTTGAGCATCCCCTCGACCTCCTCGGCGACGACTTCGGCCGAGACAGGCCCGGAGGTGATCGTGCAGATCTCCTTGAGGACCTCCTCGTAGGTCGCTCCGCTCGTCTTGGCGAACAGGGTCGGGTTCGTGGTCACACCGTCGAGCACGCCCCAGCGGGCGACGATCCGGATCTCTTCGATGTCGGCGGTGTCGAGGAAGATCTTCATCGGGCGGCTCCTGGCTGGCGCATCGGGCGGACGGCGAATCGCGGACGCCGATTCTACGCCCGCCTGCGCGATCGTCCGGCCGCGGGCACGGGCCTGCCGGTCGGCAGCGCGCCGACCGGCAGGATTTCCGGCGGTGAGACCGATGGTCTAGGCCGAGCCGAACTGGGCGTAGCCGATCCGAACGCCGTCCGACACGACTGCGACGACGCCACCGGACTTCTCCGCCTTGAGGAAGGCGGCCATCTCGGTCCTGGTCAGGCTGATCCGGACCGTGTCCATCGCCAGCCGGGTGAGATCGGCGCCGGTCTTGAACGCGATCTCCACGCCCTCATTCGGGCGGGCGACCGTGCCGCCGTCGATGTCGACGGTCCAGTGCACGGCGTCGAGCAGGCCGCTGACCCGCAGGACGACCGTGCCGCCGCCGGCCGACGTCTCGGTCACCTGGGCCGAGCCCGCGATCTGGAGCGGATGGACCGTCGCGGAGAAGGTCTGCTCGGTGCTCGAGCTCGGGGTCGGGGTGGCCGACGCGCGCGCCGGCACCCTCCAGGTTCGCCACGCCGTGCTCGATCGCGACCGTCGGGATCCGCCAGCCGTAAATCCATCGGGACATCGATGCCGCGCCGGAACAGGAGATAGCGTCGGCATCGGTCATCGATTCCAGCAGGCGACAGGCACTCGTGGCCTTCGCGATCTCGACCACCGGCTTGAACACCGTGTCGTACCAGTGACGCGCGCCCTCTTCCAGCGACAGGAGCCGCCTTTCTGACTGGGAAAGGTCGAACGTGTGGGCCTTGACCGATTCCTCGAGCTCGAGGTAGCCGGCGGGATCCGACAGCGCGAAGCGGTGATCCGGCACGGCCAGGTCCAGGCCAGTCGTCTCGCGGAACCGCCGCTCCCGATGCGTCGCCCGGATCGAGTCCATCGTCGCGCCGGGGGCGAGGTGGAACGGAGTCTCGTAGCGCTCGACGTCGGCATCGACCTCGTGGCGGCCGGCGGCGATCGCCAGCGACAACCGCTTGTGGCCGTCCTCGACGAAGTAGGCGTTGTCGACCTGGATCAGGGCGATCGGCAGGTCGATCACCCCTGGGTTCGCGGCGCGTTGCTGGATCTCCCTCCGGAGGCGAGCCGTTCGCGGGCGGAAGCACCCGTCGAAGTCGTCGACGCGGTCAACGGAGCCGACGATGTCCGAGATCGACCCTCGCGCCGGCCGACCGGGAGGCGCGTCCCGAGACGAAGGCGGCGATGGACCTCATCGAACACGAGGAGGTCCACACAGTCACGGCCCCGGAACGGTCGCTTCGCCACGAGGTCGGACGCGCGACCTACGGAGATGCGGCGCCCTGCCGCCGAGCCATCAGCAGGCTCGACCCGGTCAGAACGATGCCGATGACGACGATCGTCAGGACGACGAGGAAGAACGGATCGCTCGTACGGAGGTACAGCCCGAGCAGCGTGGCGCTGATCAACAGCCGGATGACGACGGTCGTCGCATAGAGCATCTGGAGCCGGAACCGGATGATCTGGACGATGAGGATCCCCAGGCCGATCAACAGCACGCCGGCGAGCCGGAACGGCGCGTCGTCGTAGGTTCGGTTCGAGAGCAGGAGCCTCGTTGCCGTGTCCGGGATCAGGAGCAGCAGGAGTCCCGCCGGGATCAGGTATCCCGCAAGGTAGTAGAGGCTCAGGCGAGTCCGGTCCATCGCACTCCCTACTGCGTGACGCCCTCCGACGACATGGAGACGCGATCGTCCAATGGGCGTTGGTCCGCAGTTCCGGTGGTCGTCGTGACCGGCCGCGGTCGGAGCTCCGGCTGGCGGCCGTCGCGGGTCGCGAGCGACGCCTCGACGAAGCCGTCGAACAGCGGGTGCGGCCGTTCCGGCCGGCTCTTGAACTCGGGATGGAACTGGCTGGCCACGAACCACGGGTGGTCCTTCAGCTCGACGATCTCGACGAGCCGGCCGTCGGGCGACTGGCCGCTGAGCAGCAGCCCGGCGCCCTCGAGGATCTGGCGGTAGCGGTTGTTCACCTCGAACCGATGGCGGTGCCGCTCGTAGATGACCTCCTGGCCATACACCGCGGCGGCCTTCGAGCCCGGGGCGAGCCGGGCCGGGTAGAGCCCGAGGCGCATCGTCCCGCCCTTGTCCTCCATGTCCCGCTGGTCGGGCATGAAGTCGATGACGGGGTTCTCGGTGAACATGTCGAACTCGGTCGAGTTGACGTCCTTGGTGTCGAGCACGTCGCGGGCGAACTCGATCACGGCGCACTGGAGGCCCAGGCACAGCCCGAGGTACGGCACCCGATGGTCGCGGGCGAAGTGGGCGGCGAGGACCTTGCCCTCGATCCCGCGATGGCCGAACCCACCCGGGACGAGGATCCCGGCCGCGCCGCCGAGGCGGTCGAGAAGGTTGTCCTTCGTCAGCGCCTCGCTGTCGACCCAGCGGACCCTGGCGTCGACGCCGTGGGCCCAGGCCGCATGACGGAGCGCCTCGGTGACGCTGAGATAGGCGTCCGGCAGCTCGATGTACTTGCCGACGAGGGCGATCTCGAGCGTCGGCTTCGGCGCCTTGATCCGCTCGACGAGCGCCCGCCAGCTTGCGAGATCGGGCGCGGCCTCGGGGTCGCCGAGGGCGAGCTCGCGGACGAGCAGCCGGCCGAGGCCGGCCTCCTCGAACAGGAGCGGGACCTCGTAGATCGTGTCGGCGGTCTCGGCCGGGATGACCGCGTCGGTGGCCACGTCCGTGAACAGGGCGATCTTCTCGCGGATCTCGTCGCTGACCGGGTGGTCGCTGCGGAGGACGATCACGTCGGGCTGGATGCCGATCCCGCGGAGCTCCTTGACCGAGTGCTGGGTCGGCTTCGTCTTGAGCTCGCCGGTCGCGGCGAGCGCCGGCAGCAGCGTCACGTGGATGTACAGGACGTTGGCTCGGCCGACGTCCTTGCGCATCTGGCGGATGGCCTCGAGGAACGGCAGGCTCTCGATGTCGCCGACGGTCCCGCCGACCTCGACGATCACGACGTCCGGGTCGCCGTCGCGGGCGACCCGCCCGATCCGCTCCTTGATCTCGTTCGTGATGTGGGGGATGACCTGGACCGTCCCCCCGAGGTAGTCCCCGCGGCGCTCCTTGGCGATGACCGCCTGGTAGATGCGGCCAGTCGTGACGTTCGAGAGCTGGGTCAGGTTCTCGTCGATGAAGCGCTCGTAGTGGCCGAGGTCGAGGTCGGTCTCGGCGCCGTCGTCGGTGACGAACACCTCGCCGTGCTGGTACGGCGACATCGTCCCGGGGTCGACGTTGATGTACGGATCGAGCTTGAGGATCGAGACCCGGAGACCCCGGGCCTTGAGCAGCCGGCCGGTGCTGGCGGCGGTGATGCCTTTGCCGAGCGAGGAGGTCACCCCTCCGGTCACAAAGACATACTTCGCCATGGGTCAGGTCCTCCGGGGGTTTTTCGAATGCTATCGAAAAGCCCCCGCCCGGGCAACCCATTCAGCGGTGTGACCGTGGCCCGCCCGAGTCGCGGAACGACTCAGAATCCCGGGTCTGCGCGCTCGCCTACGTCGCGATTCAGCCCTGGACGAGCGTGCGGTAACGCGAATTGAGTCGCGTCGCGACTCGCGCGCGGGCGGGTCAGGACGACTCTCGATTCCGAGAGGAGAATCCGGTCATGCGTGCTGCAACCCCAGCCGTCGACACGACGATCGACTGGTTGCTCGA
Source organism: Chloroflexota bacterium (assembly GCA_005882635.1). GTDB lineage: Bacteria > Chloroflexota > Limnocylindria > Limnocylindrales > CSP1-4 > CF-46. The sequence continues at coordinate 16,380 of VBFG01000030.1, read as the reverse complement.
TCCGGCATGCCCGCCGGTTCAACGGCTGGCCCTGAAGACGCTGGTTCGACCGCCCGCGGGCACCACGACCATCCGTCGGCTGGAGCGAACGCTCACCGGCGATCCGTGGGTCGCACCGCTCCTCGGCGGCGCCTGGCGGGAGGCCCGCGGAGGACGGACCCGCGTTCACCCTTATTCGAAATGGCGCGGCGCTCACTGGCGGGTGGTGGCGCTTGCGGAGCTCGACATCGGCCGCGAGATCCCGGGCGCGGCGACTGCCCTCGCGGAGGCCGTGGACGACACGCTCGCATGGTTGCTGTCGCCGGGTCGCTCGCGAGCAGCGAAGGCGATCGACGGCCGCGTTCGGATGTGTGCCTCGATGGAGGGCAACGCGCTGTTGGCAATGAGCCGCCTCGGCTTCGGCGATGACGAGCGGATCGCAACGCTTGCCACGCGGCTGGTCGACTGGCAGTGGCCCGACGGCGGATGGAACTGCGACCGTCGGCCGGAGGCGCATCACTCGTCGGCGAACGAGACGTGGGCGCCCATCCGCGGCCTGGCTGCCTATCGCCAATTCGCGGTCGACGACCAGCTCCGTGCGGCGATCGACGAGGCCGTCGCTCGGGGCGCCGGCTTCATCCTCCGTCACCGCGTGATCCGGTCCGAGCGGACAGGCGAGGTGATGAACCCGCGGGTCGCTTGGCTCCGTTGGCCGGCGTATTGGCACTATGGGCTGCTGCCCGGCCTGCTCGCGCTCGCCGATGCGGGCCGGATCGGTGATCCGGCGGCCAGAGGCGCCGTCGATGCTCTCGAAGCGAAGCGGTGCCCCGACGACACGTGGCAACCGGACGGTCGCTGGTGGAGCCAGCCGGGTGTTCGCGGAGGGGCTTCCACGGAGTTGGTCGACTGGGGCGCGGACGGCGAGGCCCGGATGCTGTCGCTGCGGGCGTTGCAGGTGCTCCTGGCGGCGGGGCGAGACATCAGTCGCTAGCGTCGGAAACGCTTCTCGAGGTCAGCTGGGTGGAATTTCAACGACGTCGTCATGAAGCGGCGTGCGCATCGAAGTGCTTCAGCGGCTGCGGCATTGCGCTCCGGCGGACGTGAAGACCTGGCCGCAGCTGGGTAACGGGGTCCCCTCGCGGGCCGAATGGACGACCGCCGCGATCGCCGCCGTCACGAGATCCGGCGCGTCGTGCTGGATCGAATGGCCACTGGCGCGCGCGACCACGTGAACGGAGTTCGACGACAGCGTCGCCAGCTCCGCCTGGAACCGCGACCACTCGACCGCGAATTGACCGGACGTCTGGCCCTGGCTGAGGACCACGAGCGGGATGTCTCCCAGGTCGTCGACGGCGGCGAGCTCGACGCCGCTCGTGGGGCGATCGATCAGGGTCGAGCCGTCGACCCAGTCCACGTCCTTGGCGAGCCATTCCCCCTCCAGCTCGTGCTCGGATGCGGCGTCGACGAGGACGAGCCCGACGACGAGGTCCGGGTGCCGACCGGCCACCAGGCGCACGATCATCCCGCCGTAGGAATGGCCGACGAGGACGACCGGACCCTCGATCCGGGCGGCATCCAGGAGCCGGATGAGCTCGTCGGCCATCACGCCCACGCTGACGGCATGACGATCCGAGCGTGGCGGACTCTGGCCGATCCCGGCCCGGTCGTAGGCGCACGCACGGGTCGTCTCGGCGACCGCCGGACGGACCAGGGACCACGCCGCGGCGCCGTTTCCGAGGCCGGCATCGAAGACGACGGTCGGGGAGCCGCTGCCCGTGCAGGAGATCCAGAGCTCGTGACCGCCCACGTCGGACCGACCCTCGATCGTGTTCGCGGACGGCGATCCAGCCGGCGAGCCGCATGCAACCACGACCACGGCAACGAAGGCGAGGCCGGCGGCCCGGATGCGTCGCAGTCCCATGGCCTCAGCGCACGACGCGCACGATCCGGAACGGCACGCCGCCGCGGGTGGCGAGGACGCCGCCGACGATGATCAGGCCACCGACGACCTGACCGAGGCGGATCGGCTCGGCGAGGAAGAGCGCGGCCAGGAGGACGGCCAGCGCCGGGACGAGGAACTGGTACGCGGCGGTGCGGGTCGGACCCACGACGCGGATGCCGTTCTGGACGACGACATTCGAAACGCCCGCCGCGAGGAACCCCGAGTAGAGAACGGCTCCGAGCACGCTCGGCGTGAGCGGCGCCGAGGTCGACAAGGCCAGCTGGCCGACGGCGATGGGTGCCAGGACGACCGTTCCCGCGACCGTCGCCCAGGCGGTCGTCCGCAGCGGCGAGTAGCGACGGAGGTACGGCGCTCCAAACGCCATGTAGAACGACCAGCAGCCGGCCCCGATCAACGTGATGGCCTCGCCGACGAACGACCCGCCGAGCGTCAGGCCCGGCCCGGACGCGATGACGAGCGCGACGCCGAGGAACGAGACGAGTCCGCCGATGAGCTTCGCCGCTGTCAGGACGTCGGATCCGGCGGCGACGGCGAGGATCGAGACCAGCACCGGTGTCGACGCGATCAGCAGCGCGGAGTCGCCCGCCGGAACGGTCGTCAGGCCGGTCGTCCACAGGATCTGGTACAGGCCGAAGCCGATCGCGCCGAGCCCGCAGATCGCCAGGAAGTCGCGCGGCGGCAGGGCGATCGAGCCTTCGCGCCAGCGAAGGAGCAGCAGCAGCGTCGCCGACGCGATGCAGAACCGCAGGAACGTGAACCCGACCGGCGGGAGGACCGCCACGGCCGACTTGACGACGATGAAGTTCGCCGCCCACAGGACCATGACGACGAGGACGCCGATCTCGGCGAGTCGCCGCTCCGCGGGAGAAATGTCGACGCCCGCCGCTCGCGCGACGGGCGTCAGGTTCGTTGGGGTAGCAGCCTCAGCGGGCAACCATCACTCGCGATCGAGGCTGTCCTAGACGCCTTCGCGATCGATGTCGAGCAGGTCGTCATCCTCCTCGGTGACCTTCAGCCAGACGAACAGCCCGGCCAGGACGATGAGCGGGATGACGATCAGCGCGGCGAGGGTGATGCCGAGTGCGACGGCGACGGTCTTGAGCGCCTTCATGGTCGAACCTCCGTGCGGTGTTGGGCGTGAACGGATGTGGGCGGGTGGTGAGCGACGGCCGTCAGGCCGTCGCGGGCTTCGGCGTGGGCGTCGGGATCCGGAGGCCGGGCCCTCGGGCGACCAGCTCGGCGATGTCGTCGCGGGTGAATTCGGCAAGGACGTGGTTGCCGCCCTGCTGGCCGCCCATGAACAGCCGGACGACGAACGCGCCGTCCTGCTCGAAGAAGAAGACGTCTCGCGGCTTCTGCTCGTCCATGTACCGCCCGAGCACGCGCAGCGCCGTCTCGTAGAACCCTGCGTCGCGTTGCGGCTCCGGTCCGGGCTTGCCGCGCCGGGCAACCGACTCTTCCATGAACCGGGCGATGTCGTCGTCGAGGAAGGTGAGGGTCTCCTTGGCCTGGTGCCCCATCGACTCGGACCAGGTCCCGCCGGCGGCCCCGGCGGTCACGATGCCCTGGACGATGAACCCGTCCGGCGCCTCGACGAGGAGGATCTCGCGCATGCCGCGCTGGTCGATGAAGGCTCCGATGGAGCGGAACACCTCCTCGAAGTCCTGGCGCGGACTGCCCTCGTAGATGCGCATCGGGCCTCCTCGTGCGTCAGGAGCCGGTGGTCCGGTCGACCAGGCCGCGATCCTTCGCGCGGCGATCGCTCGCTCGGAAGATCGCGACTGCGGCGAGTGTAGCCACCGCCCCGCAGGCCAGCAAGGCGGCGACGATCAGGCGGGGCTCGGGCCCTGGCGCCGCGGTGCACCGCGGACGCATGATCTTGACAGGCGATCCTCAGGCGGTCGTTCGGCGGGAGATTCCTGTCAATCGATCCTCACGCGGTCGCATCGCAGAAGTGTCGGGCGGGTCCGTGCGTGAACCGGCTCGGCAGCCGCGCACCGTCCAGGCGAATGACCGCGTGAGATTCGCTTGACAGGTTCCGAGCCTCCGGCGCTGGGGCTACGCGCTCGACCGGGCCAAGACGACCGCGAGCTGGCCGGCGACCCGGGCGTTGTTCACGATCAGCGCGGTGTTGGCCCGAACCGAGGCCCCGTTCGTGGCCTCCGCGATCCTGGCGAGGAGCCACGGCGTGAGCGCCGGGCCGTGGATGCCGGCGTCTTCCGCGTCGCGGACCGCTCGCTCGACGGCGTCACGTGCCGCGTCATCGGGGAGTGCCTCGCGCTCTGGCACGGGCACGCACACGAGCAGGCCGCCCAACCCCAGGCTCAGCTGCACGCCGGCGATCCATGCCGCGTGATCGAGCGTCGGCGCGCTGAGTGGCGAGCGGATCCCGCTCGATCGCGAGTAGAACCCCGGCAGCAGGTCCTGGCCGATCGTCACCACTGGAACGCCGTGCGTCTCGAGGTACTCGAGGGTGGCCGGGACGTCGAGGATCGCCTTCGGGCCGGCGCAGACGACGATCATCGGCGTCCGGGCGAGCTCCTCGAGGTCCGCCGAAATATCGAACGTCGGTAGACGACCGGCGGCGGAAGCAAGCGCGCCGCGGTGGACGCCGCCGATCCCGCCGGTGGCGAAGACCCGGATGCCGGCGGCATGGGCCGCGATCATCGTCGCCGACACCGTCGTCGCGGCCCAGCCGATCCGCGCCACGGCCGCCGCGAGGCTCGGTCGCGCGGCCTTCATCACCGAGCCTTCGGGAGCGGTCGCGAGCGCCTCGAGGTCGCCGTCGTCCAACCCGACCATCAGCCGGCCGTCGTGGATCGCCACGGTCGCGGGCACGGCACCGCCCTTCCGAACCGCCGCCTCGGCCGCGCGAGCCACGTCCAGGTTCGCCGGATACGGCAGGCCATGGCTGATCAGCGTCGACTCCAGCGCGACGACGGGCGTGTCCGCGGCCAGCGCCTCGCGGACCTCACGCCGAACGACGAGCCATCGCTCGATCACAGGCTCAGCTCCTTCCGGGGCAACGCCAGCTGGCGTGAGGCCGCCCGGTTCGCGGCGAGGACCGCCCGTCGGAGCGCCGTCGGCCGCGCGCGCTCATCTGCGTCGGCCGACAGCCAGCTCATGAGGAACCCGGCGTCGAAGGCATCGCCGGCCCCGGTCGTGTCGGGCGCGTCGAGCGGGCTCGTCGCGACGTCGAACACGACTCGGCGACCACCCTCGCGCGTCAGCACCGACGCCCCGCCCCGACCCCGCTTCACGACCACGAGCGGCGCGAGCTCGGCGAGCCGGCTCGGATCGCGCCCTCCCAGGATCGCGTCGGCCTCGCCCGCCGTCGCGAACAGGATGTCCGGCGCGGCGTCGCGGACGAGCCGGACCGCCGCCGCCCGACCACCGGAGAGGAGCGGTCCGACGGAGGCGAGGTCCAGGCTCACGAGCGCTCCGGCTTCGCGGCCAAGTTCGATGGCCCGCCGGCCGGCGACCGCGAGGGACTCGCCGATCAACGTGTACACGGGCAGGTGGACGAGGTCCGCGTCGAACGTCGACGCAGGGAGGTCCACGGCGCGAAGCGAATCAGCAGCCCCTCGATCGGTGACGAAGCTCCGCTCGCCGCCGGGGGAGACGAGGACACCGACACGGCCCGTCCGCTCCCCGGCAACGCGGGACGCGCGGATACGGACCCCGTCAGCTTCGATCGCGCGCACGAGCGCCCGACCTTCCGGATCGCGCCCGATAGCGCAGACGAGCGTCGACCGAGCCCCCAGGCGAGCCAGCCAGCGAGCCGTCGACGCGGCCGAGCCACCTTGCCGGAGGGACACCCGACCGGGCACGTCCGTGCCGTCCTGGAGCGACATCGCCGGTGCGAGGACGACGTCCAGCATGAGGTCTCCGACGACCACGACCCGTGGGGCGCGCGGAGCGCGCGGGCGAGGCCGACGGGTGAACGCCCGGGGTCGAGGCATGGCGGCGAGGATACCCGGGCGACACCTCGCGACGGCCTCGCGGCACGGGATCGCAACGGCCCGGCCGCTACACTGTCGCGAACGATGACGATTGCGACAGAGACCCTCGATCGGCTGGCGATCGACACCATCCGGACCCTCTCGATCGACGGTGTCCAGAAGGCGGGCTCCGGTCACCCGGGCGCCCCGATGGGCGCGGCGCCGATGGCCTACACCCTCTGGACGCGCTTCCTCCGCCACGCCCCGAGCCGCCCCGACTGGCCCGACCGCGACCGGTTCGTCCTGTCGGCCGGCCATGCGTCGATGCTCCTCTACTCCCTCCTCCACCTGACCGGTTATGGCGTCTCGATCGAGGACCTGCAGTCCTTCCGCCAGTGGGGCTCGAAGACACCCGGCCACCCCGAGTACGGGCTCACGCCGGGCGTCGAGGCCACGACCGGACCGCTCGGCCAGGGCTTCGCGAACGCCGTCGGCATGGCCATCGCCGAGGCCCGATTGGCCGCCGAGTTCAACCGTAACCAGCACGACATCGTCGATCACTGGACCTACATGCTCTGCTCGGACGGCGACCTCCAGGAAGGGATCGCATCGGAGGCCGCGAGCCTCGCCGGCCATCTCCGCCTCCGGAAGCTCATCACCCTGTATGACGACAACCACGTCCAGCTCGACGGCCCGACATCGATGGCCTGGTCCGAGGACGTCCTCGGCCGCTTCGAGGCCTATGGCTGGCACGCGACCCGCGTCGAGGACGGCAACGACCTCGAGGCGATCTCCGCGGCGATCGAGGAGGCGCGGGCCGACGATCGGCCCAGCCTGATCGCGGTCCACACGCACATCGGCTTCGGCAGCCCGAATCGCCAGGACAGCCAGAAGGCGCATGGCCAGCCGCTCGGCGCCGACGAGGTCCGCCTCGTGAAAGAGGCCTACGGCTGGGATCCCGACAAGACGTTCTACGTCCCGGACGAGGCGCGCGACCTGTTCCGCCGGGCGATCCCGGCCGGGGAAGACCTCGTCGCCGCCTGGGAGGGTGCGTTCGACGAGTACGCGACGGCCTTCCCGACCCTCGCCGCGCAGTTCCGCCGGCGGGTCGTCGAGCGGCGGCTGCCCGATGGCTGGGACAAGGGCCTCAAGACGTACACCGTCGGCGACCAGATCGCGACCCGCAACGCGAGCAACGAGACGATCCAGACGCTGGCCGAGGCCTTGCCGGCATTGTTCGGCGGCGCAGCCGACCTGTCGGAATCGAACCTGACCGACGTCAAGGACGCCGGCAGCTTCGAGGCGGATGACGCCGCCGGCCGGAACCTCCGCTTCGGCGTCCGGGAGCACGCGATGGGCGGCATCGCCAACGGGATCGCCTACCACGACGGGTTCATCCCGTACGTCGGCACGTTCCTGACGTTCAGCGACTACATGCGCGGGTCGGTCCGGCTGGCGTCCCTCACTGGCCTCCACGTCATCTACGTCTGGACGCACGATTCGGTCGGGCTCGGCGAGGACGGGCCGACCCACCAGCCGATCGAGCACTACGCCGCGCTCCGGGCGATGCCGAACCTGTGGTTCATCCGACCGGGCGACGCGAACGAGGCGGTCGCCGCATGGGCGCTGGCAATCGAACGGCGTCTCGAGGATCCCTCGGGGCCGGTCGCGCTGTCGCTGACGCGGCAGAAGCTGCCGACGCTCGCGGGCACGGCCGAGAAGGCGCGCGAGGGCCTCCGACGCGGCGGCTACATCCTTCGCGACGCGAACGGTGGCAAGGCGCCGCAGGTGATCCTGATCGGGACCGGATCGGAGCTGCAGCTCGCGTTCGGCGCCGCCGAGGCGCTGGAGGACGATGGGATCGCCGCCCGCGTCGTGTCGCTCCCCTGCTGGGAGAGGTTCGAGGCCCAGGACCAGGCCTACCGCGACTTCGTGCTGCCGGCATCGGTCGGCGCCCGCGTCTCGGTCGAGGCGGGCGTCTCCCTCGGCTGGGACCGCTGGGTCGGTCCGGACGGCGCGATCGTTGGCCTCGATCACTACGGCGCGTCCGCCCCGGCCGGGACGATCTTCGAGCGGTTCGGCTTCTCGGTCGACCGCGTCGTCGACGTCGCCCGGGGCGTCCTCGACGGATCAGTCCGGGGTCCTCAGCCGACCCTGGAGCCAGGCCATCTGCCCGCGCCGCGGCGCGGCCATCCGACCCTCGCCCACGGCGACGCGGGCGTCAGCCGGACCAACTCCACCGACCCTGGGCACAGCTGAGCCGCCGACGCCGTGCGCGTTGCCTTCGCCGCCGACCACGCTGGCGCGGCCCTCAAGGACGAGATGCGCCGGCGCCTCGACGCGTCGGGCCTCGGCCACGAGACGATCGACCTCGGCGGTGACGGCTCCGACCCGCTCGACGACTACCCGGATTTCGCCGCCAGGCTCGGTTACGCCGTTCGCGACGGACAGGCCGAACGGGGCGTCCTGATCTGCGGCTCGGGCGTCGGGGCGAGCGTCGCCGCCAACAAGATCCGCGGCATCCGCAGCGCCGTCTGCCACGATACCTATTCGGCGCACCAGGGTGTCGAGCACGACGACATGAACATCCTGACCCTCGGCTCGCGCGTGATCGGCCCCGAGCCGGCCTGGGAGTGCGTCGTCGCGTTCCTCGGGGCGACGTTCAGCGGCGAGGCGCGCCACAAGCGCCGCCTCGACAAGGTCCTCGCGATCGAGGCCGAGGGATAGCCCGAGCCGACGACCTGTGGGCGGCACCGGCCGGTCGGCTCGCCGAGCTGATCCGGTCGGGCGCGACGTCGTCGGTCGAGGCCGTCGAGGCCTGCCTCGACCGGATCGCCGCCGTCAATCCGCGGATCAACGCCGTGGTTCGGCTGGCCGAGGATGCTGTCGATCGGGCCCGGGATGCCGACGCGGCCCTCGCCCGCGGCGAGATCGCCGGCCCGATCCACGGCGTCCCGTTCACGATCAAGGACTCGCTCGACACGGCGGGCCTCGTGACGACCGCCGGGTCCGTCGGCTGGCGGGACCGCGTCCCGGAGCGCGATGCCACGGTCGTCGCCCGGCTGAAGGCCGCCGGCGGCATCCTCGTGGGCAAGACGAACACGCCCGAGTTCACATGGTCGGACGAGACCGACAACGACGTCTTCGGCCGGACGTCAAATCCCTACGATCTCGCCCGGACGCCGGGCGGGTCGTCTGGTGGCGCCGCCTCGATCGTCGCCGCCGGCGGTGTGCCGTTCGACATCGGCAGCGACACGGGCGACAGCATCCGTCAGCCGGCGCACGTCTGCGGGATCGCCGGCCTCAAGCCGACGCAGGGCCGCGTCCCGCGGACCGGTCACTGGCCGTCGTTCGCGGGGATCGTCGGCGGGCTCCAGCAGCTCGGTCCGCTGGCGCGCCGCGTCGACGACCTCGCCCTCCTCCTCCCGATCATCGCGGGACCGGACGGCGAGGACCCGCACGTCGTCCCGGCCCCGCTCGGCGATCCCGACACGGTGACCGTTGGAGGCCTCCGGATCGTCGCCTTCACCGACAACGGCCTGCGCCGCCCGAGCGACGACACGACCGCGACGGTCGAGGCCGCCATCGCTGCTCTCTCCGCGGCGGGCGCGACGATCGTCCGCGAGGTGCCTCCGGCCCTCGACGAGGCGTGGGAGGTCTGGGACCACCTGATCCGCGACGACGGGTACGGGTGGCTCCGGCGGTTGATCGCGGGAGCCGGCACGCCCGGGATCGGGTCGTACGAGACGCGCGGCTGGATCGACCCGAAGCCAGCCGTCCCGGGCGACGAGCTCTCGGCGCTGGTCGAGCGCGCCGACCGCGTCCGCTCGCGGCTCCTGCGCTGGTTCCAGGCCTCCGACGCGATCGTCTGTCCGGCGATGCCGCAGCCGGCGATCCGCCACGGCGAGAGCACCGAGCCGTGGTTCGGCGACACGTACAGCGACGTCCACAACCTGACCGGCTGGCCGTCGGTCGTCGTCCGCGGCGGGACGTCGGCGGAGGGGCTGCCGATCGGGGTGCAGGTGGTCGCGCGGCCCTGGCGAGAGGACGTCGCGCTGGCCGTGGCCGGCGTCGTGGAGGCGGCGTCAGGAGGCTGGCAGCCGCCGCCGCTGTAAGGTCGCGGGCGCGGACGCTCCGCCGCACGGCGCCGCGCCTGGCAGGCGCGGATCCCGTACGTTCACGCTCGGCCGAACCCCAGATCCGACATCGGTTGTCGGATTCCGATGCGAGCCCTGAGCGGATGTCCCGGGAATGGCGCCGGATAGGAACGGGGCGGCGTCAGGGCGAGTCGGGGCGCCACCCGTCCCGGCGGGGGTTGTCATCCGACCGCAATGTCGCCTCCGGCGTCGTCGGACTACCATGGCGCCACCGATGGCCGACTCCCCTGCATCCATGTCGATTGGGCCGACGCGGCTGACGCTCGGGTCCGGCCAGGCGGCGTTCGACGAGGCGGTCGCCCGGGCCCGATCGGAACGCTGGGCCCAGCGGCTCTTCGACCGCGACACGACGCTGTGGTCCACGAACGAGCACGTCCAGGCCGCCATCGCCGACCGGCTCGGCTGGCTGGACAGCCCGGCCCACTTCACGACCCAGATCGCGGCTCTCGAGGCGTTCGGGGAGGCGGTCCGCGACGGCGGGTTCACGACGGCGGTCGTCGGCGGGATGGGCGGCAGCAGCCTCGCGCCGGAGATCCTCCGCGACGTCTTCGGCACGGCCGACGGCTGGCTCGACCTGCGCGTCCTGGACTCGACCGACCCGGCTGCGGTCGCCGACACGGTCGACGACCTGGACCCGCTTGCGACGCTCTGGATCGTCGCCAGCAAGTCCGGCACGACGACCGAGCCGCTCGCCTTCCAGGCGGACGCATGGGACCGGGCCGAGAAGGCCCTCCGCGCCCATCACGCCCCGCGTCGCGAGCACGCCGGCGAGCTGATGGTCGCCGTGACCGACCCCGGCAAGAGCGTCGAGGCCATTCCCCACCATGACGACCTCCGGGAGGTCTTCCTCAACCCGCCCGACATCGGCGGTCGGTATTCGGCCCTGACCTACGTTGGGCTCGTCCCGGCGAGCCTCATCGGGATCGACCTCGACCCGCTCCTCGAGTCCGCCCGGGCGATGCTCGACGCCTGTCGCGATCCGAACCCCGAGACGAATCCCGGCGTCTCCCTCGGTCTCGCCATCGGCACGCTCGCGAAGAGCGGCCGCGACAAGCTGACCTTCCTTGCCGATCCTGCGATCGCCAGCTTCGGCTCGTGGGTCGAGCAGCTGATCGCCGAGAGCACCGGCAAGCACGGCACCGGAATCGTCCCGATCGACCGTGAGCCGATCGGCGACGTTCGGGCCTACGGCGACGACCGCGTCTTCGTCCGCCTCGGCCTCGCCGACGGCGCCGGCTGGAGCGTCGGCGACGGGTTCGCAGAGGCCGCCACCGCAGCCGGTCATCCGGTCGTCCGGATCGAGCTCGCCGACCCGATCGACCTCGGGGCCGAGGCCCTTCGCTGGGAGGTCGCGACAGCGATCGCCGGCGCGGTCCTCGGCATCGACCCATTCGACCAGCCCAACGTCGAGGAGGCGAAGGAGCTCACCCGGAGGGTGCTCGCGGCCGCCTCGGCCGGGGAGCGCCGCAGCGCGCCGCGGGCGACGCTGGTGTCCGATGCGGAGAGCGGCATCACGCTCCACGGCGATGCGCCGCTCCGCCTCACGGCCGGCGATGGGAAGATCGTCGGAGAGCTCGCGCGCCACCTGGCCCGGCGCAAGCCGAATGCCTATCTCGCCCTTCAGGCGTTCATCGCCCCCTCCGAGGCGGCGACGGCAGCGCTCGACCGGATCCGGGCCCTGCTCCGCGACGCCACCCACTGTGCCACGACCGCCGGCTACGGACCGCGCTTCCTCCACTCGACCGGCCAGCTCCACAAGGGCGGCACGCCGAGCGGCTGGTTCCTGCAGCTGACGTCCGACCATCCCGTCGACCGGCCGATCCCCGGCTGGCCCTACACGTTCGGCCGGCTGATCGACGCGCAGGCCGAGGGTGACTTCGCCGCGATCGAGTCCCACGACCTGCCGATCCTCCGGGTCCACCTCGCCGACCCGGAGCGGGGGCTCAACGCGCTCGAGGGCGCCCTTCGCGAGGCGCTCGCCAGGAGCTGACGCGCACCACGGCGCCGGCCCGGCCGGCCCGACCATCGACAGGGAGGCGCACGGCAATGCGGATCGGGTTCGTCGGTCTCGGGCGGATGGGCGCCAACATGGTGCGTCGGCTGATCCGCGACGGCCACGAGGTTGTCGCCTACAACCGGACGCCGGAGAAGACCAAGGAGATCGAGGGCGAGGGCGCGATCGCGGCGTTCTCGATCGAGGAGCTGGTCTCGAAGCTCGACAAGCCGCGGGCCGTCTGGATCATGGTTCCTGCCGGTGACGCCACCGAGGCCCAGATCGCCGAGCTGATGGAGCACCTCGAGCCGGGCGACACGATCATCGACGGCGGGAACACGAACTTCCACGACGACCAACGCCGGCACGGCGAGCTGGCGGGCAAGGGCGTCAACTACGTCGACGCCGGCACGTCCGGCGGGATCTGGGGGCTCCAGGTCGGCTACTGCCTGATGGTCGGCGGGGACGAGGGGGCGGTGAAGCCGCTCGAGCCGATCTTCACCACGCTCGCCCCGAGGGGCGGCTATCTCCACGTCGGCGGCCCGGGCGCCGGCCACTACGTGAAGATGGTCCACAACGGGATCGAGTACGGCCTCATGCAGGCGTACGCCGAGGGCTTCGAGATCATGCATGCCTCGTCGTACCAGCTGGACCTCGCGGCGATCTCCGAGCTATGGATGCAGGGCTCGGTCGTCCGGTCGTGGTTGCTCGAGCTGGCGGGCCGCGCGTTCCGGGCGAACGGCCAGGATCTCGCCCACCTCCAGGGCTACGTCGAGGATTCCGGTGAGGGGCGGTGGACGGTCCAGGAGGCGATCGACCACGACGTGCCGGCGCCGGTCATCACGCTGTCGCTGCTGACCCGCTTCCGCTCACGGCAAGCCGACTCGTACGGGGCCAAGGTCCTGGCGGCTCTGCGCAACGAGTTCGGCGGCCATGCGGTGAAAACCGAGTGACGGCGGCCGCCTCCCGCGCGGTGATGCGCCGGCCGCATCGGGTCGCGATGAATGAACGTGACCGGGGAGTGGGCGCGCCACGAATCGGCGGCGTCGGTGCGGCGGGCACGTTGGTTCGTGTGCAACTGATGCCACGGACGCATCAGGCGCCTCCGGGCTGCACCCGTTCGAGGCGGCCGTGACCGAGACCGCGGTTCCGAAGCGGCGACGCACGTCGGCCCACCCCGACGCGCCGGCCGTCGCCCCCGAAACCGCACCCGACAAGACGCCGCACCCCGCGCCGCGGCCGAAGGATGCGCCACGGACGATGAAGGACCTCCGGCTGGCCCGCCACGCCAGGCGGAAGCCGAGCCCCAAGGCGGACGACAACCCGCTGCGCGAGGGTCTTCGACTCGAGCGCGTCCCGGACCCGAACACGCTCGTCCTGTTCGGCGCGACCGGGGACCTCGCCCATCGCAAGGTCATTCCGGCGCTCTACCAGCTGTGGCGGACGAACCTGCTGCCGCACGAGTTCGTGGTGCTGGCGATCGGCCGGCGGCCGTACGACGACGAGGCGCTCCGGAAGGACCTCCGCGAGTCGCTCGAGAAGTACTCGCGCGTCCTGCCGCTCGACGAGGCCGCCTGGCGGTCGTTCTCGTCGCGGATCCGCTACCAGCGCTGCGACTTCGACGACCCTTCCGCGTTCGACAAGCTCGTGGCGACCCTCGATGCCATCGACAAGGAGCAGGGCGTCCATGGCGGCGCTCGGGGCAACCATCTCTACTACCTCGCAACCCAGCCGTCGGCGTTCGCGGAGATCGTCGGGCAGCTCGGCCGCGTCGGGCTCGACCACGAGCACCACGACGGCGGCTGGCGGCGGATCGTCATCGAGAAGCCGTTCGGCCACGACCTCGTGTCGGCGATCAAGCTCAACCGCGAGGTCGGCAAGGTCTTCCGAGAGTCGCAGGTCTATCGCATCGACCATTACCTGGGCAAGGAGACGGTCCGGAACCTCCTCGTCTTCCGGTTCGGCAACGGGATCTTCGAACCGATCTGGAACCGCCGCCACATCGACCACATCCAGATCACGGTCGCCGAGTCGATCGGCGTCGAGAACCGCGGCAACTTCTACGAGGAGACCGGGGCGAGCCGCGACTTCCTCCAGAACCACCTCCTCCAGCTGATGAGCCTGGTGGCGATGGAGCCGCCGGCGACGTTCGATGCCGACGCCCTGCGCGACGAGAAGGTCAAGGTCATCCGGGCGATCGGCGAGCTGACGCCGGAGATGATCCGGTCCGACGTCGTCCGCGGCCAGTACGGCCCGGGCTGGGTGGCCGCCAACCAGGTCAAGGGCTACCGCCAGGAACTCGACGTCGATCCGGAGTCGGAGACCGAGACGTTCGTCGCCGCGCGCTTCGAGGTCGACGACTGGCGCTGGTCCGGCGTCCCGTTCTTCCTCCGGACCGGGAAGCGGCTGCCGAAGCGGGCGTCGGAGATCGCGATCCAGTTCAAGGAGGTGCCGCACCGGCTCTTCCGCGACTCGTCGACGGAGCCCGACCCGAACCTGCTCGCGATCCGGATCCAGCCGGACGAGGGGATCATGCTGCGGTTCGGCGCGAAGGTCCCCGGCCTGGGGATCGACGTCCGGTCGGTGACGATGGACTTCACCTACGGCTCGGCCTTCACCGTCGACTCGCCCGATGCCTACGAGACGCTGATCCTCGACGCGCTGCTCGGCGACGCGTCGCTGTTCACGCGCGCCGACGAGGTCGAGGGGGCCTGGGCCCGGGTCACCCCGATCATCGACGAGTGGATGGACGAGCCCGAGCCCGACTTCCCGAACTACGAGGCCGGGACGTGGGGCCCGGAGGCAGCGGATCAGCTCCTCGCCCGCGAGGGACGACGGTGGCGACGGATCTAGGCCCCGGTCCCGTCGCGCCCGCGGCGCCGGCCCGGCCGAACGAGCCGGTCCTCCGCTGGCGATCGCGCGCCCACAGCATCGAGGAGGTCGAGCAGGAGCTCGGCCGGATCTGGGCGCAGACGAACCTCGAGGTCGACGTCAACCAGAACGGCGTGAACGACGAGCGCCACGTCGGCGCGCGGACGAGCGTGATGAACCTCGTCGTCATCGCCCGCCGGCCGGAGGTCGGCGAGCGGTGCGCCGCGATCATCCAGAAGCTCACCGGCCGGCACCCGTCGCGAACGACCATCGTCCAGCCGGCCGACCCGGACGGTCCGTCGTGGCTCGACGCCCACATCGTCGCCCACTGCATCCTGCCGCGGGCCGACGCGCCGGAGACGTGCGCGGAGACGATCCACCTGACCTGCGGCGGCGAGTCCGGGCGCCACCTCGACGCGATCATCGCGCCGCTCCTGATCCACGACCTGCCGGTCACCATCTGGTGGCCGGACGAGCCGCCGTTCGGGACGCCGCAGGCCAACGACCTCCTCGCCACGGCCGACCGGTTGGTCGTCGATGGGTCCACCTGGCATGGGACGGGTCTCACCCAGCTGCGACGGATGGCCGGCGCTGCGGAGCGCTACCCGATCGCGATCTTCGACTTCGCGCTCGTCCGCCAGTCGCGCTGGCGGGAGGCGATCGCGGCGATCTTCGACATCCCCGACTTCCTGCCCTACCTCCGCCACATCCGCCGGATCGCCGTCACGTATGGCGTCCGCGACGAGTTCGGGGCGGAGTCCGCGAACATCGTCAAGCCGCTCTACCACGCCGCCTGGATCGGGTCGCGGCTCGGCATGAATCTCGTCAAGCCACTCGGCGCGATGACGGCGGGTGGGCCACGGCGTCCGGCCGGGAAGGCGTCGGCGCTCGCCAACCGTGGTGCCGGTCTCGGCGCCACGCTCCGCCTCGATCGGACGGACGTCTCCGTCGTGATCCGGCCGGTGATGTCGGAGATGCCGCCCGGGACGACGCTCCGGGTGGAGCTGCTCGCGGACTGGCGCGGCTCGGAGCTCCGTGCCGACGTCACCGCCGAGCAGGAGGCGGTCCACGTCCGGGTCTGGCAGGACGGCGTCCACGCCCTCGAGCGCGGCTTCAACGCACCGCGCCGGACCGAGCTGGACCTGCTCGCCGAGGCGATCGAGGCCGGCGGCCGCGATCCGGTCGCGGTCGGGACGCTTGCACTCGCCGCCGAGCTGGCCGGCGGGACGGCCGAATGACCGAGCCGACCGTCGTCACCCTCGCGGACGCCGAGGCGTGCTCCCTCGCCGCCGCGGAGCGGATCGTCGAGGTCCTCGATGTCGTGATCGACGACCGCGGCGAGGCGCACTGGGTCACGACCGGCGGGTCCGCACCCGGTCCGATCTACCAGCACCTGGCGTCGGCGCCGCTCCGTGATGAGCTCGACTGGCGGAAGGTCCAGCTGTGGTGGACCGACGAGCGGTTCGTCCCGATCGA
>VBFG01000029.1 GCA_005882635.1 Chloroflexota bacterium | reverse complement strand
GGTCGAGATGTCCGGCGACGCCGCCGTCTACGTGCTCGACGAGCCGACGTCCGGGCTCCACATGCACGACGTCGACAACCTCATCGGGCTGCTCGATCGGCTCGTGGACGACGGCCGAACCGTGATCGTGATCGAGCACAACCTCGACGTCGTCGCCCGGGCCGACTGGGTCATCGACCTGGGTCCTGGGGCCGGCCATGACGGCGGCACGATCGTGTTCGAGGGAACGCCGGCCGAGCTGGTCCGCGCCGACGGATCGCTGACCGGCGAGCATCTCCGCCGCCGCCTGGCCGCGACCGCGGCCGCGCGCGGCTGACCGTCAGCCCTTGATCGCGCCGCTGAGGCCGCTGACGCGGCTCCGGGCCCAAACCGACCGGCTGGTGCCTCGTGGGGCGCTCCTCCTGTCCGCGCTGTCGATCGCCTACTTCGCCGCCGGAGTCGTCCGGAACCGCGTCTTCGCCGCGGAGTTCGGGGCGAGCGCCGAGCTCGACGCGTACAACGCGGCGTTCCGGATCCCCGAGATCGCCCTCGACATCCTCGTCGGCGCCGGGCTGTCGGCGCCGTTCGTGCCGATCTTCAGCCGGCTGCTGACGTCCGGGTCCGATCCGTCCGCCACGAATGACGGCGAGGGCCCCTTGCGCGCCGAGGCCTTCGGGCAGACCGTCCTGACCGCCGCCGTGGGTGTGATCGGCGTCACGCTCGCCGTCCTGTTCGTTGCGGCACCGTGGGTCGCCGACACGGTCTGGAGCAGCTTCGATCCGCCGACCCGGGCGCTCTACGTGGAGCTGGTCAGGATCAACTGCCTCGCCCAGCTGATGTTCGCCGCGTCGATGACCCTCGGCGAGGTCCTCGTCGCCCGTCGGCGGTTCCTCTTCTACGGCATCGCCCCGGTCCTCTACACGACCGGCATCGTCGTGGGGGCCGTCCTCCTGGGACCCGCCCTCGGGATTACCGGCGCGGCGTGGGGCGCGGTCGGCGGAGCCGGAGCCCATCTCGCAGCCCGAGCGATCGGCGTGCGGCGGGCGGGCTTCCGGATCCGGCCGCGTCTGCGCGTCCGAACGCCGGAGTTCGGCGAGTTCCTCCGGCTGATGCTGCCGCGGATGCTCAGCTACCCGATCGACCCGGTCGTCGTGACGTACCTCACCCGCCTCGCGACGGTGATCGGCGTCGGTACCGCGTCGGCGCTGTCGTTCGTCCTCGACTACCAGTTCGTGCCCGTCCAGGTGATCGCGATCGCCTTCTCGCTCGCCGCCTTCCCGGCGCTGTCGACCGCGTTCGCGGCCGACGACGGGACCGCGTTCCGTCGCCTCCTCGTCCGGAACGTCGCGACGATCGCGGTGCTCACGAGCCTCGCTGCGCTTGCCCTGGCCGTCCTCGCCCGGCCGCTGGTCAGCATCCTGCTGGGCGTCGGCCGGTTCGACGCGGCGGCGGTGACGCTCACGTCGGGGCTCCTCGTCGCGTTCGCGATCTCCATTCCGATCGACAGCCTGTCCTATCCCCTGTCGCGGGCGCTGTACGCCACGCATAACACGATCTGGCAGGTGGCGGCGTCGATCGCGGGGCTCGCCACGCTCGTGCTCGCGGCTCAGGCGACCGTTCCCGCGTTCGGTGCCGCGGGGATCGCCCTGGCCTACGCCCTCGGCGGGGCGGTCAAGATCGCCGTCCTCACGATCGCCGTCGTGCCGCGGGCCCGCCGCGTCGGCGCCCTGGCCTCGCCGGCGAGCGCGCCGGCGGTCAGCCCCGCGGGATCGTCGGGATCACGACGATGAACTTCCCGTCCCGATCGGGGTAATGGCCCTCGGGCCGCTTCCAGGCCAGGAAGTTGCGGATCATCTCGGCGTTGTTCTGGAAGGTGCCCGGCGGATCCGACGGCCCCCAGATCGACGAGACCCACGGGTACCACGGATCATCGATGTAGGCGCCGATGACGCGAGCGTCGTCGAACTGGCGGGGGTCCGCGTCGGCCCGGAAGCCGGTCATGACCCAGGTATGGGCGCCGCGCCACGCCATCAGGATCGCCGGCGAGTTGGTGTCCAGGATCGCCTTCGCCGCTCCGCGCAGGGCATCGGCCCGGCTCTCGTAGGCGACGATCGCGTAGCCGTCGGCCCCGTACGCCTTGAGGGCCAGGGCGATCGCGGCGGGCCCCCACTCGCCGTTGTGGCTGTCGACGTAGCTGTCCCATTCGTGGACCCTGGACGCGATCTCGCGCTCGCGGGCATCGGTCGGGGCCCCCAGCCCGAGGATCGCCAGGGCCGTCGTCACGCCGGCCGGGGCGCACCAGTCGTCCCGGAGCTCATGGGCGAACTCGGGGCCGTGCTTGGCGACGATGTCGACGTCGATCCCGACGCGCGGGATCGGCGTGGGCCGGGCCGTCGGCTTCGGTGTCGGTTGGCCACTCGGCACGGGCGGCTTCTGCGACGGGCTGGGTGACGGTGTGGCCGGCTTGGGCGTGACCGTGACGGTTGGCAGCGTGGCGCGGTCGGGCGGCGGCCCGGCGAGGATCCGCTCGACCTTCGACAGCGCTCGC
This sequence comes from Chloroflexota bacterium, assembly GCA_005882635.1. Taxonomy (GTDB): domain Bacteria; phylum Chloroflexota; class Limnocylindria; order Limnocylindrales; family CSP1-4; genus CF-46. Next base: position 18,768 of record VBFG01000029.1, on the reverse strand, counting down.
TGGTAGAGGGTCCCCAGCCCGAATGCGTTCGTCGAGACGCCGGCCAGACCCAGGGCGCTCCCGGCAACGATCACGGCGAGGAGCAGCGTGAGCCAGCGCCGCGGCGTATGCGGAAGGGAGCGACGGATCAGGCGTGGTCGAGCCAGACGAACGCGAACGAGATCGGGCTGCACGGGCGAGCGAACTCCGCTGGTTGAGGCTGGGTTCGGAGGTTGACGATCCGAGCCGGTCCTCTGCGACGTCCTGCTTCCATCGGAACCGGAAACCGGGACGCGCCGGCCAGCGTACCGCGTGGCGTCAGATCGACCATTTCGGCCGGGGCCGGTGGAGGAGGCGGGCCCGGCGGTTCAGCCGCGGCCGATGGTCAGCCGGCGGGCGGGATGTCGACCCAGCGCGATCGCCAGTCCGGCGCGGTGAATGGCTCGGCCCAGTAGACCGTCTCCCGCCACACCAGGCCGTCACGAAGCTCCATCAGCTCGACACAGAAGTAGGAGCGCCCGTCGGGGTAGGTCATCCGCCACTCCGACCACCAGAAGTCGCCGCTGCCGACGATCTGCTGGACCGTGTTCGACGCGGTCACCACCCAGCGGTCCTCGGCGCCCACCACGCGCTGGATCGTCGACGTCGGGTAGCCGCCGGGGTAGGCCTCGACGATCCGGCGGTAGTTCTCGTCGCCGATGATCCGCTCGCCGGACTGCGGCCACGCGGCCTGCCACTGGGGATGCCGCAGGCGGGCCATCGCCTCCATGTCGAGGCGGCTGGCCGCCTCTGCGTAGGCGTGCGCGATCTCCTCGTTCGTCGGCACCGGGCACCTCGGCATCGGCCAGTGGATCGGGCTGCATTGTGGCGCGAACGCGACGCTTCTGCGACCATCGGGGAGGGCCCTCAGCCGCGCCCGCCGCCGCGCCCCCAGCGCCGCAACCAAACCAGGAGACCGCCGTGGACCGCTTCGAGCCCAACCTCCGGATCCCCGGCCCGACTGCCCTGCCGCCCTCGGTCCGTGAGGCCGGCGCGCGCCAGATGATCAACCACCGCGGCCCGGAGTTCGCTGCGATGCTCGGCCGGATCCTCGACGGGATGAAGCCGTTCTTCGGCACGACGAGCGACGTCGCGATGCTCACCTCGGCCGGCTCGGGTGGGCTCGAGGCCGCGATCGTGAACACGCTGTCGCCGGGCGACCGCGTCCTCGGCGTGTCGATCGGGAGCTTCGGCGACCGGTTCGCGAAGATCGCCGGGATCTATGGCGCGGACGTGACCAAGATCGACGTCGAGTGGGGCCGGGCTGCCGATCCCGGCGTCGTCGCCGAGGCCCTCCGCGCCAGGCCCGGTTATCGCGCGGTCCTGCTGACCCACAACGAGACGTCGACAGGGGTCATGAACCCGATCGGCGTCCTCGCCGAGGCGATCCGCGACGCCTCGCCCGACAGCCTGATCCTGGTCGACAGCGTGTCCGGGCTGGGCGCCGTGCCGTTCGAGATGGACGCCTGGGGGGTCGACGTCGTCGTCACCGGCTCGCAGAAGGCGTGGATGGCCGCCCCCGGCCTGGCGATGATCGCCGCGTCGGAGCGGGGCTGGGCGGCGACCGAAACGGCGAAGATGCCGCGGTTCTATCTCGACATCCGGACCCATCGCGAATCGGCGGCCGCCGGCCAGACCCCGTTCACCCCGGCGATCGCGGTCGTCTACCAGGTCGACGAGGGCCTCCGGCTGATGCAGGCCGAGGGCATGACCGGGGTCTTCGCCCGCCACGAGGCGTGCGCGGCGGCGTCGCGGTCGGGCCTCCGAGCGCTCGGCTTCGAGCTGCTCGCCGACGACGACGTGGCCTCGAAGACGGTGACCGCGGCGCTCCTCGCCGAGGGCCACGAGTGGAAGCCGTTCAACAGCGGGATCAAGGCCCACGGCGTCGTCCTGGCCGGTGGCCAGGGCAAGCTGACCGGCAAGATCTTCCGGCTCGGTCACCTCGGGTCGGTCACCGTCGACGAGATCCTGGGGGCGATCGCCGTGCTCGAACGGGTCTCCCTCGAGCAGGGCCGGCCGATCGAGCCGGGGCGGGCCGTCGCCGCGGCCCAGGCCGCGGCCCTCGCGGTCCAGTCCGGCGCAGCCGGCGACTCCGGCCCTGGGGGTTCCCGCGCCGCCGGCGAGCCGGAGGCGACCCGCCGTTCGGCCGAGCCCGCCACGGTCCCCGCGTGAGGATCCTGGTCGCAGAGCCGATCGCCGAAGAGGGCGTCGCCCGCCTCCGCGCCGAGCACGAGGTCGACGAGCGGCCGGGGATCACCCGGGACGAGCTGTGCTCGATCCTGGCCGGCTACGACGGGCTGGTCGTCCGGAGCCAGGTCCAGGTCGACCGCGACATCATCTCGGCCGGCGGAAGCCGCCTCCAGGTGATCGGCCGGGCCGGCGTCGGCGTGGACAACGTCGACCTCGACGCCGCGACGGCGGCCGGGATCACCGTCGTCAATGCCCCGACCGGCAACACCATCGCGGCCGCAGAGCACACCCTCGCCCTCCTGTCGGGCGTCGCCCGGCGGATCGCCGCCGCCGACGCGTCCGTCCGGCGCGGCGAGTGGAAGCGGTCCGAGTTCACCGGGCTCGAGCTCCGCGGCCGGACGCTCGGGATCGTCGGGCTCGGCAAGATCGGCCAGGCCATCGCGGCGCGGGCCGTCGCGATGGAGATGACCGTCCTGGCATCCGACCCGTACGTCACCGCCGAGCAGGCGGCGCTCCACGGCGTGGAGCTGGTCGCGTTCGACAGCCTCATCCGACGGGCCGACGTCGTCACCGTCCATGTCCCGCTGACGCGAGCGACCCGGGGCCTGATCGGCCGGGAGCAGATCGCCCGGATGAAGCCTGGCGCGATCGTCCTGAACGTTGCCCGCGGCGGAGTCATCGACGAGGCAGCGGTTGCCGAGGGCCTCGCCAGCGGCCACCTCGGCGGCGCGGGGATCGACGTCTTCGAGACCGAGCCGCCGACGGGCTCGCCGCTGCTCGCCGCCCCGAACACGATCCTCACTCCCCACCTCGGCGCGTCGACGGCCGAGGCCCAGGTGCTCGTCGCCGAGGAGATCGCCGACCAGGTCCTGGACGTGCTCGCCGGCCGGCCGGCGCGCTACGCCGTGAACGCGCCACTGATCACCCCGGAAACGGCGCGGGCGATCGCGCCGTACCTCCCGCTCGCGGAGGTCCTCGGCCGGTTCTTCGCCCAGTTCGCCCGCGGCGGCGTCCGGACGATCACCCTCGACATCGGCGGCGAGCTCGCCGCGGTCGACGCGTCGCCGCTGGCCGCCGCGGTCCTGCGGGGGATCATCGAGACGTCGACGACGCAGCGGGTCAACCTCGTCAACGCCGCTGCCCTCGCGAAGGCCCGCGGGATCACCCTCGTCGAGCGCAAGACTCCCGACGCGGGAGCCTTCGCCGCGCAGCTCAGCGTGTCGGGCGAGAGCGGCGGCCGGACGACGACGGTCGCGGGGACCGTCGCCGGGGGCGAGACGCGGCTCACCCGCCTGAACGAGTACCGCCTCGACATCGAGCTGAGCGACGTGATGTTGATCACCCACCATCGCGATCGACCCGGGATGATCGGCCGGATCGGCCAGACGCTCGGCGCGGCCGACGTGAACATCAGCGCGATGCATGTCGGCCGGAGCGCGCCGCGGGCCGATGCGCTGATGATCCTCGCCCTCGACGAGGACGTCCCCCCGGACGTCGAGGCGGCGATCCGGACGCAGGAGTCCGTCGTCGAGCTGTGGACGATCCGCCTCGGTCGCGACCGCTGAGCCCCGCCGCGCCCGACGACGCCGCGCCCGTCCGACTGGCGATCCCGGATCGCCTCGACGCATCGCTCGTCCTCGTCCGCCACGGCGAGTCCGAGATGATCGTCCAGCGCCGCTTCCAGGGCCGTCGCGAGACAGCCCTCTCCGACATCGGGCGCCGGCAGGCGGAGCGGGTCGCCGCGCGGCTCGCACGCCCCCACGACCCGCCGGCGCTGCCGGTTCCGGACGGCCGACCGATCGCGATCGTCCATTCGCCCCTGAGGCGGGCGGCCGACACCGCCGCGGCCATCGAGCGGGCGCTGCGAGAGGAGGCCGCCAACGGGTCGTCCGTGGTCCTGGCTCGGGCCGACGGGCGCTTCGCCGAGATCGGCCAGGGTGACTGGGAGGGCCGGCTCGCAACGGACATCGAGGAGCGTGACGGTGAGCGGCTCGCGGCGTGGCGCCGGCGTCCGACCGAGACCTGGGCGCCCGGCGGCGAGAGCCTCGTCGAGGTGCACGCCCGCGTGGCTCAGGGTCTCGCGGCGGTGCTCGATGAGCTCGCCGTCGCGGGCGAGCCGGGCTCGCTGATGACGCCGCAGGTCAGCGGCTACGGCGACGGCCCGCCGCATCACCCCTGGACGATCCTGGTCGGCCACGACGGGACCTTCAAGGTCGCCCTCCTCGCCCTGTTCGACCTGCCGCTCGGGCGGTTCTGGATGTGGTCGAGCGACCTGGGTGGGATCTCGATCGTCGAGTTCCGGGCCGGCCGGCCGGTGATCCGGGCGATGAACCTGACCGAGCACCTCGCCGGGCTGCTCGATGAACAGGTGCTTAAGGAGACCGAGGAGCGGTCGCGCTCCGGGGCTCTCTAGCCCCGACGCATCCGGGCGCGATCTCGGCGCCGGAAGGCGAGCCGCAGGAGCGCGACCCGCAGCCGGCGGTACGACGAGCGCAACGCACGGAGCCGATCGTCACCGAGCGTCCGCCGGCCGTAGGCGACCTCGACCTTGGCCGCGGCCACGGTCTGGAGCTCGGGCCGGACGGCGGGCAGCACGTCGCCGAGGGCCGTTGCATATTCGTACGCGGTCTGGGTGGGCCGCGGCCCGAACCCGAACCGCCGGGCGATGCCGGTCACCGAGGCGTAGACCGCATCCGGATTCGTCGCGCCCCGCGGCCCCCGCCGCCAGGCGAGGAACGCGAGAGCCAGGACGGCCACGAGGAGCAGGACGGCGGCGACGATCATGCCGGGACCGCTCGAGCCGCCCGTGGTCCCCGCGCCCCCGGTGCCGCGCGGCCCGCCGCTGCCTTCATTGGGCACGCGGCCGTCGTCGGCTCCTCCCGCGAATGACGGCCGAGGGCCCACCGTCGCGAGCGGCACGACGGACCCTTCCGGCAGTGGCTCGACCTGGGAGACGTCGCCGCCGGTCGGGTCGAACATCTGCCAGCCGTAACCCGGGAAATAGACCTCGACCCAGGCGTGCGAGCCGCCGGTCCGGATCTCCTCGCGACCCGTGGCAGGGTCGAGGTCGCCGGGCAGGAAGCCCTCCACGAGACGGGCCGGAATGGCCGCCCGGCGGAGGAGGATCGCCATCGTGCTCGCGAAGTGCTCGCAGTAGCCGCGCTTATGGGCGGCGAAGCACTCGACGATGCTCGACTCCTGTTCGCAGACGCCGAGGACGTTCGTCTCGTACGAGTACTTCTGCGAATCGTGGAACTCGTCGACGATCGCCTTGGCCAGGTCATACGGGGTGGTCCGCCCGGCGGCCCTGCCGCGGGCCTGGAGATCAGCGAGCAGCTTCCTTGCCGCGGGACCCATCGCACCGTCGGGGACGGCCAGGTAGCGCGCGGTGATCCCGGGCGGATAGTTCGTCCCCGCCGCGCGGAGCCGGTTCATGGTCAGGCCGCCGGGGATGTCCCGCTCGGTGGGGAGGGCGGCGGTCAGGGTGTACGTCTCGCCCTTGTCGATGGCGATCGACTGGAAGAAGCCGTCCGCACCGTTGAGGTTCAGGGTCGTCGCCCGGTCGATCGACTGTGGGTCGATCGGGCTGAAGGCGACGTGGAGCAGCGAGGTCTGGGGGATGATCCTGAAGGACGTGACGGTTCGTGCCGCGGACGGCGGGATGGCGTCGAGCGTCCCGCCGAGGATCGGGGTGTCGGCCGGTCGGTCGTCGCTCGTGGCGACGGCCGTCGTCCAGCCGTTGAGCGTGAAGGTGTCGTAGGCCGTCGCGCGCCAGTACAGCTTGTCGGTGTCGCCCGGGGGCCGGATGATCTCGAGCGCGGGGGTGTTCGTCGTCGACCAGATCCCGCCGATGGACACCTGGGCTCCGAACGACGGCACGCCGAGCGACTTGCTGTCCGGAGCGGCGGGAATGATCCGCTGGAGCCACTGGCTGATCTCGACGAGGCCCGGCTTCGCATCCTCCCAGAACCCGGCGAGCGGCGCGGAGTGCGCACTCACGGTGAGCGTCAGGGCGAGGAACACCGCGGCGATGATGAAGATCGTTCCACCGCGGAGGTAGAGCGACCCGACGACCGCGGGGTCGCCGATGCGCCGGCGGATCCACGTCGCGCGCTCCTCGAGGGCATGGAGCCGGGTCAGCAGGGACAGCGACGCCACCGTGAACAGGACGATGAACCAGATCTGGTCGTGGGCGGTCGTCGACATGTTCGCGACGAGGACGGCACCCAGGACGATGATCGGTCCGATCGGCCGGCCGTGGCGGAACACCGCCGATGCGGCGAACTGCCCGTTCGCCCAGCAGAGCAGGCCGAGGAACAGGAGGTAGTGGCCGGTCTCCCGGGTGACGGGCAGCCCCCGGACAGCGAAGTCGATGACCGCGTTCACGACCGACCAGGCGGTCGCCGCGTAGCGCTCCGCCAGGGAGCCCTGCGGCTGAATCACGCTGCCGACGAGCACCGGAACGATCAGCGCCGCGAAGGTGGCTCCGACGAGGTGGGCAACAGGGCGGTTCCAGCCGACTCGCGCCCCGACGAATCCGGCGGCCACGCCGCCGAGGGCCGTCCAGGCGAGGAGATCGGTCCAGTCCCCCCGGCCGAGGACGAGCGCCGCGTCGTCGAGCGACCAGGCGACCGTGACCGCGAGAATCGCCACGAAGAACAGGCTCAACCAACCCTCCGCGGGAGCGCGGGTCAGCCGGGCGCGGAGCCGGTCGATCATCCGGCCAGGCACTCGGCGAGGGACCGGCCCGGCGACACCGGGTGGACCCGCATCTCGAACTCGGACAGGGCGTGGCGGAGGGCACGGGCGCGCTGCGCGCGCTGGTCCTCGGCGGCGGGCGACGGATCCGTGACGGTCTCGCCCGTCCGTCGTCGCTCGTCGCGATCGAGTCGATCCGCGGCCGCTGCATCCAGCGTCACGACCACCGAGGCGATCCCGCGGGTCCGGAGCGCGGCGATCGGGCGGACCCAGGCCGCGTCGAGGGACGGGGTGATGACGATCGCGGTCATGCCCCGCCGCATGCGACTGGCCGAGCCGATGAGCGACTCGGCGAGGGGCGTCGCTCCATCGCCGTCGACGGCGGCGAGGAGCTGCATGATCTTGAGGTGCTGGCGGCCACCGCGGTCGGCCGGAAGGATCGCCTGGCGATGGCCGTTGACGGTCATCCCGACGGCGCGGTTCTCGAGGAGTGCCTTGTCGGCGATGGAGGCGGCCGCTCGGATGGCGACCTCGACCGTCGACTCCTCCCCTCGCCCGCCCTGCGGCGCCCGTTCGAGGTCGAGGAAGATCCATGCGTCGGCGGTCTGCTCGAGCTCGAACTCCTTGACCTGGATCTCGCCGTGGCGAGCCGTGGACCGCCAGTGGATCCGGTTGAAGCTGTCGCCCGGGGCGTAGGGCCGGACGGCCGTCGCGAGGGGCGAGGTCTGGAGCGTCCGCTCCGGCATGGAGTGGCTGCCCTCGATGCTCGCGGCGGGGAGCCGCCACAGCGGCAGCCGGTCGATCCGCGGATAGACGACGACCGCGACTCCCTGCCCGACCGACGCCGATGCCTCGAAGAACCCGAACGGGTCGCCGGTCCGGATCTGCAGCGGCTCGACCCGGAAGTGGCCGCGCCGGGCGAGGGGCGCCCGGACGAGCCACGACCGCTCAGCCCGAGACCCGAGCGCGATCGCCCGACCGGGCAGCCCGCCCGGCAGCGTCGTGGGGTTGTGGATCTCCAGCCACGGCTTCGGCAGCCGGCTCGTGTTCCGCAGGGTGTACGTGATCTGGAGGCGATCGCCGACGTGGCCGGTCAGCTGGTTCACCGCGTAGCCCGCCTCGAGGTCAGCCAGTCCGAGCCGGGTCAGGATGTAGGAGCCGCCGATGACGAGGATCGACAGGTAGACCAGGTAGAAGAGGAACCCGAGCTCCGTCGAGAACGCCGCGATCAGGAGGATCGCGGCGATGACGATCAGCTGGAAGCGACGGATCATCGGTCGTCGGGTCGTCGACGCGGCTGGTCGGCTCGGCGGTGGATCGGCACGCGCGGCGTGGCGCTAGGCGCTCGCCGCCCCGGGCCGGGCGGCCGGGATCGTCCGCGGACCGTTCGGGCCGCCCGTCGGCCGGACCCCGTCGATCGGCGTCGAGTCGAGCAGCTCGCGGACGACGCTCGCCGACTGGACGTCGTGGATCGACGAGCTCGTCTTGATGATCAGGCGATGGGCCAGCGCCGGCTCGGCCAGCGCCTTGATGTCGTCGGGGATCACGTAGTCGCGGCCGAGGAGCCCGGCGAGCGCCTGGCCGGCCCGGTAGAGGGCGATCGATCCGCGCGGCGACGCGCCGAGGTAGATGTCGGGATGCACCCGGGTGGCGCCGACGAGCCGGACGATGTAATCGGCCACGGTCGGGTCGACGTAGATGTCGCGGATCGCCGACTGCATCCCGCGCAGCTCGTCGACCGAGCACACAACCTCGAGCTCATCGAGGGGGTGCTGGCGCTTCTGCTCGTCGAGGATCACGATCTCCTCGAGCGGCTGGGGATAGCCGAGACGGATCCGCAGCATGAACCGGTCGAGCTGGGCCTCCGGCAGGGCGAAGGTTCCCTCGTATTCGATCGGGTTCTGGGTCGCGATGACGAGGAATGGGTCGGGCATCGCGTAGGTCGTGCCGTCGATCGTCGCCTGGCGCTCCTCCATGCTCTCGAGGAGGCTCGACTGGGTCTTCGGCGTCGCCCGATTGATCTCGTCGGCGAGGACGACCTGGCTCATGATCGGGCCCGGCCGGAACTCGAACTCCTGGGTCTTCTGGTTGTAGATCGAGAGCCCCGTTACGTCGGACGGCAGCAGGTCCGGCGTGAACTGGATCCGGCGGAAGCTGCAGCCGAGGCTCCGGGCGATGGCTTTGGCGAGGACGGTCTTGCCGGTCCCGGGGAAGTCCTCGATGAGGAGGTGGCCCCGACACAGCAACGCGACGAGGGCCAGGCGGACCTCGTGATGCTTGCCGATGATCACCCGCCTGACGTTGGCAAGAACCTTCTCTCCGGTCTGCTCGAGGTTGGTCATCAGGCTCCTCGCAGGGATGGGCAGTAGGGCGGTCGAGGTGACGGGGGTTCGACCGATAGTACGTCCCCAGGCTGGAACAGGTTCGCCGCGGCACGGCGCCGCCGCTGTGACGGCCAGCATCGTCCCTCCGTGTCTCAGTGGCGTCGCGGACGGTCGAATCGTTCCCGAGATCAGCCCCGGACCAGCGTCGCGAGCCCGACGGCGATCGTCATGAATGCCCCGACCGCGCTCATCGCCGCGAGGATCCACTCCCCGCCACTGCCGGCGGCGACCGCGACGCCGGCGAAGAGGAGGCTCATGACGGCCGCCACTGCGGCGAGCCCGATCCGCTCGAGCCACGGCCGCGGCGCCTCCGGTTGCGGCGGATCGGCCGGCGCGCTCATCGGTTCAGCTGCGCGCTCATCGGTTCAGCCTGAAGAACATCGTCATCAGGTCGCCCGCAAGCGGCGCCGCCCGCGCCCCACCCCGCCCGCCGCGCTCGACGATCACGGCGATGGCGATCCGTGGGTGGTCGACGGGCGCGAAGCCGATGAACCACGAGTGCGGAGCGCCCGTCCCACCGAGCTCCGCGGTGCCCGACTTGCCGGCGGTGGGCACGCCGGCGACCTTGGCGCCCGTCGTGAACTGCCGCCCGATCGAGCTTTCGACCGCGCCCTGCATCGCCTCCGCGATCGCCGCCGCGTCGTCGGGGCTGATGACCCGCGACAGCTCGCTGGGCCCGACCCGTTGTGTCCCGCCGCGGCCGGTCGTCGCCACCACCAGGTGGGGCCTCATGAGGACTCCCCCGTTCGCGACGGTCGACGCGACCAGCGCCATCTGGAGCGGCGTGACGAGCACCTTCGCCTGGCCGTACGACGCGTTCGCCAGCTCGACGTCATCGGCGAAGCCGCCCGGTCCGGAACCGCCACCACTGACCTGCGACGACGCGGTCGGCAGGTCGAAGTCGATGGCGCCGCCGATGCCCATCCGGCCGGCGAAATCGGCGAGGTTCGCCCCGCCGGTCCGCAGCCCCGCGAGCGCGTACCAGATGTTGGAGCTCCACTCGGTCGCGTCGATCAGGTCGAACGACCGGCTGGGGACGCCGGGATGCTCGTGGATCCGGAAACCCGAGACGACGAGGCCGTCCGCCTCGGCCTTGGGCTGGCTCGGGAACGTCGTGGCGGGCGTGATCCGGCCAGAACCGAGGCCGGCAATCGCGGTCACGATCTTGAAGACCGACCCCGGCACGTACTGGCCCTGGGTCGCGCGATTCAGGAGTGGATGGCTCTTGTCCGTCCGGAGCGCGGCGAAGGCCTTCTCGGCAGTCGCCGGGTTCGCGACGGCACCGTTGTCGAACGTCGGCGTCGACGCGAGGACGAGGACCTCACCCGTCGTCGGGTCGAGCATGACGACGGCGCCGCGGTCGTCGCCGAGGCCCGCGATCGCGGCCTGCTGGAGCCGCGACGAGATGCTCAGCGTCAGCTTCTGCGGGTCGTATGGGTCGAGCTCGAACTTGCGGAGCGCGTCGCCGATCGGGTTGCCGTTCGAGACGCCCGTGAGCTCGGCGTTGAACGTGTCCTCCAGGCCGGCGGTGCCGAACTGGCGCGATGCGTAGCCGATGACGCCGCTGAAGGCGTCGTCGCTGTAGACGCGGTATGGCTGGCCGGTATCCGGGTCGCGCTTGTTCGAGGCGAGGGTCTTGCCGTCGCGGTCGACGATCAGCCCGCGAACCACGTTTCGCGCTGCGGCGATGACGAGCGGGTTCCGCGGGTCCGCGGTCAGGTCTGGCGAGCGGACGACCTGCCAGTAGCCGGCTCCGAGGGCGAGGCCCGCGAAGGCGACCGTCAGAGCCAGACCGACGTGGCCGATCGTCTTGCCGAGCGGGGCCGGTCGGGCGGTCCGCGACGGAGGCGCGGCGGGGGGAGGCGCGCGGGTGGGAGGCGCGGCGGGAGGAGGCGCGGCGCCGGGCAGTGGCCCCGTCATCGGTCGGCGTCCGGGCGCCTGGCCGGACTCGGGGGGATCGGTGCCCGCCCGGCTGCCGGCGTCTCCAGGCGCGAGACGCGGCCGGTCAGGCGGGCGAGGCGGCCGCGAGGCTTCGGCGGAGGCGGCGGCTCGACGCCGCGATCGGACAGCGCGAGGAGGAAGCCGATGATGATTCCGTTGAGCAGCAGCGACGACCCGCCATAGCTGATGAACGGCAGGGTGATCCCGGTCAGTGGGATCAGCTTCAGGTTGCCCGCCGCGATGATGAAGGCCTGGGTCCCGATGACGAGCGCGAGCCCTGCGGCGAGCAGGGATCGGAACTCGTCCGCAGCCGACGCGGCGATCCGCAGGCCGCGCTCGATCAGCACCAGGAACAGTCCGAGGATCGCGGTGACGCCGACGAGCCCCAGCTCCTCGCCGAGCGCCGCGAGCGGGAAGTCGGTGTGGACCGCGGGGATGGGGAGGTTGCCGTCGACCGTCGGCAGGCCCGCGCCGAGCCCCGTCCCGAGGAGCCCGCCTCGCCCGAACGCGAACAGCGACTGGACGATCTGGTAGCCGCTCCCTGATGGGTCCTTGAACGGGTCGGCCCAGATGTCGACGCGCGTCTGGACCGTCGGCACGATGAGGTACATCAGGTAGGCGCCGGCAAGGAACAGCAGCACCCCGACCACGACATATCCGACGCGGCCCGTCGCGATGTACAGCAGGCACAGGAAGACGGTGAAGAACAGCAGCGCGGCTCCGAGGTCGCGCTGCATCACGACGATGCCGAGGGCGATCGCCCACATCGCGGCCATCGGGGCGAGGAACGGCAGGGGCGGCAGGGCGATCGGCCCGACCCGGGTGGACTCCTCGACGAGCAGCGGCCTGTTCTCCGAGAGATAGCCGGCGAGGAACACGACCAGGATCACCTTGAGGAGCTCGGCCGGCTGGCCGCTGACCGGACCGATCGTGAGGCTCAGCCGCTGGCCGTTGATGTCGTCGCCGAAGACGAACGTCGCCAGCAGCAGCGCGACACCCGCCGCCGCCCAGGTGTACTTGTAGAGCCGCAGCCAGCTGTCGCTCCGGACGGTGATCGCCAGGGCGGTCGCGAGGCCGAAGGACAGGATGAGCCAGGCCAGCTGGACGTCGCCGAGGCCGAGCCGCCACGGCCCGATCGACTGGACCACCTGGGTCTGGGGCAGGCGCTCCATCAACAGGAGGCTGATCCCACCGAGCATGCCGGCGGTCGGCAGGAGGACCTCGTCCATCCGCCGGCCCGACAGGATCAGGATCACGTGGGCGATCGCGAGTAAGCCGAGGTAGACCGCCACGTGAACGGGGTTGGCCAGGCTCAGGCCATGGGACTCACCCGGGTCCGCGACCTGGCTCGTCAGGGCGAGCGAAACGCTGCCGACGATCACGGCCCCGGCGACGATGAGCAGCAGCCGGGTCTCGCGCCAGCGAGGGCGCGGCCGAATCGGGCCGAGGATCGCCGGGAGTCCGGGGGCGGCGGCGGTCATCTGGCGCTCACCGGGCGCTCATCGGGCGCTCATCGGGCCATCGCCAGGCGATCACCGGCGGGATCGGGCCGGCCGGGGCCGCTCGAGTCGAAGCCGGACCTGGCCGACCTGGATGACGTCGCCGTAGCCGAGGGGCGTGACCTCGGTCACGGGCGCTCCGTTCACGAACGTCCCGTTCGTGCTGCCGAGGTCCTCGACGTACCACGCCCTCCCACGGAACGTCAGGATGGCGTGCTCTGCCGAGACGAACTGGTCCTCGACGACGATCGCGTTGTTGACGTCGCGCCCGATCGTGGCGATCGCATCGAGGGCGAGCGAGGTCCCCTCCTCCGGCTCCCCGCCGGGCGACGACACGACGACGAGCCGGCCGAGCTCGGCGCCCGGCTCGCGGGCGGCCGCCCGCAGATCGCCGACGAGGGCCCGGGCGATCCGAAACAGGAACAGGTAGAGCAGCGCCAGGAATAGCAGCCGGACGACCCAGACCGTCAGCAGGAACGGGTCCATCAGCCGGCCGCGGCGTCGCCGTCCGCCCGCTCCTGGAGCGACTCGATGATCAGGATCGTCGTCCCGATCCGCAGCCGGTCACCCTGGCCCAGGGCGACCGAGTCGACGCGACGATCGTTGACGAATGACCCGTTGGTGCTGCCGAGGTCGGTCAGCACGAGCGACCCGCGCCGAACGTCGATACGTGCGTGGTGCCGCGAGGCTCGGCCGTCCCGGACCACGAGGCCGTTGTCCGGCGAGCGGCCGATCGTGAGCGGCCGGCCGTCGAGCTCGATCGAGCGACTCGACCGGTCAGGTCGGATCTCGCGGATCGTCGCTCGCGGTCCCTCCGCCCCCGGGACCACGAAGACGGCCGTCGCGTCGGGCGACGGCGTCGCCGCGCCGGTCGGGGCCGGCGCGGACGGGCCAGGCGACCTGTCCTCGGCGGCGGGCCCGGGGACGGCCTCGCCTGCCGCCGAATGGGCACCGCGTACCGCCTCGGAGGGGCCGTCGTCGCCGACGCCGATTGCCACCTCGCCAGGTTCCACCGTCGGGTCGGCGCGGAGCGTGACCGTCGGCCGGTCGAGGATCGTGTAGCCGTGGGCACGGGCGAAGGCGAGCGCGCTGTCCGCCAGGTTCGCCGCCAGTCCGGGCGTCATCGCCCGCAGCGCCTCGAGGTCGTCCGGGGTCAGCCGGACGGTGAGGCGGTGCGGGACGATCGTCCGCTGGCCGTCGCGAACGCGGTTCGACTCCATCGCCCGCTCGAGGCGCCGCTGCACCTGGATGGGCCGCAGCCGAGTTCGGAAGAGCCGGGCGGACTGGCCCTCGAAGAGCCGCTCGAGGAACCGCTCGACGGCGGCAAGGGCTCCCATGTCGGGGGCGGAGTCTAGCAGAGGAGTCTGAGCGCTCCAGTGGGGAGCGGGTTGGTGCGTCGGCGCGCCCGCCAGGCGTCCGGTCGGGCCTCGGGACCATCGTCCCTGGCCGAGGCGTACGAGCGGTGGAGGCCGTGCGGAATCGCTGCGCTATACTCTCGCCCCGTTTCGGTCGGGCATCCCGGCCGACGGCGTCACGGCGTACCCCGGGGGCACGATGCCCGAGATCCTCACCGAGTCATTCTGCGAGCGCTGCGGGACCCGCTATACGTTCGAGTCGGTCGCGCCTCGCAAGACCCGCAAGCTCGGTCAGTTCAAGACGCTGTCGAAGGGCGTTCGCAACTGGGTGATGAGCGATGATTCGTCGCTCGACGAGGCGATGGCCGCGGCCCGGGGCGACGAGGAGCGGGAGGTCACCGCCCAGCAGCTCGACGCCTTCCACGCGACGTTCAACTTCTGCATGAACTGCCGCCAGTACACCTGCGGCAACTGCTGGAACGTGGCCGAAGGCCGGTGCCTGACGTGCTCGCCACACCTTGGCCACGACGTGCTCGGGGTACCGTTCCCCGACGCAGTCCCGTTCGAGCCTGCCCGACTCGACGCGGAGGCCTGGCCGGAGGTCGACCTCCCGGGTGTCGCCGCGGCGAGCGGAGCTGGACTCGGGCTCGACGCACCGACCAATGGCGTCGCCCCCGACAACGGGTTCCACGGAGAGGCGAACGAAGCGGCTCTGGACGAGACGTTCGACGTCGGCGCGCGCCTCGCATTCCTGTCGCGTGAGCCGAAGCGGGCGCCGTCGGCGCGGGACGTCGTGGCCGACGAGGCCGTCGCGGAAGCCGCCGCGCCGGAAGTCGCATCCGAGCCGTTCGATGCGTGGCCTGCCGAAGCCGTCGAGCCGATCGAGGCGGTCGAAGCCCAACCCGAGCCCGTCGAGGTGGCCGAGGCCGAGCCCGAGCTGGTCGAAGCCGTCGCAGCCGAGGCCGAGCCCGAGCTGGTCGAAGCTGTCGCAGCCGAGCCCGAGCCCGCTGCAATCGCCGACGTCGACGTCGACACCCTCGCCGCCCACGCGGCCGCCCGCACCTCGGACCTCCTCGCGCGGTTCCGACCGGGCCAGAACATCGACGCGGAGCTGGAGGCATACGAGGCCGAGATCGAGGCGCAGCAGGCCGAGGCGGCCGTCGAGCCGGCCGCAGAAGCCCCGATTGCCGCCGAGCCCGAGCCGGTTGCCGCCGAGCCCGAGCCGGTCGCCGCCGAGCCCGAGCCCGAGCCGGTGGCTGTGGAGGCCGAGCCCATCACCGCCGAGCCCGAGCCCATCACCGCCGAGCCCGAGCCGGTCGCCGCCGCGCCTGAGCCCGAGCCGGTGGCCGCGGAGGCCATGCCGACGCCACCGCGCGAGGACGTGATCGAGCAGCCGACCTGGCGGATCTTTGCGCCCCAGCCCGCGCCGACCGTCGATCAGCCCGTCGCCCCGCCTCCTCCCGAGATCCCGGCCGTCCCGACCCCGACCCAGGCGTCCATCGAGCCGCAGTGGCCCGCGCGTCCCGACACGGCCGACTCGCCGAGCATGGCCCTCCTCGCGAATCACGCGCGCGTCTCGAGCGACGCGATGTGGGCCGCCTCCTCCCGCGAGGTGTTGGGAGGGCCCGTGGATGCCCAGGCCAACGTGCCGACCGGCATCCAGCCCTGCTCGAACTGCGGCCTGTCGCTCTCGGCGACCGCGCGCTTCTGCCGCCGCTGCGGGACCCGCCAGGGCTGATCCGCCCGATCAGGGGATCGGCGTTTCCGACGCTCGGCGACGCTCGTCGACCCACGCCGCACCGACGAGGATCACCGTGAACACCAGGTCGAGCCAGGCCAGGCCGACCAGGATCGCCCCGAGCGTCCCGTAGACGACGTTCGTCCCGAACACACGCGGCGTGACGAAGACGAAGGTGCGGGTCAGGACGACGAGCGCCACCGCGCCTGCGACGGCCGGGACCGAGATCGCCCACCACGTCGCGCGGCCCACCGGGATCAAGCGGTAGATCACGCCGAGCGCGGCGCCCGCCAGGGCCGGCGGCAGGAGGGCGAGGAGGAGGTCGAGGAATGGTCGGTCGACGCCCGCCTCGCCGGCGAACTCGACGCCGATGGCCAGGATTGGTGCGGCGATCAGCGCTGCCAGCAGCATGCCGGCGACGACGGCGACCGAGCCGATCCGCCGTGCGGTCCGGCGAACGAGCCCCCGCCGGAGCCCGCTGGTGTCGAGCTGGACGATCGCCGACTCGAGGGCAGCGAACAGGCGCGACGTTCCCCAACCAGCGAGCACGAGCCCCACGAGAGAGACCGACGGCGACGCCCGAGAGAGACCGGCGACGATCTCGTCGACCACGCCGGACAGCGGAGGCAGGAGGGCCGCGATCGCGCTGATGACGTCCGCTCGACTCCGCGGGTCGGTCAGGACCAGGCCGGCGAGACCGCTGGCGAGGAGCCCGAGCGGGATCAGGGCGAGAACCGCGTTGTAGGCGATGCCCGCGGCGAGGAGCGGGCCGTCGACCGCCGCGAACCGATCGAGGACTCGCCGGGCCATCGCGACGCGCGCCGATCCGAGCAGCGGAGCGGCCAGCCGGAGCAGTCGGTCGCGCAGCGCCCGGCGGCCGGTCGGACGCGGATCGCGCCCGAGCTCCGTCAGTCTCGGATCTCCTCGAACAACCCCGGCTGGAGGTCGGACGCGCGGACTCGGCGTGGGCCCGCCACCAGAGCCCGGACCTCGCCCCGGCGGACGAAGCGGCGCCCGCCGAGCTTGATGCTCTGGAGCCTGCCGCTCCGGGCCCATCCACCGATGGTCGACGGCCGGAACCGGATATTGGCCGATTCGAGGATCTCGGCCGCTTCGGCGAGGCTGATCCAGTCGGACGCCGAGCCCGCCATCAGCGGCTCTCGCTGGAGCTCCCCGCGGAGCCGCCAGAGGCGGCCGACCCGCCGGAGCCGTGCTTCGTCGTCGACGGCGATGGCGACGTCGACCCCCCGGACCCGGACGAGTCAGGCGAGCTCGGCGATGTCGCCCCTTCACCGCCCTCCGCCCCGGACGCGGCGGGTTTCGCATCGGAGTCCGGCGCCGCCTTGCGGGCAGCCGAGCTCCGATCCTTCTTCGCCCAGCCGGAGCCCTTGAAGTGGATGGCCGGAGTCGCGAAGGCCTTGCGGACTGGACCGCCGCCGCAGACCGGGCAGGTCCGCGGACCGTCGGCGTGGATGCCGTGGATCACCTCGAACCGGTGCCCGCAGTGATGGCAGACGTAGTCGTAGATGGGCATTGCGGCGGGCCGAGCTCCGTCAGCCGCGGAGCAGGCGCATGCCGCACTTCGGGCAGTAGAAGGCGCGCTCGTGAGCCGAGGCAAACCCGCAGTGGGCGCAGACCAGGCCGCCACGGCCGGCTGCCGGGACCGGCCGCTCGATTGCGGTAAGACCCATCGCGTACTGGTTGGCCAGGATGTTCGTCAGGATGCCGGCAAGCAGCTTCGCGGCGATCCGGTCCGTGTCACCGCGGACGCCCTTGCCGCCCCAGCCGACGACCGCCCGGACGATCATGTCGCCGGTCGCCTCGTCCCAGTGCGAGGCGACCCCGCCGACGATCGCGCTGTAATCCGGGTAGCCGCTGGTATCGACGTCGCCGTCGAGGAGCGTGCAGACGAAGGTGTCGAAGGCCAGGTCGATCGCGTCGATCGATTCGAGGACCACCAGCGCGTGCCGGGTCACCGGGGAGTGGACGTGGTGGGCGTTGAGCCACTGCATCGCCTCGGATGGCCTGGCCATCACCGGCGTGGCCTGGCTGAACTCGATCGGCAGCGGATCGACCACCTCGATCTCGCTCTTCGCCAGGCCGTGGAGCATGCCCGGCAGCTCCGCCATCGCACGTGGGCCGGCCGTCATCCGGACGCCCTCGCTCGTCTTGCCGGCGTAGTACAGCTTCAGCTGGTATTCCTGGGCGACGACTTCCTCGGGCAGCGTGACTTGACCGCGGCCGCCAGCCGGGGCTGCGGCGGGCTGGCCGGCGGCTGCTGTCGCCGTCGTGTCGGGGTTTCGACGCTTGAGGAAATCGAGCGGCACGGCAGGCTCCGTGGAGACGGGGAATCGCTGGCCGGAATGGTAGCAGCGGGGCCGACCGGTCCGTCACCCGGACGATTGGCGGCGGCTCAACGTTCGACGGATTCCAGGATCACGGCCTCGTCCGGGGCGAGCTCCAGGCGGCCGTGGTCCGAGGGCGCCGACGGCTCGCGCCGAGTGCCGACGCGTGGCGTCCACGACGTGCCGGGGGCGATCCCTGCGAGATCCACCGTCCGGGTCTCGCCGACGAAGCTCACGAGGACGAGGAGCCGCTCGGCGGCGGCCTCACGGATCCAGGCGAGGACGTCGGCGGCGCCACTCTCCAGCCGCGTCATCCCGCCCCGACGGAGCGCGGCCGAGGTCGCCCGGAACGCCAGCACGCGGCTGTAGCAGCCGAAGACCGAGTCGGGATCAGGGACCTCGGACTCGACGTTGCGGTTCGCCGCGTCGGGCCCCAGGCGTAGCCAGGGTCGGCCGGTCGTGAACCCGGCGCCCGGCCCGGACGACCACTGCATCGGCGTCCGACAGCGCGATCGGTCGTACCACGGGAAGTCGGGTCCCGCCAGGAGCGCCGGGGGGTCGACGATCTCGTCTCGGGGGATGTCGACGTCGACCATCCCG